>NZ_JBQCUB010000011.1:0-87107 GCF_051963655.1 Neisseria sp. P0001.S007 | reverse complement strand
AGGTGCTCATGGAAAATCTCCTAAATGTCTTGGTGGGAATTTAGGGGATTTTGGGGAATTTTGCAAAGGTCTCAGGCTGTTGGGGCGTAAAGCCTTGTCGTGAGGGCGGTTTAACGGTACTATTCTCGGTTAATCCTGTTTTATTCCTATGAAATTGAAAGTATAAGATGATTAATGATATTCAAAAGACAGCTGAAGGCAAAATGCAGCGTTCTCTGGAAGTATTGAAAGACAATCTGGCTAAAGTGCGTACCGGCCGTGCGCATACCGGCCTGCTTGACCAAGTGGAAGTGGAATACTGGGGCAGCATGGTGCCTGTGAGCCAAGTGGCGAACGTGACGCTTTTGGATGCGCGTACGATCGGTGTGAAACCTTTTGAGAGCAATATGGCTGCAAAAGTCGAGAAAGCGATCCGTGATTCCAACTTGGGTCTGAACCCTGCTTCTGTCGGCGATTTGATCCGTGTCCCTATGCCTATGCTGACTGAGGAACGCCGTAAAGATTTGATCAAAGTGGTACGCGGCGAGGCGGAAGAGGGCCGTGTGTCTATCCGCAATGTGCGCCGTGATGCAAACGACCATATCAAAAAATTGTTGAAAGACAAAGAGATTTCTGAAGATGAAGCCCGCCGTGGCGAGGAAGCGGTTCAGAAGTTGACCGACAAATATATTGCTGAGGCAGACAAGCTCTTGGCTGCCAAAGAAGAAGATTTGATGGCGATTTAATCCTGTGTGCAAACCGTTCAGACGGCCTTTGGACGGTTTGCTCCCTGAAAGGCAGACATGAAAAGCAGTACGCAGACGATTTTGGAACACTCTGCCATCCCCCGACATATTGCTGTGATTATGGACGGCAACGGACGTTGGGCAAAGAAGCGTTTTCTTCCCCGTGTGATGGGGCATAAGCGCGGCTTGGATGCGCTGGAGAACATGGTGAAGCATTGTGCTGAACTGGGTGTGCGGTATTTGACCGTGTTTGCTTTTTCGACTGAAAACTGGCGACGCCCCGAGGAAGAGGTTTCTTTTCTGATGGGGCTGTTTTTGCAGGCTTTGCAAAAGCAGGTGCGCCGTTTGCACGATAACAATATGCGCTTGAGAGTCATCGGCAGCCGTGAGCGGTTTAATGCTGAAATCCTGAAGGGGATTGAGGCGGCAGAGGCGTTGACGGCAAACAATACCGGTTTGACTTTGAGCATTGCAGCCGATTATGGCGGCCGCTGGGATATTTTGCAGGCGGCAAATCAGTTGATTGCCGAGGGTGTAACTGAGATTACTGAAGAGGCGTTGTCGCGTTATTTGATGTTGGGCGATGCACCCGAGCCGGATTTGTTTATCCGAACCGGTGGCGAGACGCGCATCAGTAATTTCCTGCTGTGGCAGATGGCGTATGCGGAATTGTATTTTACGGATACGCTGTGGCCTGATTTTAATGAGAAATCGTTGAACGAGGCGATTGCTTCGTTCCAAAAACGGGAACGCCGCTTTGGGCGGACTTCCGAACAGCTGCCGGTTGAGCAGCAACGGGGTTGAGAACTATGTTGAAACAACGAATTTTAACGGCGCTGTGGCTTTTGCCGCTGATGCTGGGCATGCTGTTTTATGCACCTATGTGGCTGTGGGCGGCGTTTTGCGGCCTGATTGCCATGCTGACTTTGTGGGAATATGCCCGCATGAGCGGCTTGGACAAGCTGAAAATCAATCATTATTTGGCTTCAACGCTGGTGTTTGGCGTGATTGCTTATGCCGGCGGTTGGCAACTGCCTGATTTGGTTTGGTATGTCGTATTGGCGTTTTGGCTGATTGTCATGCCGTGGTGGCTGAAAGCAAAATGGAAGTTAAACGGCGGCTGGCAGGCTTACACGGTCGGTTGGTTGTTGGTAATGCCGTTTTGGTTTGCACTGGTTTACCTGCGCCCTCAGCCTGAAGACGCGCTGTCTTTATTGGCGATTATGGGTTTGGTGTGGGTGGCCGATATTGGCGCGTATTTCTGCGGCAAGTCATTTGGCAAGCGCAAAATTGCGCCGACCATCAGCCCGGGTAAAAGCTGGGAAGGTGCAATTGGTGGCGCATTATGCGTTGCCGTGTACATGACCATCGTATGGAAAGCCGGTTGGCTGGCCTTTGAAGCCGGTTGGTTAAAAACGATTTTGATCGGCTTGATTCTGACCGTTGTCAGCGTGTGCGGCGATTTGCTGGAAAGCTGGCTCAAACGTGCGGCCGGTATCAAAGACAGCAGCAATCTGTTGCCGGGACACGGCGGCGTGTTCGACCGTGTGGATAGTCTGATTGCCGTTATCAGCATTTATGCCGCCTTTGTATATTTGTTTTAAACCGCCTGTCTGACGTGGTTGAGGGGAGCTGATTATGTCCGAACAAAAACAGATTTCATCTTTATCGATTTTGGGCGTATTGTTGGCACTGGGATTGATGGCTGCGGCGTTTATTTTGGGTGTGCAGTTTAAGAATCTGCGTCAGCCGGGGACGATTACCGTAAAAGGTTTGGCGGAGAAAAACTTCCAATCCGACAGCGCGACGTGGAATACGGGCGTAAATGCGCACGGCGAGAGCTATCAGGAAGTTTTGGATTTGCTGACGGCAAGACGCAAGAAGCTGTCTAAGTTTTTGGGTGAGCAAGGCTTTGCGGCGGCTGAAATGAAAGTGGGCCTGCCCGAAGTGTCGCGCGTTTTCAATGAAACCCGAGACGAACTGGGCAATGTAACCCGTACGCCCAACGGCTACGACGGCGACCTCAATATTGTGGTCAACACCAAAAAACTGGATAAAATCCAAGCCGCCCAGCGCGCCATTTTGAATTTTCGTGCGCAGAACGAATTTATCCGCTTCGATAATCCGCAATATTTGTTGGGCAATTTGGAAACCATCAAACGCGATTTGATTACGCAGGCGACTGAGGACGCGCAGAAACGCGCGGCCGAATTTGCCAAAACCGGCGGAGGCAAAGTGGGCGCCATGCGTTCTGCTTCGCAAGGTTCGTTCAACATCTATGCCGACACCGGCAGCAGCGAGGACGATGAGTACGGTGGTTCTTACGATAAAAGCACCGTCGGCAAACAAGTCCGACTGGTTGTTACCATCGAATACGGCATTGAGTAATTCTTTCAGACGGCCTGTTTAGCCGGGAGGCAAAAGGCCGTCTGAAAATTGGAAACGGTAAAGAAATCTATTTCAAACACAATGAATACCGTTTGCACAGCACACAAAGAACACACCATGACACAACAAGTTCTGACCATATTAGGCAGTACCGGCAGCATAGGCGAAAGCACTTTGGACGTTGTTTCCCGCCATCCCGAAAAATTCCGCGTGTTCGCGCTGGCAGGGCATAGGCAGGTGGACAAGCTGGTGGCACAATGCAAACAGTTCCGTCCGGAATATGCCGTTGTCGGCGATGTCGGCCATGCCGCCGAGCTGGAAAAGAAACTCAAACAAGAAGGCATCGATACGCAGGTTTTATATGGCGCTCAAGCCTTGATTGATGTCGCTTCGGCCGATGAAGTCAGCGGCGTGATGTGTGCCATTGTCGGCGCGGCCGGTTTGCCCTCGGCTTTGGCCGCCGCTCAAAAGGGCAAAACCATTTATCTGGCCAACAAAGAAACGCTGGTGGTTTCCGGCGCATTGTTTATGGAAACCGCCTGTCAAAACGGCGCCACCGTCTTGCCGATTGACAGCGAACACAACGCCATCTTCCAAGTATTGCCAAGGGATTACACAGGCCGTCTGAATGAGCACGGTATCAATTCAATTATCCTGACCGCATCGGGCGGGCCCTTCCTTAATACCGATTTAAGTACATTTGACAGCATTACGCCCGAGCAGGCGGTCAAGCATCCGAATTGGAGCATGGGGCGCAAAATTTCCGTCGATTCCGCGTCAATGATGAATAAGGGCTTGGAATTGATTGAGGCGCATTGGCTGTTTAACTGTCCGCCGGAAAAACTGGAAGTCGTCATCCATCCGCAATCCGTGATACACAGCATGGTGCGTTATCGCGATGGTTCGGTATTGGCGCAGTTGGGCAATCCCGATATGCGTACGCCGATTGCTTATTGCTTGGGCCTGCCCGAACGCATCGATTCCGGCGTGGGCGAACTGGATTTCGGCGCATTGTCCGCATTGACCTTCCAAAAGCCTGACTTTGACCGGTTCCCATGTTTGAAACTTGCCTATCAGGCCATGAATGCAGGCGGCGCCGCACCTTGCGTGTTGAACGCTGCCAACGAGGTTGCCGTGGCCGCTTTTTTAGATAAACGCATTAAGTTTACCGATATTGCTAAAGTCGTTGCCCACTGCCTTGCCCAAGATTTTTCAGACGGCCGTCACGATATCGAAGGCCTGCTGGCGCAAGACGCGCAAACACGCAGGCAGGCTCGGGAATTTATGGCTGCATTAAGATAAATACAATAGGCAAAACAGGTATCACCAACGGTGCGGCAGGTTTTGCAGGATGCGTAATATGAAAAAACGTTTGTTCGTAATAGGGCAGTTGGTGCCGCTGTTGGCAGCATCGGTATTGTGTATGGCAGGGGCGCAGTCCCCCGTTTTAAGCGGCTGGGGCATCAGCCCGCTCACCTTGGCGATTGTTGCCGGAATGCTGCTGGGCAATACATTGTTGCTGCGTATGCCTGACTTATGGGCGAGGGGAATTGCGTTCGGCAAAACATGGCTGTTGCAGGTGGGCATCATGCTTTACGGTTTCAGGCTTACTTTAAGCCAAGTGGCTTATGTGGGCTGGCCTGCTTTGCTGGTGGATGCGGCAGTGGTGGCGGGAACCATGCTGCTGGCCATGAAGCTGGGCAGACGGTTTCGGCTCGATGCCAAAACCGCCGCATTGGTCGGTGCGGGCAGTGCGGTATGCGGGGCGGCGGCGGTATTAGCGGCGCAGCCGGTGCTGAAGGCGGAGGAACGCGATGTAGGCGTGGCGGTGGCGACCGTGGTGGTGTTCGGTACGCTGGCCATGTTTGCGTATCCGCTGTTGGCCGCATCGCTGCTGCCTGACGATGCTTCTGCCGCAGCATGGTTTGCCTGGGGTATTTATACCGGTTCCACCGTGCATGAAGTGGCGCAAGTGGCGGCGGCAGGAGCGGCGGTTAACCCTGTCGTAGCCGATGTGGCGGTCATCACCAAAATGATCAGGGTGATGTTGCTGGCTCCGTTGCTGCTGGCACTTCCCGCCTGTACAGGCGGCAGGGACGGACGGGCAAACGGCAGACGTTTTGCCGTGCCGTGGTTTGTGCCGGCATTTCTGGTGATGGTGGTTGTCAACAGTTGGTTTCCCCCGCCGCCGCACATTTACCGGGCAGTACTGACGCTGGATACGCTGCTGCTTACCACGGCAATGTTCTCACTGGGATTGACGACGCGCTGGCAGGCAGTGCGGGCGGCGGGTGTCAAACCGCTGCTGTTAGCGGGCATATTGGCCGTATGGCTGATGATAGGCGGCGGCGTGTTATCGTATGCCGGGTATTGGCTGTTTAAATAACGGTAGACCTGTAAGACAGGTTGGAAAGAGCAACAAACCATCGGACAGACTGCGACTTTATTTCCTGCAATGCCGTAACGGAACAGAATCTCAAACGGCCGCCTTGACGCTTGGTACAACGGTCGGAGACGCAGACGCGGATTTTGCGTGTTTCCTCTGCCGGCTGAAAAAATCGGATTGTG
This sequence comes from Neisseria sp. P0001.S007, assembly GCF_051963655.1. Lineage (NCBI taxonomy): Bacteria > Pseudomonadati > Pseudomonadota > Betaproteobacteria > Neisseriales > Neisseriaceae > Neisseria > Neisseria sp. P0001.S007. The sequence continues at coordinate 81,426 of NZ_JBQCUB010000011.1, read as the reverse complement.
TCTGTCTGATGTGTCCGTTTAAATGACAGGCCGTCTGAAACGTCAACCGCTTGGCATTTAGGCAGACAAAATGGAACAACTGCCTTTATAATCGGTTTTCAGACGGCCTTATCCGTTGATTATCACATTCCACTCAGGGGATTTTTTTGCAAACCTTTTTAGCCTTTATCGTCGCCATTCTGATTTTGGTCAGCCTGCATGAGTTCGGACACTATATTGTTGCCCGCTGGTGCGGCGTTAAAGTCGTGCGCTTTTCCGTCGGCTTCGGTAAGCCCTTTTTTACCCGAAAACGCGGCGATACCGAGTGGTGTCTTGCCCCGATTCCGCTGGGCGGTTACGTTAAAATGGTCGATACGCGCGAAGGCGAGGTAGCGGAAGCAGATTTGCCCTACGCCTTTGACAAACAGCATCCGGCCAAGCGCATCGCCATTGTCGCCGCAGGCCCGTTGACCAATTTGATTTTGGCCGTTTTGCTTTACGGTTTGAGCTTTTCCTTCGGCGTAACTGAGTTGCGCCCCTATGTCGGCATGGTCGAGCCTGCCAGTATTGCCGCCAAAGCAGGTTTTCAGGCAGGCGATAAGATTGTATCGGTCAACGGAATTGCCGTAAAAGACTGGAGCGATGCGCAAACCGAGATGGTGTTGAACCTTGAAGCCGGTCCTGTAAAAGTCGCTGTTCAAACGGCCTCAAATACCCAAGCCATCCGCATAATTGATGCCGCCGGCACGCCTGAAGCAGGTAAAGTTGCGAAAAACCAAGGCAACATCGGCCTTTTGCCTTTTAGAATTACTAACCGCATCGGCAAAGTCTTGGCCAATAGTCCGGCCGAAAAAGCAGGTTTGAAGGAAAATGACAAGCTGCTGACCGCCGATGGAAAACCCATCGAGAGTTGGCAGGCATGGACGGAACTCTTCCGCGCCAGCCCTGGCAAACGAATCGAATTGACTTACGAGCGCGATGGCAAAGTGCTGGCGACTGCTATCCGGCCGGACAGCGTCGAGCAGTCGGCAGGCGTGCTGGTCGGTAGGGCAGGGCTTGCTGCCCAGGCGGATAAAGAGTGGGATAAAACCATCCGCTACCGTTATACGCCTTCCGTTACCCAAGCCTTTGAATTGGGTTGGAACAAAACCGTCAACTATTCGTGGACGACCCTCAAATTTTTCGGAAAACTGGTTACGGGCAATGCCTCTTTGAACCATATTTCCGGCCCCTTGACCATTGCCGATGTCGCCGGACAATCCGCAAAACATGGATTGCAGAGCTATCTTGAATTTCTGGCCTTGGTCAGCATCAGCTTAGGCGTGTTGAACCTTTTGCCCATACCCGTTTTAGACGGTGGACATTTGGTTTTCTATACCGCCGAATGGATACGCGGAAAGCCTTTGAGCGAGCGCATACAGGCAGTTGGCCTGCGCTTCGGACTGGCAGCCATGCTTTTGATGATGGCTGTGGCTTTCTTTAATGACATCAACCGTTTGTTTGGATAATTTATGAAACTGAACCAGATTGCTTCCGCTTTAATGGTATTGAGCCTGTCTCCGTTGGCATTGGCTGACTTTACCATTCAGGACATCCGCGTCGAAGGCTTGCAACGCACCGAGCCGAGTACCGTCTTCAGCTACCTGCCCGTTAAAGTCGGTGATAATTTCAATGATGCGCGCAGTGAAGAAATCATCAAAAAACTCTACGCAACCGGTTTCTTTGATGACGTACGCGTCGAAACCATGGACAATCAAGTCCTACTGACCGTGATTGAGCGTCCGACCATCAGCTCGCTCAATATTACCGGCGCAAAAATGCTGCAAAACGATGCCATCAAGAAAAACCTTGAAGCATTTGGTTTGGCGCAATCCCAATACTTCAACCAAGCAACGCTGAACCAAGCCGTTGCCGGTTTGAAAGAAGAGTATTTGAGCCGTGGCAAACAGTCTGTCCAAATCACGCCGACTGTAATCAAACTCGCCCGCAACCGCGTGTCTATCGATATTGCCATTGAAGAGGGCAAATCTACCAAGATTACCGATATTTCCTTTGAAGGCAACGAAGTTTATTCCGACCGCCGTCTGATGAAGCAAATGTCCCTGAGCGAAGGCGGCATGTGGACTTGGATCACCAAGAGCAACCAGTTCAATGAGCAAAAATTTGCTCAGGACATGGAAAAAGTTACCAATTTCTATCAAAACAACGGCTACTTCAACTTCCGTATTTTGGATACCGATATCCAAACCAACGAAGACAAAACCAAGCAGACCATTAAAGTAATCGTCAGCGAAGGCGACCGCTTCCGTTGGGGCAATGTACGCATCGAAGGCGATACGTTGGAAGTGCCGAAAGAAGATTTGGAAAAACTGCTGACCATGAAGCCGGGCAAATGGTATGAGCGCGCGCAAATGTCCAATTCGCTCGAAGCCATTCAAAACCGCATGGGTCAGGCAGGTTACGCATTCAGCGAAATCAATGTCCAACCGATTCCAAATGCCGAAACGCATACTGTTGATTTTGTGCTGACCGTTCAACCGGGCCGCAAAATCTATGTGAACGAAATCAACATTACTGGCAACAACAAAACCCGTGACGAAGTTATACGCCGCGAGTTGCGCCAAATGGAATCGGCGCCTTATGACTCTGCCAAACTGCAACGTTCTAAAGAGCGCGTTGAGTTGTTGGGCTACTTCGACAACGTTCAATTTGATGCGGCTCCTGTGGCCAATACGCCTGACCAAGTCGACCTGAACATGAGCCTGACCGAACGTTCTACCGGCTCGCTCGACTTGAGCGCAGGTTGGGTTCAGGATACCGGTTTGGTGATGTCTGCCGGCGTGGCTCAAGACAACCTGTTCGGTACGGGTAAATCCGTTGCCTTGCGTGCTTCCCGCAGTAAAACCACAGTAAACGGCTCATTGTCGTTTACCGACCCATACTTCACACCTGACGGTGTAAGCTTGGGCTACGACCTTTACGGCAAGACTTACGACCCGCGTAAAGCTTCTTCCAGCGCGAAACAGTATAAAACCACGACTTTCGGCGGCGGTTTGCGTATCGGTATTCCGGTTACCGAATATGACCGTGTGAATTTCGGTTTGGCCGCAGAGCGTCTGACCGTGAATACCTACAAAGGCGCGCCTAAACGCTATGCCGACTTTATCAACCAATACGGTAAAGGCGACGGCAGCGGCGTAGGCGGCGTAGGTAGCTTCAAAGGCTGGTTGTACAAAGGTACCATCGGCTGGGGCCGCAACAAAACCGACAATGCCTTGTGGCCGACCCGCGGTTACCTGACCGGCGTAAACGGCGAAATCGCCTTGCCGGGCAGCGACCTGCAATACTACACCCTGACCCACAACCAAACTTGGTTCTTCCCGTTGAGCAAAGATTTCACGCTGATGCTGGGTGGCGAAGTCGGTTATGGCAACGGCTACGGCAAAACCAAAACCATGCCGTTCTTTGAAAACTTCTACGGCGGCGGCTTAGGCTCTGTCCGCGGCTTTGAAAGCGGTACGCTGGGCCCGAAAGTTTATGACGAATACGGCGAGAAAATCAGCTACGGCGGTAACAAAAAAGCCAACGTTTCCGCAGAGTTGCTCTTCCCGATGCCGGGCATTAAAGACTCGCGTACTGTACGTTTGAGCCTGTTTGCCGATGCAGGCAGCGTGTGGGATGGCAAAACCTACAGCGATAGTAGCAGTAATTTTTATTACACCAACAATGATGCTCAAAACCCATACGGTTTAGGCAAGACCCACAAATCGACATTCAAAAACGAATTGCGTTACTCTGCCGGTGCTGCCGTGACTTGGCTCTCTCCGCTGGGTCCGATGAAGTTCAGTTATGCTTATCCGATTAAGAAAAAAGAAGGCGACGAAATCCAACGCTTCCAATTCCAACTCGGTACGACATTCTGATGATATTTAGGCCGTCTGAAACCAGGTTTGTCCGTTTCAGACGGCCTCATGGCAGATTGGCGGCAAGCTTATTGCAAACCGCCCGTTTGTTTTCAAGCAAGGATTTTTATCATGAGTAAAATAGCCGACACCCTCCGTATCCTCGCCGTAGCCCTGCCGGGTTTTGTGCTGTTGCCGCAAGCGGCGGCGGATGGCGTGCAGAAAATCGGTTTTATCAATACCGAGCGCGTTTATCAGGAATCCAAGCAGGCGCAAAACATTCAGATGACTTTGGAAAAAGAGTTCAAAAGCCGTCAAACCGCCTTGCAAAAGTTGCAACAGGAAGGCGAGGCTTTAGAGCGAAAACTGAGCGGCGACAAGCTCAGCGACAGCCAAAGGGAAGCGGAAACCCAAAAGTGGCGTAATCTGGTACAGAAATTCCGCAAGCAGCAGGCTGAGTTGGCTGAAGACTACAACCTACGCCGCAATGAAGAATTCGCCGCGCTCCAGCAAAATGCCAACCGCGTCATTGTCGATTTGGCCAAGCGCGAAGGTTACGACTTCATCTTGCAGGACGTGATTTATGTCAACGGCCGCTACGACATTACCGACAGCGTTATCAAAGCCCTAAACGCTCACTGACCCTGCTCGGCAGCGAATGTAACCATACAGACAAACCTAAGGCCGTCTGAAACCCAAACCGGCATCTTTCAGACGGCCTGACATCTTGACGGCAGATTATCATGACTTCACAAGCATACACCCTGTCCCAAATCGTTTCCCAACTCGGCGGCGAATGGAAAGGCGAAGACATCGCCATTACCGCCGTCCGTCCGTTGGATCAGGCGCAGGCGGAACACATCAGCTTTTTGGCCAATCCGAAATACAAAGCCGAAGTACACGACAGCCAAGCAGGCGCAGTGATTGTGTCGCCGAAAGCCGCAGACGAATTTGCGGGCCGCAACCTGATTGTGGCTGCCGACCCTTATCTTTATTTTGCCAAAGTGGCACGATTGTTCTCACCGATTGTCAAAGCACAGGGCGGCGTACATCCGACCGCTGTTGTCGAGGCAAGCGCCAAAGTACCGGCAAGCTGCGAAATCGGCGCGAATGCCTATATCGGCGCGAATGCTGTATTGGGCGAAGGCTGCCGTATTTTGGCCAATGCCGTTGTCCAACACGATTGTACGTTGGGCGATGAAGTCGTGCTGCATCCAAACGCTGTCATCTATCACGGCTGCACTTTGGGCAACCGTGTCGAAATCCACAGCGGCGCAGTCATCGGCGCAGACGGTTTTGGCTTGGCCTTTGCCGGCGATTCATGGTTTAAAATCCCGCAAACCGGCGCAGTCACACTGGGCGATGATGTGGAAATCGGTTCAAACACCAATATCGACCGCGGCGCAATGAGCGACACAACCGTCGGCAACGGCACCAAAATCGACAACCAAGTCCAAATCGGCCATAACTGCAAAATCGGTTCGCACACCGTTATCGCCGCCAAAACCGGTATTTCCGGCAGCGTCACCATCGGCAATTATTGTATTATCGGTGGCGGCGTCGGCACGGTCGGACACATTGAAATCGCCGATAAAACCACCATCGGCGGCGGTACATCCGTTACCCACAGCATTACCGAAAGCGGCCAGCATTTGGCCGGTATTTTCCCGATGTCGGGCTACAAAGACTGGGCGCGCAATGCCGTTTATATCCACCGTTTGAGCGAAATGAACAAACGCCTCAAAACGCTGGAAAAACAGCTTGCCGACAGCGACGAAGCCTAAAGGCCGCGCAAACAGCCTGCGCCCCGCATCCGAATACGTTTAAACCCAATACAAACAAGGAAAGACGAACATCATGGACGTACAACTCCCGATCGAAGCCAAAGACATTCAAAAACTTATCCCACACCGTTATCCGTTTTTGCAACTCGACCGCATTACTGCGTTCGAACCGATGAAAACCCTGACTGCGATTAAAAACGTCACCATGAACGAGCCGCAGTTCCAAGGCCATTTTCCCGACCTGCCCGTGATGCCCGGCGTGCTGATTATCGAAGCCATGGCGCAAGCGTGCGGCACACTCGCCATCCTCAGCGAAGGCGGCCGTAAAGAAAACGAATTCTTCTTCTTCGCCGGTATCGACGATGCCCGTTTCAAACGCCAAGTCATCCCCGGCGACCAACTGGTTTTTGAAGTCGAGCTGTTGACCAACAAACGCGGTATCGGCAAATTCAACGCCGTTGCCAAAGTCGACGGCCAAGTTGCCGTTGAAGCCGTGATTATGTGCGCCAAACGCGTGGTGTAAGAATGGGACAGGCCGTCTGAAAGTTCAAACGGCATCTTGCAGGCAATACCTGTATCAGACAGCAAGGAGACAGCATGACCCTTATCCATCCGACCGCCGTCATCGACCCTAAAGCCGAACTTGACTCCAGCGTCAAAGTCGGCCCATACAGCATCATCGGCCCCAATGTGCAAATCGGTGCGAATACCGAAATCGGCCCGCACGTCGTCATCAACGGCCATACGACCATCGGTGAAAACAACCGCATTTTCCAATTTGCCAGCCTCGGCGAAATTCCGCAGGATAAAAAATACCGCGACGAGCCGACCAAGCTGATTATCGGCAACGGCAACACCATCCGCGAATTTACGACGTTCAACCTCGGCACGGTCACAGGCATCGGCGAAACCCGTATCGGCGACGACAACTGGATTATGGCCTACTGCCACCTTGCCCATGACTGCGTGGTCGGCAACCATACCATCTTCGCCAACAACGCCTCACTCGCAGGCCACGTTACCATCGGCGACTACGTTGTCTTGGGCGGCTACACGCTGGTGTTCCAGTTCTGCCAAATCGGCGACTACGCCATGACCGCGTTTGCCGCCGGCGTACACAAAGACGTACCGCCGTACTTCATGGCTGCAGGCTACCGCGCCGAACCGGCCGGCCTCAACAGCGAAGGTATGCGCCGCAACGGTTTCACTGCCGAGCAAATCGCCTCCGTCAAAGATGTGTATAAAACCATTTACCATCGCGGCATTCCGTTTGAAGAAGCCAAGGCAGAGATTCTGAAACGCGCCGAAACCCAAAGCGAATTGGCAGTATTTAAAGACTTTTTTGCACAATCCACACGCGGCATTATCCGTTGATGGATGGATTGAAGGCCGTCTGAAACTTTTTCAGACGGCCTTTGGATTGCAAAAATCCGCGTAGTAGGGCAGGTTTTTTGTCCGTTTGCCGTTGATGCCGTCTGAAAACGGGTGGGCAAATGTCCGCCACAAAATCTTTTAGCTTCCGAACCTTAACACATGAATCCCAATCCTTCCCCCCTTATCGCCATCAGCGTCGGCGAAGCTTCCGGCGACTTGCTTGGCGCACACTTAATTCGTGCCATTAAGGCGCGTTGCCCGAACGCGCGGTTTACCGGCATCGGCGGCGAGCGCATGAAGGCGGAGGGTTTCGAGAGTTTGTACGATCAGGAAAAGCTGGCGGTGCGCGGTTTTGTTGAAGTCATCAAACGCCTGCCGCAGATTTTGAAAATCCGCAAAGGGCTGGTGAACGATTTAATCCGCCTCAAACCAAATGTGTTTATCGGCATCGATGCGCCGGACTTTAATCTCGGCGTGGCGGAAAAACTCAAGCAGGCAGGCATTCATACCGTTCATTACGTCAGCCCGTCGGTTTGGGCATGGCGGCGCGAACGGGTCAATAAAATCGTGCATCAGGTCAACCGCGTGTTGTGCCTGTTTCCGATGGAGCCGCAGCTTTATATCGATGCCGGCGGCAAGGCTGAGTTTGTCGGCCATCCGATGGCGCAAACCATGCCGGTGGAAGCGGATAGGGCGGCGGCGCGGCAGAAGCTGGGCGTGCCTGTGGACGTGCCCGTGTTTGCCATATTGCCCGGCAGCCGCGTGAGCGAAATCGATTACATGGCGGCGATGTTTTTTCAGACGGCCTTATTGCTGCTGAAACGCTATCCGCAGGCACAGTTTTTGCTGCCTGTGGCAACGGCCGCAACGCGCAAACGCATTAGCGAAATTTTGGCGCAGCCCGAGTTTGCCTCTCTTCCCATCACGCTGACCGACAAGCAGTCGGATACGGTTTGCACTGCTGCCGACGTGGTATTGGTCACCAGCGGTACAGCGACTTTGGAAGTGGCCTTGTGCAAGCGGCCTATGGTCATCAGCTACAAAATTTCGCCGCTGACTTATGCGTATGTGAAAAACAAAATCAAAGTGCCGCATGTTGGTTTGCCCAATATTTTGTTGGGTAAAAACGCTGTTCCCGAGTTGCTGCAACATGATGCCGTCCCTGAAAAACTGGCGCAGGCCGTGGCAGACTGGTATGACCGCCCTGAAGCCGTGGCCGCGTTGGAACAGGATTTCCACGCCTTGCATCTGTTGTTGAAAAAAGATACGGCGGCATTAGCGGCGGCAGCAGTATTGGAAGAAGCCGGATTTTCAGACGGCCTTAAAGACAATTAAGGAAAATACATGAATTTATTGGGAGCCTTGGCCAAGGTTGGCAGCCTGACGATGGTGTCGCGCATTTTGGGCTTTGTGCGCGATACGATTATTGCCCGTGCGTTTGGTGCAGGCATGGCGACGGATGCGTTTTTTGTCGCGTTCAAACTGCCCAACCTGCTGCGGCGCGTGTTTGCAGAGGGCGCATTTGCCCAAGCCTTCGTACCGATTTTTGCGGAATACAAAGAAACCCGCTCGCCCGAAGCCACGCAGGCATTTGTGCGTCATGTGGCCGGTATGCTGTCGTTTGTGTTGGTCATCGTTACCGCGCTGGGCATACTTGCCGCGCCGTGGGTGATTTATGTTTCTGCGCCCGGTTTTGCCAAAGAAGCCGATAAGTTTCAGCTCTCCATCGACCTGCTGCGGGTAACGTTTCCTTATATCTTTTTGATTTCACTATCCTCTTTTGTCGGCTCGATACTTAATTCCTATCATAAATTTGGCATTCCCGCCTTTACGCCGACATTTTTGAACATCTCCTTTATCGTCTTTTCCCTGTTTTTCATACCGTATTTTGATCCGCCTGTTATGGCGTTGGCGTGGGCGGTATTTGTCGGCGGTGTGTTGCAGCTGGTGTTCCAACTGCCTTGGTTGGCGAAACTGGGCTTCTTGAAAATGCCCAAACTCAGCTTTAAAGATGCGGCGGTCAACCGCGTAATGAAACAGATGGGACCGGCTATTTTAGGCGTGAGCGTGGCGCAGATTTCCTTGGTTATCAACACCATTTTTGCCTCGTTTTTGCAGTCCGGCAGCGTGTCGTGGATGTATTACGCCGACAGGCTGATGGAATTGCCGACCGGCGTTTTGGGCGTAGCACTCGGTACAATCTTATTGCCTACCTTGTCCAAACACGCCGCCAGTCAGGATACCGAGCAGTTTTCCGGCCTGCTCGACTGGGGTTTGCGCCTGTGTATGCTGCTGACCCTGCCTGCCGCCGTCGGCCTTGCCGTGTTGTCTTTCCCTCTGGTTACAACCTTGTTCATGTACCGTGAATTTACGCTGCACGACGCGCAAATGACCCAACACGCGCTGATTGCCTATTCCTTCGGCTTGATCGGTCTGATTATGATTAAAGTGTTGGCACCCGGTTTCTACGCACGCCAAAACATCAAAACTCCTGTTAAGGTCGCTATTTTCACACTGATTTGCACGCAGTTGATGAACCTCGCCTTTATTTCGCCGCTTAAACACGTCGGCCTGTCCCTCGCTATCGGTTTGGGCGCGTGTCTGAATGCAGGTTTGCTGTTTTTCCTTTTGCGCAAACACGGCATCTACCGCCCCGGTAAAGGTTGGGCAGCGTTTTTGGTTAAAATGGTCATCTCTTTGGTTGTCATGGGCAGCGGTTTGTGGCTGGCGCAATATTATCTGCCGTTTGAATGGGTGCACGTCGGCGGCTTTAAAAAAGCAGGCCAACTCTGCGTCCTGATTGCCTTGGGCGGCGGCCTCTACTTCGTTTCCCTAGCCGCGCTCGGCTTCCGTCCGCACCATTTCCGCAGAGTGGAAAAATAAGCAACTGTAGTGCGTATTGCTTTGGCTTAAAGGCTATTCACTAAAAAGGCCGTCTGAAACATTTTCAGACGGCCTTTTATTTTATTTCGAACGCAGATTTTCAATCAATTCTTTCAGTAATAGATTTTCATCTATTTTTTGCTGTAGCAGTTGATCTTTGTGCAACATTAATTCTTGTTGATGTTTAATAGTCAGCTTTAATTGTTCAATTTCTGCAGTTAACTCTTGTGAAGGTGTTGCATAGAAAGAAATATCACTGTTGTTGTCGCCTTCATTAATTTGGCATACAAAACCTTTATTTTCGGATTGAAGCAAATCGAGTAAGTCAATATGAAAAATTTCAGCAATTTGCTCCAGGCGTGGTAAGTTCAATCTAGTTTCACCGCGTTCAATTTTTGCATAACCGTTGGTGGAAAGATTTAATTTATCCGCAACCTCTTCCTGTGACCATTGGTTCATTTCTCGCATTAACCGGATTTTTTCATATGTCTTCATAGTTACCACTTTTTATTAATTTCAACCCAAACTTCAGTAGGATTTTATCACTTTTGGTTGCTGGCTTACCAGCAGTTGGTTACATAAAATTATGCCATTATAAATAGATACCTTAAGCATAATGATGGGTTGGAGAACTTTTATTTCCTTTGTGTTTTTCTTAACTATTACCATGCAAAGCCATGCTCGGGAAATTGTGCAACAAGCCGCTGCTCAATGTTTTCAGGCTGCCTATCCGCAAACTGTCAAAGCTACCGGCGCAACTGTTTCGGTTAACGGACAAACATTTGCATTGGCAAAATCGAAATATTCAGATTATTTTAAAAAATTGAATAGCGCAGGTTTATTAGATCAACTGGAACAGATTTATCCTTTGGATTTTTCAACTCCTAAAGTTAATGAAGATGCAGGGCGTTTGCGTGATGATGCTTTCTTTGCTGAAATGTATGGCGAAAATGAGGCAGAGGTAAGAAAAAATTTGGTCCCTATCTATTGGGCTCCGTCAGGAAGAACAGTTATGTTTAACAAAGTAAACGGAGCAGCTGAAAAACTGGAGACAGTTGGTAGAGAGTTGGCGGCTGATTTTAACTTAAAAAGTTATGCTGCCAAAACCGCAGGGACATTTAACTATCGCTTCATTAGTGGAACTAAGCGGCGTAGTGCCCATGCTTTCGGTATTGCCATTGACTTCTCATTGCCTAAAGGCCTAGGTACATATTGGCAGTGGTCAGGCTGTAAAGAGGGTAAAGCCTGTACCTATCCACAAGCTCTGCGCCAAGATGCTATCTTAAAGAGAATGGTTGCAGTCTTTGAAAAGCATGGCTTCATTTGGGGAGGGAAATGGTATCACTATGATTCCGTGCATTTTGAATATAGGCCGGAATTATTAATCAAACAATGTCGTTCACTTTAAAGGAAAACTTATGAAAAAATGGTTAATTTTAGGAAGTATTTTATTATCAACACAAGCTTTCTCATCAGATTATCTATGTTCTTATCGTGCGCGGATATCTCAGAACGATAAATTTAACAGCAGCGGTAATTATATCGCTACGCAATACAGTAAAGATGTTGTTGCTGCTATCATCCGCCAAGAACGTGCCAATTTCCACAAATTTGGTGTGCGAGATAACGAAGATGAAGGCGATTGCGTATTTGCGTCAGCCGAAAATCGTTCGCGCTTAGAACGTTGGTTAGCTTCGGGTAGTATTGGACAGGCTACTATCCGTCGCATTGTTGATGGCAATCCCGTAATTTACGTTGATATTTACCGCAACCGTGTCAGTGTGAGCACCCGTTGATGATTAAAGGTTTGTTATATATCAGTGCAGTAGGTCTGTTCTTGCTATCAGGCTGTGGCTCTAAAAATAAAATTGCTTGTAGTGATGAGAATGGACTACTTGTCTTGAAAAATGTAGTTACCGAAGCTACAGAAAAGCAGTTACGTTCAGAGAATAGTAACTTAACTTTGTCTTCAATCCGTGCAACAATTGCAAAAATCGGAATGTCTTTTGAAGATATCCGCACATCTAAAAATGATCCTAACAGTAATAAAGTTTTTTGTGAAAGTAAGCTCACGCTTAGCATACCTACTGACCTTCTTAGCGATATACAGGTTGCATTAGAGGAAAGTGGACAGAACGATAACATAGAAAAATTTCTGACGAGCTTTAATTATAAGAAATCAGCAACCGCTGCCAATAAATATCAAATTGATCTTGTTTATAATCTTCAGCCGACCGATGATGGGAAACAGATTTATTCTGAAATAGAAGATAGTACCAATGCTGTTGCTGGTATTAGTTCAATGTTGAATTATGCTTTGTCAAAAAACATAATTATCAACCAGAATTTAGAAGAAAAACGTGCTAAGGAAGAAATTGAGAATCAGGAGGCAGCTTACCATAGGTCAGAATGGCAACAACAGTCCTTCGATGAGATGAATCCTGTACAATTACCTGAGACTAACGTATCCAGTCCTGATGAAATAAGGCCTACAGATGAAATGAGCGTAGTGCAATAAGAAAACAACTCCCCAAAAAAAGGCCGTCTGAAACATTTTCAGACGGCCTTTTCTTGCGTTACATTTTAACTGTAAAGCTTCGCTCCTTTTTTGACGAACTCAATCGCTTTTTCTTCCATGCCTTGCCGTTGGGCTTTTTGCTTGTCGGCGTAATCGCGCACTTCCTGCGTGATTTTCATCGAGCAGAATTTGGGGCCGCACATTGAGCAGAAGTGGGCGATTTTTGCTCCTTCGGCAGGCAGGGTTTCGTCGTGGAAGCTCTCGGCGCGTTCGGGGTCGAGGCTTAATCGGAATTGGTCGCGCCAGCGGAACTCGAAACGCGCCTTGCTCAGGGCGTTGTCGCGTAATTGTGCGCCCGGCCAGCCTTTGGCGAGGTCTGCGGCGTGGGCGGCGAGTTTGTAGGTGATAATGCCGGTACGCACGTCTTCTTTGTCGGGCAGGCCGAGATGCTCTTTCGGGGTAACGTAGCAGAGCATGGCTGTGCCGTACCAGCCGATATTGGTTGCGCCTATGCCCGAAGTGATGTGGTCGTAGCCGGGGGCGATGTCGGTAACGAGCGGGCCGAGGGTGTAGAAAGGCGCTTCAAAGCAGTGTTGTAGCTCTTCGGTCATATTTTCTTTGACGCGTTGCAACGGTACATGGCCGGGGCCTTCGATCATCACTTGTACGTCATGCTCCCACGCTTTGGCAGTCAATTCGCCCAAGGTGTGCAGCTCGGCAAATTGGGATTCGTCGTTGGCATCGGCAATGCAGCCGGGCCGAAGGCCGTCGCCGAGGCTGAACGAGACGTCGTAGGCTTTCATAATTTCGCAGATTTCGTCGAAATGCGTGTAGAGGAAGTTTTCTTTGTGGTGGGCGAGACACCATTTCGCCATAATCGAACCGCCGCGCGATACGATGCCGGTGAGGCGGTCGGCGGTCATCGGTACATAACGCAGCAATACGCCTGCGTGCAGGGTGAAATAGTCCACACCTTGTTCTGCCTGCTCGATTAAGGTATCGCGCACCAAATCCCAAGTCAGGTCTTCGGCGATGCCGCCGGTTTTTTCCAAAGCCTGGTAGATGGGCACCGTACCGATGGGGACGGGCGCGTTGCGGATAATCCATTCGCGCGTTTCGTGGATGTGCGCGCCTGTGGATAAGTCCATAATCGTGTCTGCGCCCCAACGCAGCGACCACACCATTTTTTCGACTTCTTCTGTCAGGCTGGAAGTGACGGCAGAGTTGCCTAAGTTGCCGTTGATTTTGACGCGGAAGTTGCGGCCGATAATCATCGGTTCGAGTTCGGGATGGTTGATGTTGGCAGGGATAATCGCGCGTCCGGCGGCAATTTCTTGGCGCACAAATTCGGGCGTGATTTGGTCGGGATGGGTCGGGATATTCGCGCCGAAACTTTGCCCTGCGTGTTGCTTCAAGAGCTTGGCGTATTCGGGTCGTCTGAAAAGCTCGTCCAGCTTCATGCGTTCACGTATGGCGACGAATTCCATTTCGGGCGTGATGATGCCTTGGCGGGCGTAATGGAGCTGGGTTACGTTGCGGCCGGCTTTGGCGCGGCGCGGGCGGGTGATTTGGTTGAAGCGCAGATGGGCGGTTTTCGGATCGTGTGCGCGTTCGGTGCCATATTCGCTAGAAAGCTTGGGCAGGATTTCGGTATCGCCGCGTTCATCCAGCCATGCGGTGCGGACGTGCGGCAGCCCTTGTTTCAGGTCGATGTGTGCCGTCGGATCGCCGTATGCGCCGCTGGTGTCGTACACCGGAATAGGCGGATTGGCTTCCGTACCTTGCGCCGAGTAGGTGTCGTCCTGACGGATTTCGCGTAAAGGCACGCGGATGTCGGCGCGGCTGCCTGGGATATAGACGCGGTCGGAATTTGGATATTGGAAGCGGATGCCGATGTCTTCGCTCAAGTCGGAAAGACGGCGCGCCTCATCGCCGGTTTTTTTAGCGGTAGTCATAAAAATTGCTCCTGTTTTTCGGTTATGAAATGGAAACAGGAGCATTGCTTTTTTTCAGACGGCCTTGTGTATATCTTCAATCAACCGTCTAAAATCACATTTGCCGAAACTCCCCACGCAGGTATTATCCTGTTCGGGTGTAAAGGGTATTTCTCAGCCGCTCGGTTTGAAAGCAGCACCCCTGTTTCTTTATTAACGAAAAATTAAACCATGCGGATGGTTTTTTGTAAAGCGACGTTTTTCGTATTTTCGGTCAAAAACGCTTGACAGTGACTCCGTCTTTCCGTATAGTTACAACTTCTGACGCGGGATGGAGCAGCATGGTAGCTCGTCGGGCTCATAACCCGAAGGTCGTAGGTTCGAATCCTGCTCCCGCAACCAAATATAAAAATCCCCTGCAATCGCAGGGGATTTTGCTTTATGCGGTATTTATTGTTGATTGGATTGATTGAAAGGCCGTCTGAACCATTGGGTTTCAGACGGCCTTTTTATTGGCCGATGTTATCGGCGGCTAATTCGTTTTTGTCTTTTATTTTGGGTTTGCGTTTTTCAGACGGCCTATTGTTACTCCGGATCGGTATCGTTGCGCAGGTATTCTTTCAGGCGTTGTAACTCTTTTTTGTCCAACCATTTATTGCGCGAACGTTGCAACAGAATTACCAATGCGGCGATTTCGTTACGCATATTGGTACTGAGCCAGAGGAAGCCTTGCCAGTCGTAATGCAGGCGGGCGGCCGGTTTGCTTAGTTCGGTATTGAGCGAAGTATCGATGCGGATGCGGCGGGCGTAGTGGCCTTTGATGAGACGAACGGTCAGGCGCAGCTCGCGTTGGAGTTGGTTGAAATGGCGGTCGAGCAGGCGGATTTCGCTTTCGTTGAGCGTGGGCGCGCGCAGTTTGGCGGCAGTAGTCAGGAGCAGCTCGGTGGTGGTGACGATTTTGCGGTGGGCATGTTGCATGGCTTCCATCATATTGCTGCTGATGTGGCTTTCGCCGGATGTGGCGGCCAGATGACTGCGGCTTTTGACCATGCGGGCGTTGATTTTGCGCATTTTAATCATGTTTTGTTCCAAACGCTCGCGCGTCATGCGCTTGCCGTTGCTGATTTCGGCAATCATTTTGGCGCAGTCGGTGAGGTTGTCGGCAAGCATGAAGCGCCACATGAGTGTGGAGCGCAGGGGCATGAGTTTGGCGGCGGCAATGGCGATGGCGGCACCAATCAAAACGTTCATGGCGCGCATCAGGCCGCTGTCGAGCCAGTGGTGGCTGCTGTCGCCGATGAGCATGCACATGGTCAAACCGGCAAGCATGGCGACATAGCCGTTTTTGCCGACTGCCGACCAACCGGCTATTGCGCTGGCGGCACCGATAATCAGATAGAAGAAAACGCCGTCTTGCAAATAATGCTGGTTCAACCATAAAACGGCCAACCCGACACCCAAACCGATGGCCGTGCCGAGCATGCGTTCGACTGCTTTGGAGTAAATCGCGCCTTGGAATTGCAGCATGCCGAGGACGACAAATACGGTCATGCCGATCCATTCGCCGTGTTGCAGGTGGAAGACTTTGGCCAACAGGGTGGAGAACACGATTGCCAAGCCGAGGCGGAAGGCGTGGATATGGCGGCGATAGCGGTAGCGTTCGTAGGCGTTGAGCCAGCGTTCGGAAAAATGGAGGCGTTCGGATTGGGCAGGCATGTTGTAAGACGTATCGGTATGTGGGGATGTAAATTATAACTGATTGGTAAAGCAGATGAAATTTGAACCGCTCCCAAACGGCTTGTCCTATTGCGGATTTTATCTGCCGCAAGAGGATATAATGGCGGCTTTGAATCAGACAGGCGGTGAAGAAATGGCGACGGTTTTAAGCGCAGGCGTGGACGAAGCGGGACGCGGCCCTTTGGTCGGCAGCGTATTTGCGGCGGCAGTGATTTTGCCAGAACATTTTGACCTGCCGGGTTTGACCGACTCAAAAAAACTGAGCGAAAAAAAGCGCGATATGTTGGCGCAGATGATTAAGGAACAGGCGGTTGCGTGGAGCATTGCCTTTGCCGACCCCGACGAAATCCTGCAACTGAACATCCTGCACGCAACCATGGCCGCGATGAAGCGCGCAATCGAGGGGCTGTCGGTCACTCCCGACAAAGTGTGGATAGACGGCAACCGCGTGCCGAAAGATTTGAATGTCCCTGCTGAAGCCGTGGTCAAAGGTGACAGCAAAATTATTGAAATCTCCGCCGCTTCGGTTTTGGCCAAAACCGCGCGCGACGCAGAAATGTATGAATTGGCGAAACGTTACCCGCAATACGGGTTTGACCGGCACAAAGGCTACGGCACGGCGCAACATTTGGCCGCGTTGAAACAATACGGCGTATTGCCGGAACACCGCCACGATTTCGCACCGGTCAAAACCTTATTGGCACAAGGCAATCTGTTTGAAGAATGAAAGCATATCAAAAGGCCGTCTGAAAGATTTCAGATGGCCTTGTTTTTTAGGAAAGTATCATTTCAACGCAGCCAAACACTCTTTAATCAACTCAGGGCCGCGATAAATCAAACCGCTGTACACCTGAACCGCACTGGCACCCAAGCGGATTTTTTCTGCCGCGTCCGCGCCGTTCATAATGCCGCCTACGCCGATAATCGGCAGCTTGCCGTCAATGCGTTCCGCCAAAAGTTTCAACACCTGATTGCTTTTCTCGCGTACGGGCAAGCCGCTCAAGCCGCCTTGTTCGCCTGCGAGCGGATGGCTGCCCAAGCTTGATTTGTCGATGGTCGTGTTGGTGGCGATGATGCCGTCCATTTCCACAGATTTGACCACATGGGCGATGTCGTCGATTTGCGCTTCGTCCAAATCCGGCGCGATTTTGACCGCCAGCGGCACATATTTGCCATGCACGGCCGCCAGTTGCGCCTGTTTGTTTTTCAAGGCTTCCAACAAGGCGCTCAATTCATCGCCGCCCTGCAAGGCGCGCAGGTTTTTCGTATTGGGGGAGGAAATATTGACTGTGATGTAGCTCGCGTGGGCGTAGGCTTTTTCCAAGCAAATCAGATAATCGTCGGCCGCGTTTTCAATCGGCGTAACGGCATTTTTGCCGATGTTGATGCCCAAAATGCCTTTAAAGCGGCTGTTTTCAATGTTGCGGATCATCGCGTCGATGCCGTGGTTGTTGAAACCCATGCGGTTGATGATGCCTTGGTGTTCGGGAACGCGGAAAAGGCGCGGCTGCGGATTACCCGGCTGCGGCTTGGGCGTTACCGTGCCGATTTCGACAAAGCCGAAACCCAAAGCGGCAAACGCATCGATACACTCGCCGTTTTTGTCCAAACCTGCCGCCAAGCCGACCGGATTGGGCAGCTGCAAACCCATCAGCTCGGTTGGACGGGTGTTGCTGTCCACCTTGGGCAGCAGGCCGAGTTTTTCGATAGAACGCAAACTGTTGAGCGTGAAATGATGGGCTTTTTCTGCATCGAAACGGAACAGGATAGGGCGGACGAGTGAATACATGGTGGCGGCTTTCTGAACGGTTGATGAATTTGGCGTTATTCTACCTGAAACCGTCAAACTGCCCCAAACGTCTGTATCGATATGATTTTATGGTTTGGCGTCAAATGAAAATAAATAGGGTTTTGCGTGTAGTCGGATAGTTCATTAAAATGGTAAAAGAGAGGCTTTTCAGACGGCCAGATGGATGTATCAAAAGGCCGTCTGAAAAGTTTTGATTTGATTGTTTACCTGATACAGGAAGATTTTTATGAAACAGGCGGTTGATCCTTATGCGAATTTCCGTGAACTGACGCTGCGGGGGATGATACTCGGCGCGTTGATTACGGTGATTTTTACAGCATCCAATGTGTATTTGGGCTTGAAGGTGGGCCTGACTTTTGCGTCTTCGATTCCGGCTGCGGTGATTTCGATGGCGGTTTTGAAGTTTTTTAAAGGCAGCAATATTCTGGAAAATAATATGGTGCAGACTCAGGCTTCGGCCGCGGGGACGCTCTCCAGTATTATTTTTATTCTGCCGGGTTTGCTGATGGCCGGTTATTGGGCGGGCTTTCCGTTTTGGCAGACTACGCTGCTGTGTATGTCCGGCGGTATTTTGGGCGTGATTTTCACTGTGCCTTTGCGTTATGCGATGGTGGTGAAGAGTGATTTGCCTTATCCGGAAGGTGTAGCGGCGGCCGAGATTTTGAAGGTCGGCGACCATGATGCGGACCAGCAGGAAGGCGGCAGCGGTATCAAGGAATTGGTGTCGGGCGGCGCACTGGCGGGTTTGATGAGCTTCTGCGCAAGCGGTTTGCGCGTGGTGGCGGACAGCGCGAGCTTTTGGTTTAAAGGCGGCGCGTCGGTGTTCCAAGTGCCGATGGGCTTTTCGCTGGCTTTGTTGGGCGCGGGTTATTTGGTCGGCCTGACCGGCGGTATCGCGATTTTGCTGGGTATCTCGATTGCCTGGGGTGTGGCCGTACCTTATCTGTCGGCACATATTCCGCAACCTGCCGATATGGAGATGATTCCTTTTGCGATGTCTTTGTGGAAGGAAAAAGTCCGTTTTATCGGCGCGGGTACGATCGGTATTGCGGCTATTTGGACGCTTTTGACTTTGATGAAACCGATAGTCGAGGGTATGCGCCTGTCTTTCCGCAATTTCGGCGGTGCGCAGATGACCGAACGCACGGAACAGGATTTGTCGCCTAAGGCGATGATTGCCTGGGTGTTGGCGATGATGCTGGTGTTGGGCGTGTCCTTCTTCCACTTTATCGGCGACTCGCATATTTCCGGCGGTTTGGCTTGGCTGTTGGTGGTTGTATGTACGCTGCTGGCTTCGATTATCGGCTTTTTGGTGGCCGCGGCTTGCGGTTATATGGCCGGTTTGGTCGGTTCGTCTTCCAGCCCGATTTCGGGTGTGGGCATCGTCTCTATCGTCATTATTTCGCTGGTGTTGCTGCTGGTCGGCGAATCCGGCGGCCTGATGGCGGACGAGGCAAACCGCAAATTCCTGCTGGCGTTGACGCTGTTTTGCGGTGCGTCTGTGATTTGTGTGGCTTCAATTTCCAATGACAACCTGCAGGATTTGAAAACGGGTTATCTTGTAAAAGCAACGCCTTGGAAACAGCAGGTTGCGCTGATTGTCGGCTGCGTTGTCGGTGCCGTGGTGATTTCGCCTGTGTTGGAGCTTTTGTATGAAGCCTACGGCTTTACCGGCGCGATGCCGCGTGAAGGCATGGATGCGGCCCAAGCCCTTGCCGCGCCTCAGGCAACTTTGATGACCACCATCGCCCAAGGTATTTTCTCGCACAATCTGCAATGGGATTATATTTTTACCGGCGTGGCCATCGGTGTGGCGTTGATTGCGGTCGATTTCACATTGCGCAAATCTTCCGGCGGCAAGCGTGCTTTGCCGGTATTGGCCGTGGGCATGGGCATTTACCTGCCGCCGTCTGTGAATATGCCGATTGTGATCGGCGCGGTATTGGCGGCGGTATTGAAATCCGTCATCGCCCGCCGTCAAGAAAACCGTGAAGGCCGTCTGAAAAATGCGGAACGTATCGGTACGCTGTTCTCCGCCGGTTTGATTGTCGGCGAGAGCCTGATTGGTGTGATTATGGCGTTTATCATCGCCTTCTCCGTAACCAACGGCGGTTCGGATGCGCCTTTGGCCCTGAACCTGGAAAACTGGGATACGGCCGCCAAATGGCTGGGCTTGGCGTTTTTTGTCTTCGGTATGTTCGTGTTTGCACGTCGCGTGTTGAAAGCAGGACGCTAAGTTTGTAGGTTGAGAAAAGGCCGTCTGAAACTTTGGTTTCAGACGGCCTTTTTATCTCTTAACGCTGATTCAAACAATCTGCAATCGCTTTGGCAATTTTGGCACTGGCGCCTTGGTGTTGCGAAATGAATTGCTCAGTGTGGCTGATCAGCTGTTGGCGCAGCGTTTCGTCGTCGAGGTATTGGCGCGTGGTTCTGTACCAGGCTTCGGCGGTTTCGACGCGGACGGCGGCTTTGGCTTCGACTGCGCCTTTGCAGGCTTGGGCGAAGTTGTAGTTGGAGTAGCCGAAGAGGGTGGGGACGTGGCAGGAGATGGGTTCGATGATGTTTTGGCAGCCGGCATCAACGAGGCTGCCGCCGACGAAGGCAATGTCTGCGCTGAGGTAGTAGGCGGCAAGTTCGCCCATGCTGTCGCCTATCCAAACTTGTGTATCGGGGGAAACGGGTTGTCCGTCGCTGCGTTTTTGGACGGTATAGCCAAGCGATTTGGCAGTATCGTAGGCCGTCTGAAAGTTTTCAGGGTGGCGCGGTACGATGACCAGCAAGGCATTGCCGCGGTAGCCCTGCCATGCTTTGAGGAGCAGCTCGGCTTCGTCTGTGCCTTTGTACACGCGCGTGCTGGCGCAGACGACGACGGGGCGTGCGCCGATGCGTTCTTTAAAGGCGACGGCAAGCGGGCGCGAGTCGTCGGGGGGCGCGATGTCGTATTTGGTGTTGCCGCAGACGTGGACATTGGACGCGCCGATGAGGTGCAGGCGTTCGGCATCGGCGGCGGTTTGGGCAAAGCAGCCGGAGAGAGTCTGCATGGCAGGCTCGACCAGCTTGCGGATTTTGAGGTAGCCGCGTTGGGATTTTTCAGAGAGGCGTGCGTTGGCCAAAAAGAGGGGAATGCCTGCTTCTTTGCAACCCTGCATCAGGTTGGGCCAGATTTCGGTTTCCATCAAAATGCCACAGATGGGGCGGTGTTCGGCTAAAAATCGGGCGACCCATTCGGATTTGTCGTAGGGCAGGTAACGGCATTGCGCATCGGGGAACAGGGATTGCGCGGTGGCGCGGCCGGTCGGTGTCATTTGGGTAATCAAAAACGGCGAGTCGGGAAAATGGCGGCGCAATGCCTGGACTAAGGGTTCGGCCGCACGCGTTTCGCCGACGGATACGGCGTGTATCCAAATCGGGCGTTGTACGGGATTGGGATACGCCTGCCCGAAACGCTCGTCCCAATGCTCGAGATAGGCTGGGGATTTGAGGGCGCGGCGGCGCAGGTGGCGGCGGATCAGGAAGGGGGCGAGGTGCCACAGCGTGGCGTAAAGGCGGCGTATCATGCTTACGGGTCTTATGTCGGAATAGGCCTATTTTATCGGAAACTGAAACGGAAGATATAGCTTTGATGCGTGTTTTACGCAAAGGAAACAGGCCGTCTGAAAGGTTTCAGACGGCCTTTAATGCAGGCATAAACGCGTTTACTTCACTTGCGCCATATATTTTTTCAGACGGCCTTTGCTTTGCATGGCGCGGTTTTCCATTTCATCGACAACGGCTTGTGCTTTGGCTTTGTTCACCGGTTTGCCGACCTGAATCACACCGCTCATGTTCATCATGCGGTGCGGCGGGCAGGTATAGACATACACGCCTTCTTTGTCGAGCTTGAGCGTGAAGTCTTTGCCGTCTTCAGAGAGGAAGTCGGCAACGCCGTCAGGCAGGGCTTTGCTTTGCACCCAGTGGCCGCTGTTAGTAGCTTTGAAGGTAACAGTATCGCCGACTTTGGCGTTGACGTAGCCGGGTTCGAACACCATGCTGCCGTCTTTGCCGTTGTCGAGCATTTTGATTTCGTGGTTGGCGGCGTATGCGCCGAGGGAAGCGGTCAGCATCAGGAGGAAGAGTGATTTTTTCATGGGAAAGTCCTTTTTGTGAAGAGTATAAAATGATTGCTGGGGCTGGTTTCTTGGTGGCAGATTCCCAGCTAGGATTGCCGCATCGGGCGGATAACGGGCAGGCCTTTGCTGTCGTATAAGAGCTCAATGTCCACCTTGTACAGCCTGCCGATCATGTCCGCCTGCAACACGTCCTGCGGCGCGCCCTGCGCCTGTACTTTGCCTTCACCAAGCAGAATCACGCCGTCTGAAAACTGCGCGGAGAGGCTCAAATCGTGCAAGACCATCAGCGTAACCAGATTGTGTTCGTGCGTGTATTGCACCACGCGTTCTAAAAGATTGAGTTGGTGGTGCATATCCAGCGCGCTGACCGGTTCGTCCAGCATCAGGATTTCGGGGCGGCGCAGCATGACTTGGGCAAACATCACGAGCTGCCGCTGTCCGCCGGAAAGGCGCATGACGTCTCGGTGCGCCAGATGGCCGATACCCAGCTCCGCCATGATACTTGCGGCTTCGTGCAGCAGTTCGTCGCCGACGTGCATGTGCAGCGCGTCCATGCGGCCGAGCAACACGACTTCCAGCGCGGTCAGCGAGGCTTCGGCGGCGGTGTCCTGCGGCATATAGCCTATGCGTTTACGCCAGCTTTGCAGGTGGATTTTGCTCAACACTTCGTCGCCGTAGCGGATGGTGCCTTTGTGCGCGACTTCGCCGAAAATCGTTTTCATCAGCGAGGATTTGCCCGTACCGTTCGGGCCGAGCACGGAATAGACTTTGCCTTGTTCCAGCGTCAAATCAATATTGTCGGCGACCACATAATCGCCGCGCCAGATATGGACATTTTCAAGTTTCAACATTTCAGACGGCCTATCGTTTCGTTAATACAATCCAGAAGAAGAACGGCACGCCGACAAACGACGTAACGATGCCCACCGGAAACAGCGCGCCCGGGATAATCACCTTGGACAACACGCTTGCTACCGACAAAAACGCCGCCCCCGCCAGCATCGCGCCGGGCAGGAAGAAACGTTGGTCTTCGCCCAAAAGAATCCGCGCCACATGCGGGGCAACCAGTCCGATAAAGCCGATGACGCCGACAAAACTGATTGCCGTTGCCGTCATCACCGCCACCAACACCAGCGTTTTCAGGCGCAAAAGTTGCAGATTGATGCCCAGCCCGACGGCGCGTTCTTCGCCCAAGCGCAGCGCGGTCAGCTTCCACACATCGCGTGAAAGCAGAAACACGCATACCGCCGTAACCGCCGCCGTAACGATGACTGTTTCCCAAGTTGCTTTGTTCAAACTGCCAAACAGCCAAAACAAAATCTGCTGTGAAATCTCAGGCGCGGCGATAAACTGAATCAGCGACAGAATCGACTGAAACAGAAACAACAGCGCAATCCCCACCAGCACCAGCATCGCCGAGTTGAAGCGGCGTGCCGAGGCAAACAGAAACAAGATGCCAGAAGCCAGCATGGTCATCACAAACGCACCGATGGGAACGGCGACCGTTTCAGGCAGCCCGAAACCGCCGAACGCAATCACCGCCGACGCGCCCAAACCCGCCGCCGCCGCCAAGCCCAGCGTATAAGGGCTGGCCATCGGGTTGTTCAGGAGCGTTTGAATTTCCGCACCGCCGACACCTAAAGCCGCGCCGACCACCAAGGCCATCACCGCAATCGGCAGGCGCAAATCCATTACAATCAGGCGGTTCATTTCATCGACTTCGGGTTTGCCCAGCAAAACATTGACCACTTCGCCGACGGGCAGCGTGTCCGTCATCGCAGGGCCGGTGGCGATGTCGAATAGGAAACTGACCGCTGCGATGACTAAAAACATCAACACAATCAACCAACGCTTGCCTTCCAACTTGCGCTGGTTTTTCACAATCTCGGCGACAACCGAATCATTCATGTTTCAAACCTTTAAAAAAGAGTGTTGTGAAAGGGGAGAACAGGTTTGCCTTTTTCTTCCGCAAAAATTTCAGACGGCCTTCCGATTTAAAAGGCCGTCTGAAAATCTAAACTACCTTATTGTCCTTTCGGATAGAGGTAGAACGTACCGTTCGGTACGACGGGCAGGTTTTGGCGGTAGAAGTCCAGATAGGTCTTCTCAGGGTTGAAATCCTTAAACAACTGCGGATAAATCGCTTTGGCCATAAACTGAATCGACGCGCTGTCGGACAGCGTGCGCGAGTTAGCGTGGTAGGCGGCGTAGAGGCGGTTGTTTTTAATCGCAGGCAGGTTTGCCCAGCCGGCGCGTTTGGCAAAGCCTGCCAGGCGTTTTTCCGCTTCGGCTTTTGGAATGCCCCAGCCCATGACCATGGCGGCAGGGTTTTTCTTCAATTCGGTTTCGCGGCCGGTAATTACGATCACGTCGGGTTTGGCGGCGAGGACTTTTTCAGGATTGATCGGGCCGTAGAATTCGACCGAAGAAGCGGCGATATTGTTGCCGCCGACCAGTGTCGCCATCGAACCCCACATGCTCTTGCCGAAGGTAACGCTGTGTTCGGCAGGGCCTTTGTTGCCGAACTCGATATAGACTTTAGGCTTGGGCAGGTTGGCTTTTTTCACGCGCGCCTGGATGGTGTCGGCAACGCGTTTGTAGTCTGCCGCCAGTTTGTCGGCTTTTTGCTGCTGGCCGGTCAATGTACCGATGAGCTTGGTCGATTGAACGTGTTTGGCCACTGTTTGCGCGTTGTAGTCCAACACGACGATGGGGATGCCGGCTTTGTTGATGCGGTCGAGATCGGAACCCAAAGCCTTGTATTGCCATTCGGCCAAAACCAGCAAATCGGGTTTCAGTGCCAATACTTTCTCAATCGAAAAAGTGCCGACTTCCACTTCGCCCACGTCGGTCAGCTGATTCAGTTTAGGCACGGCTTTGCTGAATGCCGCCCAGCTTGGTGGTGCCCAGTCGGCCCAAA
Source organism: Neisseria sp. P0001.S007 (assembly GCF_051963655.1). Taxonomy (NCBI): domain Bacteria; kingdom Pseudomonadati; phylum Pseudomonadota; class Betaproteobacteria; order Neisseriales; family Neisseriaceae; genus Neisseria; species Neisseria sp. P0001.S007. Next base: position 56,476 of record NZ_JBQCUB010000011.1, on the reverse strand, counting down.
CTGCTTTGGAAAAACCAACGACGTTGTCCAGCGCGGTTTTGCCGCCGATGGCCATGTAGTCTTGGTAGTAGAAGCCCAACACCACGCGCTTGGCAGGCAGGTCGACAGTTACCTTACGGCCGAGGATATCGGTCAGCTGAACGGGTTTGGCAAAAGCGGATACGGAGCCGACTGATAAAGCGGCGGCGGCAATCAAAGCAGAAAGTTGCGTAAATCTCATGAACCATTCCTTTAAAATATGATGATAATTACTATCATTTATAAGTTTATAAGGTATTGAATCTTTTTTCAAGTGGACGAGTGAGTAGACATATTTCGAAATAAAAAGTTTCATCATTAAAACGAAGGGATAGTGTTTATATAGGGCTTGGGTGTAAAAAGGAATGATATGGGGTACCTAAAGCCATAGTGGGCAGTAGCTGGAATGGATCGGTAAAGGGTTTTTTATTGCAAAAAATAAAAGGTATTTGGTTGAAAACAAGGCCGTCTGAAACCTTGCAATCAGGGTTCAGACGGCCTTTGGTGTGGGCATAAAAGTTTTATTTCACTTGCGCCCTATATTTTTCAGACGGCCTGTAAGCAGTGTTTGGGAAAAGTGAAAAAGGTTGGTTTTTGAAATGGCGAAATAGGGAAGAAGAGGGCTTGAGGGAGAATCTGGCATAAACTAAAAATGGGGACGAATAAAAAGGGCGTGTATCGAAACACGCCCTTTTTAGAGATTCAGACGGCCTGTGATTCCGCCTGTTCGCTTTGGTTGAGGATTTTAATCAGTTTTTCGGCTTTTTCCGGGTCTTCGCAGCGCAGGATTTTGGCGGCATCGTTTTCGAGATGGCCGGTGTGGCTGTGCAGGATGATGTTTTTAACCGAAAGCAGGTTGTTGGGGTTCATGGAGAAGCGACGCAAGCCCATGCCGAGTAACAGTCGGGTGAAGACGGTATCGCCGGCCATTTCGCCGCAGATGGATACGCCTTTTTCCATGCGGTTTGCGGTGCGGATGATGTGTTGCAGCGTTTTGAGGACGGCAGGGTGGCCGGGTTGGTAGAGGTGGCTGACGCTGTCGTCGCCGCGGTCGACCGATAGGAGGTATTGAATCAGGTCGTTGGTGCCGATGGAAACGAAGTCGACGAGCTTGAGGATGCTGCCGACGGTCATGGCTGCGGACGGGATTTCGATCATGCAGCCGATGCTGACCGGGCCGAAGGTTTCGCCGCGTTCGGTCAGTTGGCGTTGGGCTGTGTCCAGATGGATAAGGCATTGGCGCACTTCGGAAATGGACGTAATCATCGGCCACATCATGCGCACGGGGCCGTGGGCGGCGGCGCGGAGAATGGCACGCATTTGGGTGCGGAACATGACCGGCTCGGCGAGGCACAAACGGATGCCGGTCAGGCCGAGCGCGGGGTTGAGGCTGCCGTTGGGCGTGCTGTTTTGGCCGAACCAGCGCGGATTTTTATCGACACCCAAATCGACGGTGCGGATGGTGATGTTTTTGCCTTTGAGTTTTTTGACGATGCCGGCATAGACTTCGTATTGTTCGTCTTCGGTCGGCATGTTGTCGCGGTTGAGGTAGAGGAATTCGCTGCGGAACAGGCCGACGCCGTCTGCGCCGAAGTTGTGCAGGGCTTTGATGTCTTCGGCGGATTCGATGTTGGCCAAAAGTTCGATGTTGATGCCGTCGGCCGTGGTGGCGGCGGTTTTTTTGATTTTGTTGAGTTCGCGCTTGTGGCTGCGGTATTCGCGGGCGAGGCGGCGGTATTCGTTGAGGACGACTTCGTCGGGATCGATGATGAGGATGCCGTTGATACCGTCGACGATGACGATTTCGTTTTCGGTGATGAGTTTGCGGGCGTTGTGCAGGCCGATGACGGACGGGATGTCGAGGCTGCGGCCTAAGATGGCGGTGTGGCTGGTCGGACCGCCGGCATCAGTCACGAAGGCGGTAATGTGCTGCTCTTTGAACAATACGGTATCGGCAGGCGAGAGGTCGTGCGCGATGAGGACGGTGTCGTCAAACAGGTTGCCGGCGAGGTTGATTTCGTTGCTTTGTCCGACAAGGTTGTTGTGGATGCGGCGGACGACTTGGAGCATGTCCTGTTTGCGTTCGCGCAGGTAGTCGTCGTCGATGCTGTCGAACTGGGCGGCGAGCTTGTCGCTTTGCAATTTCAATGCCCATTCGGCGTTGATTTTCTGCTCGCGCAAAATGTCGATGGGTTCGCGCGAGAGGGTAACGTCGGTCAGTAGCATCAGGTGCAGGGAGATGAACGCGCCCAATTCGGTCGGGGCGTTTTCGGGAATCGCGCCGCGCAGCTGTTCCAGTTCTTTGCGCGTGGCTTTGATGGCGTTGTCAAAACGGGCAACTTCGGCATCGAGTTTGTCGGGATCAATGTCGTATTGGAGGACTTCCGTTGTGCCGCGTGTGATGAGGTGGGCGTGGCCGATGGCAATGCCTTTGCCCGCGGCTACACCGTGTAGGACGATGCTCATTATTCGCCCTCGCCGAAGTAGTCGTTGATGAGGTCGGTCAACGCCTGCATGGCGGCGGCTTCGTCTGCGCCTTCTGTTTCCAGCTCAATCACGGTGCCTTTGGCGGCGGCCAGCATCATCAGGCCCATGATGCTTTTGCCGTTGACGCGGTTGCCGTTTTTGGTGACCCAGACTTCGCTTTGGAATTGGGAGGCGGTTTGGGTGAATTTGCTGGAAGCGCGCGCGTGCAGGCCGAGTTTGTTGATGATTTCGATTTCTTGTTTGAGCATGGATGTCCCCTAAATGTAATGTTCGTAAAGTGAATGTTTTCAGACGGCCTTAGCCGTGTTCTTTGCACACCAGGTCTTCAGGTGCGGATGTAATGGCGAAAATGCCCCGGATGGCGGCTTCTTTGACGGTTTCGGTGAAGTCGGAGAGGTTTTCGGCTTGTGATGAGTATTGGATGGCTTTAATCATCATCGGGGCGTTGAGGCCGGTCAGGATGGCGGATTTGTTTTCGCGCACCAGCCGGCGTGCGGCGTTGCACGGGGTTGCGCCGAAGATGTCGGTCATGATCAGCACGCCGCGGTTGTTGGGAAATTCCTGTAATGCGGCGATGGCGTTGTTGATGATGTCATTTTGATCCTCATCGGGCTGTACGCCGAGGATGTGGAGATTTTCGGGGAAGCCGTTGGGAAAGAAATGGTCGGCCAAACCGCGATAGGCTTCACCTATGGTTTCATGTGTAATGATTAACAAACCTATCATGATGTGTTCCTAGCATGGGGGTTGAGGCCGTCTGAAGATTTTTCAGACGGCCTTTGTTTTATTTATTGTTTAAGGCGTAGATTTCGCCGAGGTTGCGCCAACAGCCGGCGGCATCCATGCCGTAGCCGAAGACGTAGCGGTTGGGCACGTTCAAACCGACATAATCGGCTTTGGTCGGTTTTTCTTTGTCGATCAGTTTGTTGGCAAATACGGCCGCACGGCAGCTTGCCGCGCCCATTTCCAACAGTTTTTCCTGAATGGCGGCCATGGTGTGGCCTTCGTCCAGAATGTCGTCTAAAACGACTACATGACGGCCTTTGATTTGCTCGGGGTCGGGCATGCGTTTCCAGTTGAACGCGCCGCCTGCGAGCTTGTCGCCGTAGCGGGAAACGTGGACGTAGTCAAAGTCCAAAGGGAAGCGCAACAGCGGCAGCAGCTGCCCTGTAAACACCACCGCACCACCCATCACAGGCAAGAGCAGGGGGTATTTGTCGCCCAAGTCGCGGGTGATGTCGTCGGCAACTTTTTGCAAGGCCGCGCGGCATTGTTCTTGGTCAAACAGCAAGTCGGCATTGTCCAGCATGGCTTGGGTTTCAAGGCGTTTGGTTTCTAAGTCGGTCATGATAGGGTCGTGTTGAGTGCGGTTAAAAACAAATTATATAGCGGATTCAATCAATTTTCGATACAAGGCGCGGCAATAGTGTAGTGAAAGCGAAGGGGATTTGAGCCGACCACGTTCAGACGGCCTTTTGTCCTTCCGCTTCGTCCACCAGCAAAAATGCCGTTAAAGCCAAAGCGGTCAATACCGCCGTCAACACCATCGCCCGTCCGTAATTGTCCGCACCGGCGCGCCCGAGATAATCGTAAATCAAAGTGGTCAGCGTCTGCCATTCGGGGCGCGACAGGAATAATGTGGCCGCAAATTCGCCGATACACGTTGCCGAAGCCAAAGTCAGGCCGCGCCGCAAGGCCGGTTTCAATAAAGGCGCGGTTACATAACAGGCCGTCTGAAAACCGTTTGCGCCCATGGTGCGCGCCGCCGCCGCGTAATCTTTGGGCAAACCGTCCCACGCGGCCAATACATCTTTGGCCACAAATGGATACGCCAATAGCGCGTAAGTCGCCGTCAGCAGCCACAGCGAAGCCGTCCACTGCGGATAGAGCAACAATACGCCAAACGCGATGCACACGGGCGACACCATAAACGGCAAAAACATCAGCGCGCGCAACCACGCCATTTGCCGTGCCGCCGCCGCATACAGCACGCCCAAAACCGTCGCCGCCGCCACCGCTGCCGCAGAGAAACGGACGGTGTTCCACACAGCCGCCCACGTTTGTGCTTCCAGCAAGACTGCCCACGAAGAGCCTGCCGATACCGCCTTGAGCCACACCGCCGCCAAAGGCAGCAGGCAGCACATTGCCAACATGGTCAATACCGTTGCCGTCAGCCATTTTTCCCACGCCCATATCGGCGCACGCGGAGGCAAAGGCGAGACCGACTTATCCACCGCCACGCGCTTGCTCCAATACGCATACAAACCGCCTGCCGCCGCCGTAACCGCCAGCACCAGCCACACCAACACCGACGCACGCGCCATGTCCAACTCATACGCCACCAGCCGGTAGATTTCCACTTCCACCGTTGCAAAACGCTCGCCGCCGAGCAGCAAGGCCAGCCCGAAGCCTGAAAAACAATATAAAAACACCAGGCACGCGCCGCCGGCAACCCACGCGCGCACCACCGGCCATTCGACCCAGACAAACCGCCGCCACGCGTCCGCGCCCAAAGATTGTGCCGACAGCAACCGCGCCTGCGGCACACGCACAAATCCCTGATACGCCGAGCGCACCAAAACCGGCAGGTTGAAAAACACGTTGCCGTAAATCAGCAGCCACGGCGTGTCCTGCCAACCTGCAGCCAGCATGCCGTGTGCGCCAAATAAGGCGAGCACGCCCATGCCTGCCACCAAAGTCGGCATCACGAAAGGCAGCATCAGCAGGCGCAAAACCGTGCGCCGTCCGGCAAAGTCCATCCGTGCCAGCACCCACGCCGCAGGCACGCCCAAAGCCGTGACCAAAACGCAGGTCAAAACCGCCTGCGCCACCGTCCAGCCCAAGCGCAGGCGCATATAGTCATCAGCCACCACTTCCGCCCAAGCGCCTTCGCCGTCGTAAAACGCCAACGACAGCAAAGGCGCGGCCACCATGACTGCCAAGAAACCCAAAGGCAGAAGCAACAGCGCAAACCGCCGAATCCAAACCTGCATCGATGCGTACCCGAGAATAAAAACGCCTATTTTAGCCCGAGTTCGGCATAGAAGGTGGTATTCCTGCCCTTGTTTTCAGACGGCCCGGGCAGCCTGACGGATAAAACCGCCGTTTCTTCAAATTTTCCAAACATTTACGAAATCTCTTCAAAAAGGCAACATAATTGGTTGGGCATTTTTGTTACAATGCCGCCGATTCAAAAAACCAAACAAATCAAAAACAAGGAAACATTATGACCGCTACACGTCCACAAACCTACGATGCCATCGCGCGCGCGTTGCACTGGCTGACCGTACTCGGTTTCATCGGCATCCTCTCCACCATTACCGTTTGGACCATCTACGATGGCGAAGAATGGGTCAAATCGCTCTTCGGCGTGCATAAATCCATCGGTTTCATCACGCTGCTGGTGATTGCCGTGCGTATTGTTTGGGCTTTGCTCAATGCGTCCAAACGTCCTGCCGCCGACAGCTTTGCCGCCAAAGCAGGCCACCTTGCCCTTTACGTCCTCATGCTTGCCGTTCCCGTTATCGGCATGATCCGCCAATACGGCGGCGGCCGCGGCCCTTTGAAAGTATTCGGTATCGAAGTGATGCAGGGTTCGCCAGAGAAAATCGAATGGATGTCCAACCTAGGCAATATGGCGCACGGCAAACTCGGCTGGCTGCTCTTCGCGCTTGTCGCCGGCCACATCGTCATGGTTGTCGTTCACCGCATTCAAGGCCACGACGTTTTGTACCGCATGATCGGCCGCCGTTCTTAAGTGTAAAACGGTAAACAGCCAAGGCCGTCTGAAAACAGTTTGACCAAGCAAAAACTGTTTTCAGACGGCCTTTTTGTATTTGTGTTAATCTGCAAAAGTAGGGCAGGCATTTTGCCTGACGTTGTCTAAATACTGTAAACCGTACCGAGAAACACCATGACTGCTCCCATTCTCGCCATCACTTCCGGCGAACCGGCCGGCATCGGCCCCGACATCTGCCTTGATTTGGCTTTCTCCGACCTTCCTTGCCGTCCCGTTGTTTTGTGTGACAAAAACCTGTTGGCGCAAAGGGCCGAACAGCTCGGCAAATCCGTCATCCTGCGCGACTTCCAAGCCCAAGCGGCTGATCCGTTGCCCAAGGGCGAACTTGAAGTTCTGCATATTCCTTTAGATGCCGAGTGCCGGGCGGGCGAACTTAATCCTGCCAATGCCGCGTATGTGCTCCGACTGCTGGATACGGCGTATCAAGGCATTTCAGACGGCCTGTTTGCCGGTATGGTAACCGCGCCGCTGCACAAAGGCATCATCAACGATGCCCATGCAGGCAACGGTTTTTTTAGCGGCCATACCGAATACCTCGCCGAAAAAAGCCATACCGAACAAGTCGTCATGATGTTGACCGGCGGCGGCCTGCGTGTGGCATTGGTCACCACCCATCTGCCGCTGAAAGACATTTCCGTCGCCATCACGAAGCCTTTAATCGAGTCGGTTGTCCGCATTCTTGAACACGACCTGCGCCATAAGTTCGGCATAGCCAAACCGGTCATCCTCGTTACCGGCCTCAATCCCCACGCCGGCGAAGGCGGCCATTTGGGACACGAAGAAATTGACACCATTATTCCGGCACTTCATGCCCTGCAGGCCGAAGGCATAGACGCACGCGGCCCTTATCCGGCCGATACCGTGTTCCAACCCTTCCTGCTCAAAGATGCCGATGCCGTCCTTGCCATGTATCACGACCAAGGGCTGCCGGTGCTCAAATACGCCGGTTTCGGCGAAGGCGTGAACATCACCCTCGGCCTGCCCTTTATCCGCACCTCTGTCGATCATGGCACGGCCTTGAACTTGGCAGGTACGGGCAAAGCCAACTCCGGCAGCCTGATTACCGCCGTCCGCGCCGCGCTTGATATGGCGCACAATATGCAACAGGCCGTCTGAAGCGTGGAGGTTTAATCGTTTGCAGGCGTAATCTGTTCCTGTAACAGCATCATCAGGGAGCATCTGCCTGCCGATTTGATGAAGCCGATGGATGCTTGGACAATAATCAGCGTTTTATTTTAAAAACCATATAAAAAGGCCGTCTGAAGCCCCATGTTTTGGGTTTCAGACGGTCTTTGGGTTTTTTGGTTTACCAAATTTCAGACAAAGTTTCTTTGACTTTAGCCTTCACTTCCGCACCGAAGCGGCGGCTGAGCATTTTGCTGAAATCGTCTTGCGGCGTGTAGTTGACCAGCTCGGGGGCTTTGACGACATCGCGGGCAACGCTGTAAATGCTGCCGAAGTCGTCAATCAGGCCGACCTGTTTGGCTTCTTTGCCAGTATAGATGCGGCCGCTGAAAACGTCAGGATACTGTTTGTCTTTCAACCTTGCGCCGCGGCCGAGTTTGACGGCTTTGATAAATTCTTGGTGAATATCGCCCAACATGGTTTCCCAAATTTGGGTTTGTGCCGGGGTTTCAGGCGTGAAAGGGTCGCCCATACCTTTGTTGCTGCCGGCGGTTTTCAGACGGCGTTTGACACCGGCTTTGTCCATCAGGCCGGTAAAGTCGAAACCGCCGCCGATCACGCCGATGCTGCCGACAATGCTGGAAGGGTCGGCGTAAATTTTGTCGGCTGCGGCGGCAATGTAGTAGCAGCCGGAAGCGCACATGTCTTCGGCAACGAGGTAGACAGGGATGTCTTTGTGTTCGGCTTTGAGGCGGCGGACTTCGTTAAAGGCCGTGTTGGACACGACAGGCGAACCGCCAGGGCTGTTGGCACGGATGATGATGGCTTTGGCGTTGCCGTTGTTGTAGGCGGCTTCCATGCTGTCGCGCAGGATTTGGACTTGGTCGTCGATGTCGTTGCCGATTTCGCCGGTCAGGTCGATAACGGCGGTGTGTTCGCTGCGGGCTTGGATGCTCGTGGTTTTTCCTTCTTCTTCTGCGAAGCCGAAGATCAGGCTGAGGAAGATGAGGACGGCGACACCGCGCCAGATATTGCGCCAAATGCGGGCGCGGCGCTGTTCTTGGTAGGCGGCGAGGAGGACTTCACGCAGGGTGTTGCGCTCCCAGTTGTCGACGGGTGTGGAGGCTGAAGAGGGTGTGTTTTGGGCATTGCCTTCACGGTGGATTCGGTATTGCATGATGTGATGTGCTTTCTTGTAGGCCGTCTGAATGTTCAGACGGCCTTATCGGTTTTAGTTGATGGAATAGCCGCGCAGGTATTGCGTACGTTCGCGGGTCATGCGGGTCTCACACTGCAGGCGCAGGTATTCTGCTTGTGCGGAGTTGTCTGCGGACGCGGCTGCTTGTTGGCAGTTGAGTTTTTTGCTTTGAATCCAGGCGCGTTGTTCGCCGAGGATTTGTTGTTTGACATCGCTGTCTAAGCCGCCCCAGAGGTCGTTGATTTCGCCGTCCGCCTGACGGTTTTGCGCGCGCGCGTTGTCGAGTTCGCTTTGGCTGAGGCCGGGCGGCTCGTTGCGCGGAGTTTCATGGTCAGGACGCAGGACTTCGTAGTCTGAATTGTCGTCATCATCGGTCAAGCCGACAGCTTGGCTGGCGGCGTTGTTTTCAAGGATGTCTTGCGGATCAATAGTCGGTGGCTCTTCCGTGTTTAGGTTTTGCAGCAGCTTGATGGCCTGCTCTTTGGATACGGGTTTGCCGTCTATCATGACGATGCTTTTCACGCCGTAGGGCAGTAGGGTGGCGGAAAGGGTTTGGGCTGTGGTGCTCAGGGTGTTGTCTTCGAGAACCAGTTTGCCGTCTTTGTCGGGGGTGTAGAGCAGGGTGGTGCTGAACGTGTTGTTTTCAAAAGTCAGGTTGCTGCCCATTAGTTTTTGTTCGAGCATGTCGGACAACGGGGTGTTGCCGTAAATCAGCGGGCTGTTGTCTATAGCCGTTTTGAGGATGGTGTCGGGAATGTGGATTTTGAGGTTGGCGCGGCAGATGGCTTTGCCGTTGTCTTCGGTTTCTTTGGCGTCTTCAAGCAGGGTTTCTAATTCGAGGCCGGCGGCGATGATTTTGTCGGCATCAACGAATTGGCGGCTGTCATTGAGGGCAAAGGAGCGCGCTTGTTGTTTGAGGGTGTCTTCGATGGTGGTACGGATGTTTTGCAGTGTGGCCGGTTGGGCGCAATCAAGCGCGGCTTTCGGCTCTTCTTTGCTGCATGCAGCAAGAAGAATCGTGCTTAAAATCAATACGGAAGCGGTTTTTTTGTACATGGGTACTCCTGAAGATGACGGCCTTTCAGACGGCCTGACGTGCCTATCATAACAAAAGCACTTGCAGCAAGTAAATGCGGCAAGTGCTTTTCTATGTCAGATGTATCAGCCTTTGATGACGCTGACAAAGCCGGAGAGGATGGCGGCGTTGAGCAAGTCAACGAAGAACGCACCGACCATAGGTACAATCAGGAAGGCTTTGTGCGACGGGCCGAAGGTTTGGGTTAGGGACTGCATGTTGGCAACGGCAGTCGGGGTGGCACCCAAACCGAAGCCGCAGTGGCCTGCCGCCAATACGGCAGAGTCGTAATCGCGACCCATGAAGACGTAGGTAACGAAAGTGGCGTACAGAATCATCACGACGGTTTGTACGGCCAAGATGATGGTCACAGGACCTGCCAGACCGGTCAACTCCCACAGTTTCAGATTCAGAAGAGCCATGGCAAGGAAGAGGGACAGGGAAGCGTTGCCGAATACGTCGATGGCGCGGTCAAACATATTGACTTTGAAGGCTGCGGTCAGGACGTTGCGGATGACCACACCAGCAAACAGACACCATACGAATTTAGGCAAGTCGAAGAAGGCTTTGTCGTAGCCATCCACGATTTCGGCAAATGCCAAACAGCCGGCAAACATAGCCAGGGTTTCGACAGCAGACTCGGCAGTAATCAGGCGGGTGCGCTGTGCTTGTTCGAAGATGTCGTCGGCAGCATCGTTGTCGTCGGATTTGGCAGTTTTGACGACAGGTTTACGGCCCAATTTGTTGATCAGACGGCGTGCAACAGGACCACCGATCAAACCGCCGAATACCAGGCCGAATGTTGCAGAAGCCATACCTAAGCCGGTTGCGCCGGTCAGGCCGAATTTGCTTTCAAAGTCAGGACCCCATGCACCGGCAGTACCGTGACCGCCGGTCAGGGTAATCGAACCGGTAATCAGGCCAATCAGCGGATCCAAGCCCAATGCGCTCGCCAAGCCGACACCGACGAAGTTTTGGACGATGATGAATGCACCCACCACGGCGGTAAAGATAACCAAAGGCAAACCGCCCGCTTTCAAACGGGAGAAGTCGGCACTCAAACCGATGGATGTGAAGAAGATGAGCATGAACGCATCTTGCAGCGGTTTTTCAAATTTGAAGCTGACGCCGTAGGCTTCGTGCAGGGCGAACAGGACGATAGCGGCAATCAAACCGCCGGCGACCGGCTCGGGAATATTGAAGTCTCTTAAGAATTTGATTTTTTGAACCAGAAATTTACCAACCAGCAACACGAGCGTGGCGGCAATCAGTGTGTAATAACTGTTGAATTCCCATTCCATGTTGTTTCACCTCCTAGAAATGTTTTTCCGAGCATCCGTTTTTGTTCCGGATGTAGTGTGTTTCAACGCTTGGCGTTATCCGCCGAGTGTCATGGTATTGATGCGCGGACAAGGTGTTTTCAGAAAGAAATGAAAACGATGACGTGTCCGTGAAAAATAACTGGCAAATATTAGGGTAATAGTTAAAGATTGTCAAAAAATGCGAGTGTAAATCTTTTCAGACGGCCTTTTGTCCGATGGCATGATGCGCTTCGCGGCGCCATTGTTCTAATAGGGATGTTAAAGATTCGGCCGAAGTGTGGCCGTTGCTGATGGCGGCCTGCAGCCAGTAGCAGGCGGTCGGAACATGACAGCCGACACCTTGCCCGTGATAGTAAAAACAGGCGAGGTGGTATTGGGCGGAAGGGTGGTTTTGTTCGGCAGCGATGGCGTACCAGTGTGCAGCCGCCCGAGGGTCTTGCGCTGTACCGAGGCCGTAATGGTAGATGCGGCCTAAGGCTGCCGCCGCGTTTTTATGGTGGAACTCGGCAGCTTCCATGTAATTCTTACGCGCGGCATTGTAGTCGGCTGGACGGCCGATGGCGTGGGCTTGTGCTTCCGCCAAACGGTAGATGGTTTCGGTTTGTTGCTGTTGCAGGGCGGCTGTTTTGATTTGTTCGTATTGTTGCGGATGGTACAGCGCGGCGTCGCTGATGAGTTTTTGTGCGGCGGCGGCAGAACCCAGCGCGGCGGCCCGGTGGTAGTAATCGTGCGCGACATGGTTGTCGGCTTTGATGCCGAGGCCGTAGCGGTAGAGGTCGCCCATGATTTTCAGGGCTTCGGGATGGTTTTTCTCAGCGGCGGCTTTGGCATAGCGCGCCGCTTGGAACGGGTCGCGTTTGGAAAGTTCGCCGGTCAGGGCATATTGGGCCAGCTTGGCTTGAGCTTCCGCTTGCTCTTTATCGGCGGCACAACGATACCATTCCAAGGCTTCGGGTTTGCGTTGGGCGGCAAGAAGGTCGGCCAGCAGGGTTTGTGCGGCGATGTGGCCGGCTTGCGTGGCTTGTTCGAGATAGTGTTCGGCTTGTGCGTGGTCGGGGCTGATGCCTGTGCCGTAGAAGTAGATTTGACCGAGTTGCCAACAGGCGGCAGTTACGCCGAGCGCGGCCGCTTTTTCGTATTGTTCGATGGCTGTCGCAACGTCGCCTTGGCGTTGATGATGGCGTGCCAGATGGTAATATGCAGGCGCGGCATATCGGGCGGCAGCAAGTTCCGCCCAGTAAAGGGATTGTGGATCGTTGCGCTGCGCGTGGTAACGCATGAGGATTAATTGGGCTTCAAGATGACCTTGCTCACCCAGCCAGGCGTAGTCGTTAAGAAGCTGTCCTGTTGGGGTACCGTTGTGTTCGCGTTGTTGCAGCAGGATAAAGAGTGCCTTGGGATGGCGTTGGGCCGCGGCGGCTTCCAGCCATGGAAGTGCCTGCTCCGGATGACCATTTTGCAGCAGATGATTGCCCAATACAAAAGCAGCTTCCGTATAACCCTGCTCTGCGGCCTGTTGCAGCAGGGGCAGGGCTTGGGCGGTATTGGATTGTTCCAAAAGGGCGGCGGCTTGCCGGTAGAGGATATCAGGAGCGGCGGTCATGGTTTGCGGGCGGATATAAAGTGGAAGACGGATGCTGCAGCATATGGGCGGCAATACCGGCTGAGGGCTTTGTAAAAATATTGCTCGCCACAGTTTTGTAAAGTGTATTGCCTTGCTGGCTTATCTTTAGGATGTTTGGCTTGTTATATTGTTTTGCCTGGGAGTACATCCATATTTTGTGTGTTATTAAGGCCTCAGCTTGAGTTGGTATGCTTTTATGACATCTCAGTTATTATACTGTCTTTGTAATTTATTGTTAATGATAAATGCAGTTTTTATGTTTTATTTACATGGCAGTAGCTAAGATATTGTTTGCTTCAGGCCGTCTGAAATGTTTTTCAGACGGCCTGAACTTTTCCTTCACTAAGTCAGGTTGTCGGTGTGGAAGAGTCGGATGTGTTTTTGTGAGGAAAAAAGACCTGACTGTAGAAGTTACCGTTAATTTGGGTCACGTTGAGGTGGTACATTCGGTAGGCATGGAACAGCTCTTTGTCAGGCGGTGTCGGATGATTCCAAAATTCTGCCAAGGTATTTTGGTCAGTAATGCCGGGAATATCATAATAGGCACGACCGAGTACTTTGACTGGCATATTGTGAATCAGACCGGACAGGCCGCTGGTGCTGTTGATGGTAACCATGCCGAGGCCGTGGCGCAGGAAAACGGGCAGGGGGACATCATGGACGTAAGTGATACGGCCTTTGAGTTTGGGGTGTTTTTTGATAAAGCGTTTGATGTCGCGCGAGTAGTCGATAAAGCCGCGGTCCATCGGATGATGCTTGATGATGAGGTTGGTATCGGCAGGCGCGTGCGCGGCAAAGGAGGCCAAAATATGGAGCAGGAAGCTGCGGACGCTGGAAAAGTCACAATGGATGCGGACTTGGCTGTCGTTGAATACCTGCAAGGGAACAATAAAAAATTTGCCGTATTTGCCCGCCTCCACGCGTTTGGCGATTTGGATGTCTTCAATATAGTAGTTCAAACGCTTGAGGATGGAGATCGACCACAGTTTGAGGTAATGGCCGGCATTGGATGCGCGGTGGTGGATGTAGTTCGGGTACTTGTTCGGATTGCGGAACAATTCGATATAGTAACGGACGGCATTTTTGGCCATGGGCATAAACCCGCCGCGTACCGGCGTCGGCGCTTTGTATTCTTGCTGGACCAGCTTGGGGAATTGTTCCAAAAAAAAGTCGGCACGGCGCGGCAACGGGGAAAATGCGTTGACGCCGTCTTTTTCTAAGGTGATGTAGTAGGGGCGGAAATAGCCTTCTTCAAATGCCCAGAAACTGGCTTGGTTTTCGTTTGCAATGCGTTTTGCAATGACGTGATAAGGGCGTGTGTCGCCAAAGCAGACAACCGCCTGGATGTGATGTTGAACGATGTATTCTTGCAAGAATTCAGGAAAGGCATCGTAGTTGTCGTTAAAAACAACGGTATGCGCTTGAGTGGGCGGATAAAAATAGTCGTCGCCTGCATTAAAGTTGAATTTATGTACAGTTTTGCCGTTTTCAGTCAGCCAATTGGCAAGGCGCAGAAAAAAATCGCCGACAGGGCCTTGAAGCAGCAGGATATTTTCTGCGCTTTCAAGCAGGTTTTGCAGGTTGTTTTTGAGGACGGTCTGTTTCATGTCGCAATGTGGTTTTGTTTTTTATGTAATAGTTTTAGGTTGAACTTTCAAGCATACGCCAAGAGAATTAACGATGCAAAAGCAATGATGCCACAATAGAGGCAAGTTCATGACGTATTGTTAATTTAGATGGTATTTATTTAAAAGATCGATATAGTTGTTTGATTTTACCTAATTTTTTAGCAAAGTACCCGCGATGTAATCCGTTGTTGTTTTTTTGCATATTTTTTTGTCGTATCAGGATTTGGGCTGCAGTTTCCGCATTGATGGCCTGATGGGTTTCGGGGTGGATGTAGTCAGGATAGTGGATGAGCGTGCCGGCAATCAGCTGCCAAAGTTCAAGTCTGCGACTGCGGCGCGGAATAGGGAGCAGATCTTGGGTAAGCCCCCAACCTGCATAGAAAGGCAGGCCGTAGCAGCTGACTTTTTTGCCGCGCAACAAGGCTTCAAAACCGGTCAGCGAAGTCATGGTATGTACTTCGTCTGCGTATCGGAGACAAGTCAGGATGTCGGCTTGTTCGGCGGTTTGGTCGGCATATCGTGCCGTATCTTCAGGAGAGATATGGCCGATACGGTTACCGCTGACTACATCGGGATGCGGTTTGTAGATGATATAGGCATCGGGATTGCGTTTGCGTATGGTACGGAGCAGATCCAGATTGCGATAGATTTGGGGCGAACCGTAGCGGATAGACGCATCATCTTCGACCTGGCCGGGAACGAGGATCACGGTTTTGTCGGTTAACGGGGCGGTGAAGTCTGAGCTGCCGACGTTGTATTTGCTGATGTGGTTTTCGGTCAGCATTTTTTGCAGCTTCAAGGCCGTCTGAAAGTCTTGATCGTCGAAGTTTTGGTTTTGCAGGATGTGTTCAAGACGGGACGGGGTTTCGGCATTGAAATAAATGCCCATATCGTCGGTAACGAGCGACAGCGGCGGGACTAAATTAGAGCCGAGTCCGACCGAGCGGATAAAGCCGTCTTCCATGCGCAACAGGGGGATGTTGTGTTGTTCGGCAAAACGGACGATGGCCTCTTTGCCGTTGCCCCAGGCAAGGATGCGTGCATCGTCGGACAGTTTGACTCCGGCCAGTTTTTGGGTGGAAGAGATAAATTTCAGACGGCATGAGGGTACGTTAAAGAACGGTTTGGCAACCGCGCGTTTCCACAAAGACATGCTGACGCAATATAACTCACCACGCAATTTGTCGTTTTTGCGTTTGATTGTCGCCAGATAGTCGATAACATCAAAGAGGCTGCCTGCTTCGCCGGTATTGGGGTTGAGGTAGCGGCTGTATTGCAGATAGGCTGCGGCGAAGAGTTGCAGCAAGTTGCGGGGGGGGCGGCGTTGGGTTTGAACAAGGCTGTCGATTTTTGGGTGGCGGTCGTCGCTTACGCCCCATCCGGCGTACCACGGCAGGCCGAAAGTGGTCAGTGGTTTGCCGCACAAAAGCGCCTCAAAACCCATTTGCGAGGTAACGCAATAAACTTTATCGACGTTTTGCAACAAAGAAATCGGATTGATGTCTTCTGCCAAAAGATGGACGCGGTGTTGCTGTGCCAGCTGGGTCAGATAGCCTTGTTTTTTGCCGCACAAAACATCGGGATGGGTTTTTACCCAGATATCGGCTTGCGGATTTTCATTCAAGGCCGTCTGAAACATCAGTTCAAACGTAGAGGCGTCTGCGCCGCCATATTGGATGGCCATATCGCCGAAGGTTTGGTCAATGATGAGGACGGTTTCGGGTTTGGATGGGGAGCGTAAAGGATGATCGTCTGAAAGTTCGGGCGCGTGGTTGTATTTTGACAGATGGTGTTGCAGGATGAAATCCATCGCCTGTCGCGCCTGAGCCAGGGTTTCAGACGGCATAGTATCGGCGGCAAGAATCAGTTGTTCCAAACGCGAAGGGCGGGTAGTGTCGTAGTAGATGCCGATGTCGTCATAGACTATGGAATAGGGAGGATAACCGGCGACGCCCAGTCCGAGCGAGCGTAAAAAGCCGTCCTCAAGATTGAGCAGGGGCAATCTTAAGATATGTGCTAATTTTCTGCGTTTGGGATGTTTCTTGCCCCAAAATACTGCGGTCTTATCCGTTGAAATTTTGTCTAAAAATTTGGTTAGCAAGAGACGTTGTTTAAATAGGCCGAATGTTGAAAAAATCATTTTAAATTATTATGTTATCTATCAAATGTCATTAATGTAAGAATTTATTCTGCCTCTATTTCAAAGTAAGTGTCCATAAAATTACGGAAATGTAGGGCATAGTTTTTATCCGCATTATTACTGCTTGAATCGTTAATGCAGAAGGAGTGGGGCATATGAAGGTATTTCTTCTTGAATAACAATTTCTTATATTGAGTTTGGGCGTGTGAACTGCGTATATTGAAATAGTAGCAAATTTCACGTTTCGGTGTGGCATATCCGTCAAGGTACATCAACCAAGGTACTAAAAAACTGGCCATATTAAGTTCAGAATTATGGCGCACCTTGTTATTTAGAAAAGAATTTATTTCATCTTCAAATAATGACCATGCTTTTTGAAAGGATGTTTTCCGTAGCGGAACGTAAGTATGTACCAACGGTGTATTGATATTAATTGTCGGATAATGTCTTTTTAAGAGCTTTAATGCGTGTTCTGATGCGGTCAATGTCGGTGTGATTAGACCCCGTTGACGCATTTTTTGAAAACTTTTATTGGCAACAAATAGGGAAGCCAAGCCATTATTTTCAAAAAAGTGATTAGGCATCAGTGGTCTTGCAACAAAAACATCATCATTAAAATAAATAAAATGTTCACTTAAATCTGGAATTTTATATAAGTTTGCTTCAATGACGTGGGAATTGAACGTTGGCAAGTATTTGGCGTCAATAATTTGCGAATGATTGATTAATTTAATTTTAGAATGGGTGTTTTCATCTAACCATTTAGGTTTTTGATCCGCCGTTACAATAAAAATATTGCGGATCCACGGCATAAACTTCTGTACTGCCTGTACTGAATAAAAAAGTTCATTATGGTTGGAAAAGCGGGCAGGATCGGTCGCATACAGGCCGATATCTTCCTGATCAATAGGCTGCAGGGTACGGTAATACTGTTCTTGCCATGCTTTATCGGTATTGTCGACCCAAGTAAAAACAACATCGATGGGGAAGTTTGGCAAAACGTTTTCTGTGAGTGATGCAAGATTTGCATCTGCATTGATCAGAGTGAATTCTTCAGTTTCAGGAATAGGCTGTTCTACATTATAAGGAGGAAAGCGTTTATTTAGAAAATCCCTAAAGAAGATATGGGGTTCTCTAAAAAATTTTCTAATTTTATTTAAATTCATTTGAAACTTTCTAATACTACAAAATATAAACAGTTGATTCTGTTATGTTTTGAAGTTATTCAAACGTGACTGCTTCGGTCAATACTTTGCCTGCCAAGTCTTTAGGCGACAGGTTTGGCTCGCCTTGCAGCGGCCAGTCGATGCCGACGGTCGGATCATTCCAAATCAGCGAGTGTTCGGCTTTTGGGTTGTAATAGTCTGTGCATTTATAGACGAACTCGGCTTCATCGCTCAGTACATAGAAGCCGTGAGCGAAACCTTCGGGTACCCACAGTTGGCGTTTGTTTTCTGCGGACAGAATCTCGCCTACCCATTTGCCGAAAGTGGGGGAGTCTTTACGCATATCGACAGCCACGTCGAATACTTCGCCGACAACCACGCGCACGAGTTTGCCTTGTGTGTTTTCAGTTTGATAGTGCAGACCGCGCAATACGCCTTTGCTGGATTTGGAGTGGTTTTCCTGCACAAAGGTGCGGTCGCAGACTTGGGTCTTGAACCACTCGTCGCGGAAGGTTTCCATAAAAAAGCCGCGCGCGTCGCCGAAGACTTGCGGCTCAAGCAGTTTTACGTCGGGAATGGCGGTATCAATGATGTTCATCGTTTTATCTTTCATCTAAAGGCCGTCTGAAAAGTTTCAGACGGCCTCAAATATTATTTTTTCAACAGGCGCAGCAAATATTGGCCGTATTGGTTTTTCGACATCGGGCGTGCCAGCTCTTCCAGTTTTTCATCGGAAAGCCAACCGTTGCGCCAAGCAATTTCTTCCAGGCAGGCGATTTGCAGGTCTTGGATGTTTTGTACGGTTTGGACGAATGAAGCAGCTTCGTGCAGGCTCTCGTGAGTGCCGGTGTCCAGCCATGCAAAACCGCGTCCCAAAAGTTGCACCGACAATGAACCGTCTTCCAAATACATTTGGTTGAGGTCGGAAATTTCCAATTCGCCGCGGGCAGACGGTTTGATTTGTTTGGCGAACTCGACGACGCGTTGGTCGTAGAAGTACAAGCCGGTTACCGCCCAATCGGATTTGGGCTGTTGCGGTTTCTCTTCGATAGACAGGGCGTTGAAGTTTTCGTCAAATTCAACCACGCCGAAACGCTCGGGATCTTTGACCTGATAACCGAATACGGTTGCGCCGTGGGTCTTGGCGGCGGCCTGTTTCAATGTTTGCGTAAATGATTGGCCGTAGAAAATATTGTCGCCCAAAACCAAGCAAACATTGTCGTTGCCGATAAATTCTTCACCGATGATAAATGCCTGTGCCAAACCGTCCGGACTGGGTTGAACGGCATAGCTGATGGAAATGCCGAAATCGCCGCCGTCGCCAAGCAGGCGCTTGAAAGAGGCGTTGTCTTCGGGCGTGGTAATCACCAAAATATCGCGGATTCCTGCCAGCATCAGTACGGACAGCGGATAGTAAATCATGGGCTTGTCGTACACGGGCAGCAGTTGTTTGGATACTCCGCGTGTGATGGGGTAGAGGCGTGTGCCGCTGCCACCTGCAAGGATAATGCCTTTCATGGGTTTTCTCCTGAGTAGTGTGTGTTTGCGTGATTCTCAGACGGCCTAATAGTGGGAACAGGCCGTCTGAAAACTTATTTTCCGGTGCCTAAACGCTCTAAACGATAGCTGCCGTTCAATACGTTTTGCCACCAGGTTTTGTTGTCCAAATACCATTGCACTGTTTTGCGGATGCCGGATTCGAATGTTTCCTGAGGTTTCCAGCCCAGCTCCCTGCCGATTTTGGCAGCGTCGATGGCGTAGCGCACGTCATGGCCGGGGCGGTCTTGTACGAAAGTAATCAAATCTTCATAACGCGCCACGCCGGCCGGTTTTTCAGGAACAAGCTCTTCCAGCAGGGTGCAGATGGTTTTGACGACTTCAATATTGGCTTTTTCATTGTGGCCGCCGATATTGTAGGTCTCGCCGACAACACCTTCGGTAACAACCTGATACAGCGCGCGCGCGTGGTCTTCGACAAACAGCCAGTCGCGGATTTGCATACCGTCGCCGTAAACGGGCAGCGGTTTGCCGTCAAGCGCGTTCAGAATCATCAGCGGAATGAGTTTTTCCGGGAAATGGTAAGGGCCGTAGTTGTTGGAGCAGTTGGTTACAATGGTCGGCAAACCGTAAGTACGCAACCATGCGCGGACGAGGTGGTCGCTGGACGCTTTAGAGGCAGAGTAGGGGCTGGACGGCGCGTATGGCGTGGTTTCGGTGAACAAATCGTCCGTACCGTGCAAATCGCCATAGACTTCATCGGTAGAAATATGGTGGAAACGGAAGGCTTCGCGTTTTTCAGACGGCATTTGTTGCCAGTAGGCGCGGGCTGCTTCAAGCAGATTGAATGTACCGACGATATTGGTTTGGATAAACTCGCCTGCCGAATCGATAGAGCGGTCGACATGGCTTTCCGCAGCCAAGTGCATCACGGCATCAGGCTGGTGTTGTGCGAATACGCGGTCGAGTTCGGCGCGGTCGCAAATATCCACTTGCTCAAAAGCATAGCGAGGATTGCCTGCTACCTCGGTCAAAGATTCCAAATTGCCGGCATAAGTCAGCTTATCGACATTGACGACAGAGTCTTGGGTGTTTTGGATAATATGACGGACAACGGCAGAACCGATAAAGCCCGCGCCGCCGGTAACAAGGATTTTTTTCATAAGTTTCAGAGGATAGTCAAAATAATATAAACAGATTATAGCAGACAGAAAGTGTGTTTTTCAGATAAAGAGGCCGTCTGAAAACATCTCTTTCAGACGGCCTGTATCAGTTCAACTTAATCGTCGTAGCCATTTGGGTTGTTGCTGACCCAACGCCATGAATCTTCCATCATCTGCGCTAAATCACGCTTGGTTTCCCAACCGGTTTGCGCTTTGGTGTAGGCAGGGTCGGCATAGAAACAGGCCAAATCGCCATCGCGACGCGGTTTGATTTGGAATGGAATGGTCAAGTCGGAGGCCGCTTCAAAGGCACGGATGATTTCCAATACCGAATAAGCACGTCCCGAACCCAAATTAAACAGGTGTACACCCGAAATATCGCTTTTCGCCTGCATCGCCGCCACATGGCCTTCCGCCAAATCCATCACATGGATATAGTCGCGCATACCCGTACCGTCTGGGGTAGGGTAGTCATCGCCGAAAACCGACAATTGCGGCAGCTTGCCTGAAGCCACTTGGCAGATATAAGGCAGCAGATTGTTTGGGATACCGTTTGGCTGCTCGCCGATCAAACCGCTTTCATGCGCACCGATAGGGTTGAAATAGCGCAACAAAATCACGCTCCAGCGCGGATCGGCCTTTTGGATATCCGTCAAAATGCGCTCCACCATAGACTTGGACGTACCGTAAGGGCTGGTCGTATCCCCCGGTTGCATATCTTCCGTATAAGGTACTTTACCCGGATCGCCGTAAACCGTAGCAGATGAGCTGAATACAATCTTAAATACGCCGGCACGCGCCATTTCTTCAGCCAAAACCAAGCTGCCAGACACATTGTTGTCGTAGTATTTCATTGGTTCGGCCACGCTTTCACCGACTGCCTTCAAGCCGGCAAAATGGATGACGGCATCAATATCGTGTTCTGCAAAGATTTGACGCAACACTTCACGATCACGGATATCCCCTTGGTAAAAAGGCACAGACTTGCCGGTAATCTTTTCCAAGCGCGGGAGGATGTTGGCAGACGAATTGCACAAATTGTCCAAAATCACGGCATTAAAGCCTGATTTCAGCAGGGAAACAACGGTATGAGAACCGATAAAACCGGTACCGCCGGTGATAAGAATAGTCATTGGTTTTCCTTAATTAAAATTGTGTTTGGGAGTCGTGAAACCGGTTGGCTGAAAATACAAACGCTTTCAGATGGCCTAGTGTAAGTGTTGTCAAAGAGGGATTGCTTTATTTGGTTATTGTATATTTAGTTACCTGAAAAGTAAAAAAATATGGGATAATCACAGTGTTATGCACAGGGTGCAAAGCGTTATCATTTCAATTTTAATAAAAGGATCTTACCATGTCAGTATCTAACGAAGTTTTGGCGTTGATTTCACAAGTTGCACAAAAACAAGTGTCAGCAAATGAAGAATTGTTGTCTACAGGACTTATTGATTCTGTGAGCGCAATGGATTTGGTTATGGCCATCAAACAAAAATTTGATGTTGATTTGCCGTTTGAGCAACTGGTTGATATTTTGGCAAACTCAGCCAATATCATTCAATATGTTGAAAATAATTACAAAGGCTAAATCATGAAACAATTAAATGAATTCCAAAATCTTGATGATTTTTTGGAATACCGTTTCAGCCAAACTTCGGGAAAAGCGTTAGTTAATGATACTCAGGAATGTTCTTGGGAAGAGTTGCGCGTAAAAATAGCCGCATTTATCGAGGCTTACAAAAGCATAGCAGATATTACCAAAAACATTCCTCTGGTGTTGCACGGCCATAAAGAAATTGATTTTGCAGTGGCAATTTATGCCTGCTTATTAAACAAAATCCCTTTTATTCCGGTGGATAGTATTTATCCTGAAAGCCGTCTGAACAATATCTGCCAACTGTCGAAAGCACGTTTTGTGTACCGTTCGGCAACGCAAACTTTTGAAAAGCAGACTGACGAAGAAGTAGAGCTGGCTGAAAAAGATTTGGCTTACATCATGTTTACTTCAGGAACAACCGGCGCACCTAAGGGTGTGCAAATCGGTCGTGAGGCTGTATTCAACCTGATGAAATGGATGAAAGAGCAGCTTAATTTAGCCGCACCTAATGTGTTTATGAATCAGGCTCCGTTTGCGTTTGATTTGTCAATGTACGAAATCTTTGGCAACTTGGCTTACGGCGGTTGCATTGTCATGAACAGTCGTGATGCTATTTCTAATCCTGCCACCTGGATTGATTTTTTGGCCAAACAACAAATTACTACTTGGGTTTCCACGCCTTCTTTTGCCATGCAGCAGCTGCTTAACCCTAAATGTAGTCAGGCTACTTTACCGAGTTTGAAAGAATTTTTGTTCTGTGGCGAAAAACTTGGCAAACCAGTAGTAAATATGATTTTTCAAAAATTTCCCGGTGTCCGTGTTATCAATACCTATGGTCCGACTGAAGCTACTGTAGCAACAACTTACGTTGATATTACACCTGATATGCTGGCGGCAGAAGAAGAGTTGCCTGTAGGCGTTGCTGTGCTTAATTCCCAATTAGAGATTGTTGACGAAGAGATTTGGATTAGCGGTAACCATGTAATGCGTGGCTATCTGAACAACGAAACTGAAAATGCTAAACGCTTGGTCGTACACAGTGCAGATAACCGTACTTATAAAACAGGTGACTACGGTTTTGAAAAAAATGGATTGTTCTATGTACAAGGCCGTAAAGACGAGCAGATTAAGCTCAATGGCTACCGTATCGAACTTTCAGAAATTGAAGAAAAAATCCTTAACCTTAAGGAATTTGCCTTTGATAATGTGGCAGTAGTGGCTTTGAAACGCAACACAGGCGCAGTATTGCGTTTGGTGTGTTTCTATACAGCCAAGCAAAGTGCAGATACTCAGGCGATCAAAGACGCATTAGTACAAAATTTACCGTCTTACATGATGCCGTCTGAATTTATTCACATTGATGAAATTCCAGTCAGCACCAACCACAAAACCGACAAAAAAGCATTGTTGGAAAAATATCAGCAGGGTTTATAAAATGGATTTATATAAAATTCAGCAAAACATCTTACGAAAAGCCAAGATTGATCCTCAAAAGGTTAACGCTTGGATTTATAACAATCAAAGTATAGTGTTTGATTTTCTGTTGAACGACTATTTTGTCAGCGTCAGCTATTCAACATCAGGACAAACTTTTAACTTTATTGAGCGCAATAAGAGCAAAGTTTCTAAGATTTCCGGCTTCCATAAATTTCTAAAATATATTTCAGAAGTTTATGGAAGTTACCCGCAATCGGTTAATCAAGAAAAGACAGTATTGTCTTTTAAATTTGCTGAAGCCGATTGGGCAAAAATTGAGGATAAATTTAGTGAGATTTTAGAAGTTACGTCCATTTATCTTGGCAGCGAATTATGCTACATCCTGAATGTTGAAAAAAATAAAGGCATTAATTTAGCCGAGTACTTGGATAAGCCGGAAGTTGAATACATTGGTGTTAAAGGCGACAGTAATGAGTTTTTCCTAAGCTATGCTCGGAATCATGGTCTAAGTGATTATGTTTATGAGCTAAATAATAGAGGCTTTTTAGCTGTTGAACACAAAATGGGTGTAAGTGTGTTCCGTCGCGTGAACAAGCACAGTTATAAAGATCTTTTGGCTTATTTCCCAGACTCTTTCCATGAGTTGGAAAATGTCATTTATACTGTTGAAGCACCGAAAGTATTGAGTGCCAACAAGAAAAACCTATTGGTGTTGTTCTCTTATACCAATAAGAGTAATGAGAATATGGTTGACCGTTATTATAGCCACCCATTTCCATTTATCAGCAACAGCATTATGCCAAATACTTACATCATCCGTATGGCTGATGTATCAGACGCGTTTGGCAGTCACGGGTTGAATACAAAGTTTGATGAAAATATCGAAGACAATATCCAGCGTTTCATTAAGAGCCTGATGAATATTTATGGCGTAGATAAGAAAAACGTAGTTATTTGCGGTGCATCATCAGGCGGTACAGGAGCGGTATATCACGGCTTAATTGGTGGGTACAAAACCTTTGCAATCGACCCATTTTTGGGCAATCATAAATACTATGGTGGCAAAGATCCATTGTATCTGCATTCTATCCGTACGCCGATTTTGGAGACTTTCAAAAAGCTACCAGATGTAATTGATCATAACCTTGAAAATCAAGTGGTCATTTCATCGGCTAAAGTATCAGAGTTTTATCCGGATATTAAAGAGCTGAAAGAAGCATTGCCTACAGTTGTATTATGTGAGTTTGACTTTGAAAAAATTCAAAAGCACATAGATTTTTCAGGCAACACAGTATTCTTGTCCAATACCATTATCAATAATTTGCTGTTGGACATCCATATTACTGATTCGGACATTAATCTGAATTAAAATATGAAGTAGATATATGGTAGCTTGATTAGTGTATTAACAGTAAAGGCCGTCTGAAAACATAAAAGTTTTCAGACGGCCTTTTTTTAAGATAAGACAGAGATTACTCTAAACAAGCCAATTGTTTTTTCAGACACTCAGCCTGTAATGCCTTGTCACCTTTAGCTTCGGCTATTTCAGCTGCCAGTTTCCAATATGCTGCTGTGTCTTGTAGAGAGAGGCTGTCAAAATAACGTTGTGCTGCCTGATGGTTTTTCAGACGGCATAAAGCAGTTGTATAAAGATACATCGTTTCCGGTGAGGTTTGTGCAAAATCAGCCAATATTTTGGTGACAGACTCCCAATCTTGGTTTTGAGCAAGTTTTTCAGCTTCATACAAGGCCAAAGACGGATTCTCAGGATATTTTTGGCGCAGTTGAGCCAATAGATATCCTTCGCCGTCAGTGTTGCCGGTAGCGTACATTTTTTTCAGATAATCGACTGTTAAATCTTCAGGAATTAAGAGCAGATTTTCTTCAAAGGCACGGTTAAGCTGGGTAAATAGTTTTTCAGAATCACCGCGTAATTTTGCCAGTCTTGCAATCGCGATACGGCAACTTGGATCATTTTGAGTATGGTTTTCAAAAGCAACCAAAAACTGATGCGCGCCTTGTAAGTTACCAAGTTTCATGCAGAGGTAAGAAGCCAACAGCTCGGGTTTTAGATAGCCTTTTTGGCGATCATCCAAGCTATCAATATACGTTTTCAGTAAAGCCAATGCTACAAAATAATTCTGCTCCGATAGCTTTTGTGCTACGGTCAACAAAGGTTGATATGAGTCGGGTAAGTCTGTACCTATCCGGGCAAACAGTTTTTCAGACGGCCTTTTTGCTTGATGAAACGAGGCTGCAAGTAATGCAATAAGTAAATCATTTTGCGTTCCTATATGCTCGTTTTCAGCAAAAAATTCCGCCCCTTTAACGGCATTACCGATATATAAGTCTATTTTCGCATGCCAGTAACCTGCGGTATCGGGATAATCAGGTAACAGGTTTTGCAAAGTGTCAAACTGGTTGCTTTCAAATAAAGCGTTCAGATAACGATGGCGATAATCAGCTGTTTCTTCCGCATTCAGACGGCCTGTATCAAGCAGAGTTTGGATACGGGTTGCTGCCAAGTCCCATGCATGAAGTTTTTCAGCTTGGGCAATCATATTCTGAATAATAGGCAGATTATCTGTAGTGTCAGGTTGGTCAAGTGCTGTAATAGACTGATAGACACGCTCACAATTATTTGAATCCCTAAATTGGAATGTTTTGTCGATACGTTTTTGATATAAATCAGGTACTTTAGCTTGATTGTTTACTAGATCTTTTAATGCTGCCAGAAGTTCTGTTTCATTATAAGCAACTGCACCAAAACCATCTCGGTTATAGTCAAAATAACCTTTTTGATAGGTGTGATTTCCACTGGAGAATACTTCATCATAATCAAATTGATAATACAAAATAGCTTTATTCAAGTAGGCTACATCAAATGCAACAGATGAATAGTCTGTAATCAAGACGCTAGTATTTTGGAAGACGGATTGGATGTTACCTTCTGAATAGCTATAGATTTTAATAAAGTCAGGCACAGTGAACTCATCCATGTATTCCTGAATACTTGGATGTGGTGCAAAGACGATTTGATAACCTTGATCATTCAGTTCTTTTAATATGACGTGATTCATGAAGCCATGCCAATGTCTGGCATAGTTAGTTTTCATGAAATCAGGGTTTCTTGTTCGTTCTGTACCTGAAATATATGTGCCTACAATGGAGCTACGCCATGTTGGCATGATTAAAATCTGTTTAGATTCGGTATTGTTATTGATGAGTAAACGGTCATAACGAGGGAAGCCTGTTAGTTTAACTTCTTTTTTACCAAATTTATAAGCAGTCGTATTGTCCACAATAGAATGGTATTCTGGATTTGTCGCTGTAACGAAACAAGCAATTTTTTTGGTATTTAACCAACCTGATAAATCATCTTTCGTAATGCCATGTTGTAAAAAGACGTAGTCTTTATCTAATAGGGAATTATCTTTGAAATAATGTGTGATATATCCATCAACATGACTACTGATGATTTTTGCGCAGTCTTTTAATTTACTCTCAAATGCAGATGAGCCAAATTCAAGCAAATTAAACCCATCTTGTTCGAGCCTTTTCCAATCAGAGGAGGTTTTTTTCAGGGCAAAATAAATATCTTGTTCTGGATGATTTTCACTAATATAACGATATAAGTGTTCTGCATTATCATCGGCCTGATTGTCCCTATCCATTAAAATCCAGTCATTCGATTTAACTGTGGATTTTTGTTTGAATGAAGTGAATACCGTTTCGATTGGTAGTTTGTCAAATTGTTTTCCTGAGAATGTTAATTTGGCTCTGTTACCGGCTAAAAAAAGTTCTAAACTTCCCATATCGTTACAAGGAAGCCATGTGCGGTATTCTTTAGTGTATAAACTGCCTAGAAAGTCATAGACAACTTCTTTTTGGTATTTAGGGAATATTTCCTTACCATTAATTACCCATTGCTCAACAATTGGGAAATTTGAAAAATATTTCACCAAAATCTGTTTCTTCTTCAAATCAAAATCTTCAACATAAGCAATTTGATTCTTAGGTGTCGTATTTTTAAATAAACCGAGCAGAGCTACTTTTTGGAAAAACCATGTTCCTGCTAAATTAAAGCGAAGAATTGTTGCCTCATCAATATATGAGAACATTTCATGTAATAAGGCAACGAAATGTTTTTTTTGCTCTTCACTTAGGTGTGACAATGCTGCAGGTTTGTTTACGATACGACCAAAATACCAGATGATATGGTATAGGACGATTCTTTGAATATGCTCAGGGATTTTTCCAAATTTCATTTTGGCTGTTTTCAAAATTTCAATACAGCCTTTTTCAATTACCCTAGAAAATAGTAATGGATTGTTCCATGCTCCATCTAATGTGGACGAACCATCAGAACGTTTTCGATAAAAATAACTGATTTTTGACAGAAAAGCAGCATTAGTTGAGGCATCAGTATTTAGAATATAATCAGTAACAAATTTTGCATCTTCAAAGCTAGGTTTCATTGCCTCATCAAAATAAATATTTGCATTACGGATATTATCAATTTTGAAAAAAGCAGTACTTGCAGATAATTGTAGGTGATCTTTTAGATTAGATAATGGAAGGACAACATCCCCTTTAGCAAAACGATATTTTAAGGGGTGTGTATCTTTCACCATGTCTTTATCTTCAAAATAGAAGACTAATGGGCAACCTACTATGCTAATGTTGGCATTATTACTTAAGAAGTTGTCTGTTTTGTAGAAGTAATCAGAAGAAACAAAATCATCTGGATCTATGAATGTTACCCATTCGGTTTCAACATGTTGCAAACCCAGATTGCGTGCCGAGGCCTGACCGCCATTTTCTTTATAAAAATAATGGATATTTTGGGGAAATTTGGCTTGCCATCGTTTGATGATTTCTGCCGAATGGTCGGTTGATCCATCATCTACTAGAATGATTTGAATGTGTTTTTTGAAATTCAAGCTTTGTTTGACGATACTGTCAAAGTATTCATCAAGGTATTTTTCGACGTTATAAACGGCCGAAACGATTGTAAATTGATTATTACCTTCGTATTTTAAGGGAAGGTATTTTTTGAGTTTCATTACGCGTTTGGTGTACATGTCGCGGAAAAAGAGTTTAGGGTCTCGTAAGAGCTTCCGAAATTTTTTATTGTTCATTTTTTTGACCTTTTATTTTTATTTGGTTTTGAAGTAATTTTCCAGCATTTGAATCAGTTTGTCCTGGTAGTTTTTAATCTGTTGCTGGCTGTGAAAATCGTTGGCACAAAAAGAGTGTGGCTGCCGCCCATTTTTTTTATTTTCTAAGAGCTTGATATATTGTGCAGGCGCTTTGTTGGAGCGGATATTAAAATAATAACATATTTCATTACCTACTGTAGATTTCCTGTTTAAAAACATCAGCCAAGGTACGAGGAAGGTGGCAAGATTGAGATCGTGGTTAGAACGGAAACGGTTGGATAAAAAGGCTTCAATCTCAGTACGGTAGTGCTGCCAAGCAAATTGAAAGCTGCTTTTATGCAGTGGGATATAGGTGTGTACTAACGGACGGTCGATGCGGCAGTCGTAGTGCTGTTGTAATAGTGCGATACAGTTTTTTGAGGCGGAAAGAGTGGGTGTATCGGTTCCTCTTTCGGACATTTGTTTTAGGCTCTTGTCTGCAATAAAAAGTGAGGCAATGCCGTTGGCGTGAAAGAAGTGTTCCTTCGGTAATGGACGGGCAACAAATACATCATCGTTAAAATAGATGAAGTGTTCATTTAGATTGGGAATGTTGTGCAGGTGTGCTTCGATTACATGCGAATTGAAGGTGGGCAGGTATTGCGGGTCAATGATTTGACTGTGATCTATTATGCTGACGTTGGGATAGTCGACAGGATTGAGCCAATCGGGGCGTTGGTTGTCGGTAATGATGTAGATATGGTTGACCCACGGCAGGAAGGTACGCACGCTGTGAAGTGAATAGTAAAGTTCGTTGTGGTTGCTGAAACGGGCTTCGTCATTATTGTGAAGTGCGTTTTGTTCGGCAGTAGGGCTATGTTGGCGGCGGCGTTGCTGCCATTTGGGATCTTGGTTATTTACCCATGTGAAAACGACATCAACTTTAATAGGGGGAAGGTTGATACTATTTTCAAGTTCGGCTAAATACAGGCTGTTGTCGATAATGACTGGTTCGTCAAACTCTATTGTACGCTGTTCGGCGTTGCGAACAGGGTATCTTTTGTTGAGATAGTCGCGGAAGAATACACCTGGTTGTCGAATCAGTTTTTTAAGTTTTCTCATGACGGTATTCGTTGTAATGTGATGTTTTTTGATACTTATGTCAGGTTTTCAGACGGCCTAATATTTCATCAGGTGTTATAATGGTCGTGCTTAATTAAAAGTATAGTGAGATTTAATCAATGTTGAAAGCAGAATGTCTTACCCGCAGGGGTATGTTATTGTTGTACGTCAGTCTGTTGGCTGCATGCTCTTCTCTTCCTAATTCTGGTCCGAGTACGCGAAATGTTGTTGCTTTGGGGCAACAGCCGGCTACGGCCGAAGTGCCGGAGGTGGAATTGATTGATGTGAATGGTGCGGTGGCTCAGTCACTATATCAAGCGCAAGTTAATCAGTCATTTGCTCAGTTGGGTGATGGTACATCATCAATAGGGGCTATCAATATAGGCGATGTGCTGGACATTACGATTTGGGAAGCTCCTCCGGCTGTGTTGTTCGGTGGGGCTTTGTCGTCTACCGGTTCGGGTAATGCGCAGCAAACTAAGCTGCCAGAACAGATGGTCAGCTCTTCAGGTACGATTTCTGTGCCATTTATCGGCGATGTGTCTGTCCTTGGTAAAACACCGGTTCAGGTGCAAAACATTATTAAAGGCCGTCTGAAAAAAATGGCGAACCAGCCGCAGGTAATGGTGCGCATGGTGCAAAACAATGCGGCTAATGTATCGGTTATCCGTGCGGGTAACAGTGTGCGTATGCCTTTGACGGCTGCAGGCGAGCGTGTGTTGGATGCGGTGGCTGCCGTGGGCGGTTCGACTGCGAATGTTCAGGATACGAACGTACAGCTGACACGCGGTAATGTTGTGAGAACGATTGCTTTGGAAGATTTGGTGGCGCATCCGCGTCAAAATATTTTGTTGCGCCGCGGTGACGTAGTCACAATGATTACTAATCCAAGCACGTTTACGTCTATGGGTGCGGTCGGTCATACGCAGCAGATTGGTTTCTCTGTGAAGGGCTTGTCTTTGGCTGAGGCTGTGGGACGTATGGGCGGTTTGCAGGATTATCGTGCAGATGCGCGCGGCGTATTTGTATTCCGCTATGCGCCTTTGTCCGAGCTGCCTCCGGAAAAACAATCCAAATGGGTTGAAAAGGGTTATGGCGATCGTGCGGAGATTCCTGTGGTCTACCGTCTGAACCTGGCAGATGCGAATTCTATGTTTTGGATGCAGCGTTTCCCTGTGAAGGATAAGGACGTGGTGTACGTATCGAATGCGCCGATGGCTGAAGTACGCAAGTTCTTGTCATTTGTGTTCTCGCCTGTGGTTAGCGGTGCGAACAGTATTAATAATTTAGTGAACTAATGGGGAAAATAATGTCTGAGCAAGTTTCTGCAAATGTGGATGTGAAACCGGAACAACCGGCTCCCGAAAAGAAAAAGGCCAAAAAGTCTTGGTTGCGTAAGATTAATCCGTTGCTTTGGGTAATGGTTATCGTGCCGACTTTGTGTTCCGGTGTGTATTACGGACTATTTGCTTCTGATCAGTTCACATCCCAGTCCAGCTTTGTGGTGCGTTCTCCTAAGAGCCAATCGTCTTTGAACGGCTTGGGCGCTATTTTGCAGGGGTCTGGTTTCTCTCGTGCGCAAGACGATATTTATACCGTGCAGGAATATATGCAGTCGCGTTCGGCTTTGGACGCGTTGCGTAAGAAAATGCCCGTTCGTGATTTTTATGAAAAAGAAGGCGACATTTTCAGCCGTTTTAATGGTTTTGGCCTGCGTGGCGAGGATGAAGCGTTTTATCAATACTACCGCGATAAGGTATCCATCCATTTTGACTCTGTCTCAGGCATTTCTAATTTGAGCGTTACATCTTTCAATGCCGGTGAATCTCAAAAGATCAATGATGCTTTGCTCAAACAGGGTGAGGTATTGATCAACCAGCTGAACGAACGTGCGCGTCAGGATACGATTCGTTATGCTCAGGAAGTGGTCAATTCGGCTGAAGAGAAAGTTAAAGAAGCTTCGGCTCAATTGACAAAATTCCGTGTTTCCAACGGTATTTTTGACTTAAAGGCGCAATCTGATGTGCAAATGGGTTTGGTGTCTAAATTGCAGGACGAGTTGATTGTTATTCAAACCCAGCTTGACCAGGTCAAAGCTGTTACGCCTGAGAACCCGCAAATTCCAGGTTTGATTGCGCGTGAGAAGAGCTTGCGTAAAGAAATCTCGCAACAAATGAAAGCGATTTCCGGCGGCGGCGAGGGTTCGTTGTCCAATCAGGCGGCGGAATATCAGCGCGTGTATTTGGAAAACGAATTGGCTGAGAAACAATTGGCTGCGGCGATGACTTCTTTGGAAAGTGCAAAAGCGGAAGCAGATCGTCAGCAATTATATTTGGAAGTGATTTCCCAGCCAAACAAACCTGACTTGGCGCATGAGCCAAACCGTCTGTACAACATTGTGGCAACGTTTGTCATCGGTTTGATTGTCTATGGCATTGCCGTGTTGCTGTCTGCAAGTATCCGTGAGCATAAAAACTGATGAAAGAGCTACATAAAACATCGTTTTTGGAGTCGCTGCTTATCCAAAAAAGGGTAATCGGCGCACTCTTAATGCGTGAAATTATTACTCGCTACGGTCGTAATAACATTGGTTTTTTGTGGTTGTTTGTCGAACCTTTGCTGCTGACTTTGGTTATGGTGTTGATGTGGAAATTCTTCCGCATGAACAATGTGTCAGCCTTGAATATCGTGGCTTTCACGCTGACAGGCTATCCGATGATGATGATGTGGCGTAATGCCTCTAATCGCGCTATCGGTTCGATTGCGGCCAACACAAGCCTGCTGTATCACCGAAATGTACGTGTTTTAGATACCATTTTTGCGCGTATGTTGTTGGAGATTGCCGGTGCTACGATTGCGCAGGTTGTGATTATGTTCGCATTGGTCGTCATCGGCTGGATTGATGTACCGGCAGATATTTTCTATATGTTGTTGGCTTGGCTTTTGATGGCTATGTTTGCCGTTGGATTGGGGCTGGTCATCTGTTCGGTGGCATTTCACTTTGAGCCGTTTGGCAAGGTTTGGAGTACCATCAGTTTTGTGATGATGCCTTTGTCCGGCGTGTTTTTCTTCGTACACAACCTGCCTCAGCAGTTGCAACACTATGTGCTGATGCTTCCGATGGTGCATGGTACAGAAATGTTCCGTGCCGGATATTTTGGTAACAGCGTTACGACTTACGAAAATCCTTGGTATATTTTGTTGTGTAATTTAGTTTTGCTGCTGCTTGGTTTGGCGATGGTGGCGAGATTCAGCAAAGGGGTTGAGCCGCAATGATTTCAGTTGAACACGTTTCCAAGCGCTATCTGACCCGCCAAGGTTGGCGGACAGTCTTGCACGATATCAACTTCAAAATGGAGAAGGGCGAGAAAATCGGTATTCTCGGCCGCAACGGTGCAGGTAAATCGACGCTTATTCGTTTGATTAGCGGCGTTGAGCCGCCGACCACGGGCGAAATCAAGCGGACGATGAGTATTTCTTGGCCTTTGGCATTCTCCGGTGCGTTTCAAGGCAGTCTGACCGGTATGGACAATTTGCGTTTCATCTGCCGGATCTACAATGTCGATATCGATTATGTGAAGAACTTTACCGAAGAGTTTTCCGAGCTGGGTCAGTATCTTTACGAGTCGGTTAAGCGTTATTCTTCAGGTATGAAGGCGCGTTTGGCATTTGCTTTGTCGTTGGCTGTAGAATTTGACTGCTATTTGATTGACGAAGTGATTGCAGTGGGCGACTCGCGCTTTGCCGATAAATGTAAGTACGAGTTGTTTGAAAAGCGCAAAGACCGTTCCATCATTTTGGTGTCGCACAGCCACAGCGCCATGAAGCAATATTGCGATAATGCGATGGTGCTGGAAAAAGGGCATATGCACCAGTTTGAAGATATGGACAAAGCCTACGAATATTATAATTCGCTGCCTTAAAGCGATTGTTTTTTAAATCAGGCCGTCTGAAATTTCAGACGGCCTGTCCGTTGGAATTCTATTGATGAACATTACTCAAATTCTCTCCCAAGAACTCTCCGCCACTACCGCGCAAATCAATGCCGCCATTGAGCTTTTGGACGACGGCGCGACCGTACCCTTTATCGCGCGTTACCGTAAAGAAGCCACGGGTGGGCTGGACGATACGCAGCTGCGCCAGCTTGCCGAGCGGCTGCAATATCTGCGCGAATTGGAAGATCGCAAAGCCGTTGTTTTAAAAAGTATTGAAGAGCAAGGCAAGCTTTCAGACGACCTCAGGGCGCAAATCGAAGCTGCCGACAACAAAACCGCGCTGGAAGACCTGTATCTGCCCTATAAACCCAAACGCCGTACCAAAGCGCAAATCGCGCGTGAACACGGTTTGCAGCCGCTGGCGGACGTGTTGCTTACCGAGCAGCCGCAGGACGTGGAAGCCGCCGCGCAGGGCTACCTGAACGAAAACGTCCCCGACACCAAGGCCGCGCTGGACGGCGCGCGTGCGATTCTGATGGAGCAGTTTGCCGAAGACGCGGAACTCATCGGCACGCTGCGCGACAAGCTGTGGAACGAAGCCGAAATCCACGCGCAAGTCGTTGAAGGCAAAGAAACCGAAGGCGAAAAATTCAGCGATTATTTCGACCACCGCGAACCCATCCGCACCATGCCCAGCCACCGCGCGCTGGCGGTTTTGCGTGGCCGCAACGAAGGCGTGTTGAACATCGCGCTCAAATACCAGCCCGACGACACGCCGATTACGCAGCAAAGCGAATACGAGCAAATCATCGCCCGCCGTTTTAAGGTTTCAGACGGCCACAAATGGCTGCGCGATACCGTACGCCTGACTTGGCGCGCGAAAATCTTTTTGTCGTTGGAGCTTGAAGCACTAAATCGTCTGAAAGAAGCCGCTGATACCGACGCGATTACCGTGTTCGCCCGCAATCTCAAAGACTTGCTGCTCGCCGCGCCCGCCGGACGGATAACTACTTTGGGTCTCGACCCCGGCTACCGCAACGGCGTGAAATGCGCCGTGGTGGACGACACGGGCAAGTTGCTGGATACGGTCATCGTCTATTTGCATCAAGAAAACAATATGTTGGCAACGCTGTCGCGCCTGATTAAACAACACGGCGTGAAACTCATCGCCATCGGCAACGGCACTGCCAGCCGCGAAACCGACAAAATCGCGGGCGAACTGGTGCGCGGAATGCCCGAAATGGGGCTGCACAAAATCGTCGTTTCCGAAGCCGGCGCATCGATTTATTCCGCGTCCGAACTGGCGGCGCGCGAGTTCCCCGACTTGGACGTTTCCCTGCGCGGCGCGGTGTCCATCGCCCGCAGGCTGCAAGACCCGCTCGCCGAGTTGGTCAAAATCGACCCCAAATCCATCGGCGTGGGGCAGTATCAGCACGACGTGAACCAAAGCCAGCTCGCCAAATCGCTGAATGCAGTGGTCGAAGACTGTGTGAACGCCGTCGGCGTGGATGTGAACACCGCCTCCGCCCCGCTCTTGGCGCGGATTTCCGGTTTGAATCAAACCCTTGCCCAAAATATTGTTGCCTACCGCGATGAAAACGGCGCGTTCGACAGCCGCAAAAAATTGCTGAAAGTACCGCGTTTGGGCGAAAAAACCTTCGAGCAGGCAGCAGGCTTTTTGCGGATTAACGGCGGCAAAGAGCCGTTGGACGCGAGTGCCGTCCACCCCGAAGCCTATCCCGTTGTCGCCAAAATGCTGGCGCAACAAGGCATTACCGCCGCCGAACTTATCGGCAACCGCGAGCGCGTGAAGCAAATCAAAGCATCCGACTTTATCGACGAACGCTTCGGCCTGCCGACCATTTTGGATATTTTGTCCGAGCTAGAAAAACCCGGCCGCGATCCGCGTGGCGA
This sequence comes from Neisseria sp. P0001.S007, assembly GCF_051963655.1. NCBI lineage: Bacteria > Pseudomonadati > Pseudomonadota > Betaproteobacteria > Neisseriales > Neisseriaceae > Neisseria > Neisseria sp. P0001.S007. The sequence goes on along the minus strand of NZ_JBQCUB010000011.1, from coordinate 21,091 downwards.
GTTTCAGACGGCCTCATTCGCCGAAGGCATACACGAAATCAGCGACTTGCAAGTCGGCATGATACTCGAAGGCGTGGTTTCCAACGTCGCTAACTTCGGCGCATTCGTGGACATCGGCGTCCATCAGGACGGCTTGGTGCACATCTCCGCCCTGTCCAATCGTTTCGTCCAAGACCCGCGCGAAGTCGTGAAAGCCGGCGATGTGGTGAAAGTGAAAGTACTGGAAGTCGATGCTGCGCGTAAACGCATTGCACTCACCATGCGTTTGGATGACGAACCGGGCTGTGCCGCCAAAAGCAACAGGCCGTCTGAAACCCGACATCAAGAACGCCGCGACCTCAAACCCCAACGTAACGAGCGAGCCCCAACCAATTCGGCAATGGCGGATGCGTTTGCGAAGTTGAAGCGGTAAGGTAGAAAACCAATTGAAGGCCGTCTGAAAAGTGATGTTCAGACGGCCTTTATCGTATGGGGCGAATTAGATAATTAGTGGAATGGATATAGTGCTACGCCCGTTGAATGTTAACGATACATTTTGTAGTAGGCACATGCAAACAAGCGTATAGTTCCAAATATCACAAACCCATCATCACAACCTTAGGAGTTCAAACCATGAAACCTGTTTTGTTTGCCGCGCTGATTTCCTGTTTCTCCGTTGCTGCCTATGCCGCCTGTACCGACAGCCAGCAGCAGTGCGTGATTTATAAAAATGGTAATGTTGCGACAGAAGGCGGCTGTACGGTCAGCAAATGTCAAAGTGCCGATGCGCAAGTGTTGAAATGGAAGCTGAAAAACGGCAAAGGCGTAACCGTGGAAATCGGTAAAAACGGTAAGGTTTTGGTGAACAAAAAACCGGGTGCGAAAGCGAACAACAGCAATGCGTCAGGCATGGGTTTGACATGCTATGCCGCTGATGCGGACAAACGCGAACAGTTCTGCTCGACCAATTATTGATTGGATTGTTGCTTTGATTAAAGGCCGTCTGAAAAGTGTTTCAGACGGCCTTGATGTTTATCCTTCCGATATTTTTTCATTGAGAAAGTCGATAAAGCTGCGCACTTTCGCACTGAGAAATGCCCTGTCGACATAAGTGGCGTTCAGTTGATCTGTCCAGATGGTGTAATCGGGCAGGAGTTGGATCAATGTGCCGTCCTTCAATTCCTGCTGGACTGCCCAAAGGGGCTGATAGCCTATGCCTGCGCCTGCTTTAATCAGCTCGCGTATCATCAGCGTGTTGTCGCTGCGGATAACGGGGGAGAGGTGGAGGATGGCTTTTTCTCCTGTGGTGCGGTGGGTAATTTCCCAGTCTTGTTGACTGGTATAGGAAGGCAGGATGGCTTGGTGCTGCATGACGGCTTCGGGCGTATCGGGTGTGCCGTGTTGGGCAAGATAGTCGGGGGCGGCAAGCAGGACGAATTCGATTTTGGCCAGCGGTTTGACGATCAGCGAAGGGGAGGGGGTTTTGGAAACGCGCAAGGCGAGGTCGAAACCTTCGGCGATGAGGTCGATATGGCGGTTGTCGAGGACGAGGTCGAGCGTTACTTTGGGATAACGCTGGCGGTATTCTGCTAGCCATGCGCTCATATTGCCGCCTGCAAACCATAGGGGCATGGTAACGCGCAACATACCTTGCGGCGTGTCGGTACCGCCTGCCGCTTTTTGGGCGGCAGTGTCCAAGGTATCCAGCGCGTAGCTGCATTGGCGGTAGTATTCTTCGCCTGCTTCGGTCAGATGGAGGTTGCGGCTGTTGCGGTGTAAGAGCTTGGCTTGAATGGTGTTTTCCAGATGGCTGACGTGTTTGCTGGCCATGGCGGTGGAAATGCCGATCTGATCGGCGGCACGGGTAAAGCTGCCGCTTTGAACAACTTGGCGGAAAACTTTTAGGCTAAATAGGGTATCCATTATTTCTTATTAGGAAACGTTGTATCAATAATTCGAGTATATATCTCTTACTGGGAATTATCTATACTGCACTTATTGAAATTGCTCCATACCTCTTCAGGTAGCCATTAAAATAAGGATTATTAAGATGTCAGCCCTCAAATCATTCCAACCTGTTGTATTGTCTGTCTTGCGTATTGTTGCGGCGTATTTGTTTTTGTTGCATGGTACGGCCAAGTTTTTCAGTTTTCCGATGTCTATGGGCGGTGCGTCCGAAGGCTTGATGCTGGTGGCCGGTGTTTTGGAAATTGTCGGTGGTATCTTATTGATATTGGGCCTGTTTACGCGTCCGGCCGCGTTTGTTTTGTCCGGTCAGATGGCAGCCGCCTACTTTATAGCCCACGCGTCTTCTGGTGATGTTTTGTTCCCATTGGCCAACCATGGCGAATCTGCCGTTTTGTTCTGCTTCGTGTTTTTGTATCTGGCAGTAGCCGGTGGCGGAGCGTGGGCTCTGGATAACGTTTTTGGTAAAGATAAAGATTAATTTAAGGAAAAGATCATGACTTATTCTGTTTTGCAACAAGCTGCTGAAACCCGTCGTTCTATCTATGCATTGAACAACACCCTGCCTCTGTCCAATGAGGATGTAACCAAAATCATCGAACACGCCGTTTTGCATACGCCGTCTTCTTTTAATTCGCAATCTGCCCGAGTGGTCGTATTGTTTGGCGAAGAACATGCCAAAGTGTGGCATTTTGTTGAAGAAGCTTTGCGTGCGGTTGTTCCTGCCGAGCAGTTTGAAGCAACTGCACAAAAACTGAACTTGTTTAAAGCAGGCGCTGCGACGGTTTTGTTCTTTGAAGATCAAGATGTTGTCAAAGGCTTGCGAGAGCAGTTCCCATCTTATGCGGCCAACTTCCCGATCTGGGCGGATCAGGCAAATGCCATGGTTCAATATGCTGTTTGGACAACATTGGCGGCTGCCGGTATCGGCGCCAATCTGCAACACTACAATCCGCTGCCTGACGCGGCCATTGCCAAAGAATGGAACTTGCCGGAAAGCTGGTTGTTGCGTGCGCAAATGGTGATTGGCGGTATCGCGACTCCTGCCGGTGAAAAAGCCTTCCAACCGATTGAAGGCCGTCTGAAAGTATTCGGCGCATAAATGAAATGATGTTTTAAACAAAGGGCGCGATGTTTGCGCCCTTTTTGAAATAGCAAAATAAAAGGCCGTCTGAAAACAGTTTCAGACGGCCTTTTATCTATGCCATGAAATCAACCGCGGCGCCAAGTCGTACCGCCGGCATTGTCTTCCAGAATGATTTTGTGTTCGTTCAGAAGGTCGCGGATACGGTCGGATTCCGCCCAGTTTTTATCCGCGCGCGCCTGTTTGCGGCGGGCGATCAAATCGTCGATTTCCTCGTTGGACAGGCCGTCTGAAACAGCACCGCCTTGCAGAAATTCAATCGGATCGCGTTGCAACAGGCCGATGATGCCGCCCAAGGCTTTCAGGCAGCCGGCGAGGTGCGCATCATTGGTTTTGTTCACTTCGCCTGCCAGCTCAAACAACACGGCAACCGCTTCGACCGTACCGAAATCGTCGTTCATGGCGGCGTAGAAACGGCGGGTGTAGTCGTTGGCGTTTTCAGATAAATCAAACTCAGCCGCTGGTGTGTTTTTCAACGTGGTGTACAGACGGGTCAGTGCGCCTTTTGCATCGTCCAAATGCGCGTCGGAGTAGTTCAGTGGGCTGCGGTAGTGGGCGCGCAGGATGAAGAAACGCACGACTTCAGGGTCATATTGTTTCAACACTTCGCGGATGGTGAAGAAGTTACCCAGCGATTTGGACATTTTTTCGCCGTCCACACGGATGAAGCCGTTGTGCAGCCAGTATTTGACGTGGCTGGCGATGCTTTGACCGTGATGGGTTTGCGCGTGGTCGTGGCCGCAAGTATGACCGCTGGCGCCGACGCTTTGGGCAATTTCGTTTTCATGGTGCGGGAACTGCAAGTCCGCGCCGCCGCCATGAATATCGAAAGTATCGCCGAACAGGTTTTCACTCATGGCAGAGCATTCAATATGCCAACCCGGACGGCCGTTGCCCCAAGGGCTTTCCCATGCAGGTTCGCCTGCTTTGGCCGCTTTCCACAATACAAAATCAAGCGGATCGCGTTTGAAACCGTCCACTTCCACACGCTCGCCTGCGCGCAGGTCGTCCAACGATTTGCCCGACAATTGGCCGTAAGCGGAAAACTCGCGCACGGCGTAGTAAACGTCGCCGTTTGCAGCAGGATATGCCTTGCCGTTTTGAATCAGGGTTTCAATCATGGCAATCATTTGCGGAATGTTTTCCGTTGCCTTCGGCTCAATATCCGGACGCAACACACCTAAAGCATCGGCATCTTCGTGCATAGCCTGAATGAAACGCGCGGTCAGTTCGCCGATGGTTTCGCCGTTTTCAGCCGCACGGGCAATGATTTTGTCGTCGATGTCAGTGATGTTGCGCACATAAGTGAGCGGATAACCGCACTCGCGCAACCAACGGGCAATCATGTCGAACACAACCATCACGCGTGCATGGCCTAAGTGGCAATAGTCGTAAACAGTCATACCGCAAACGTACATACGCACGTTTTTAGGATCGATGGGGGAGAAGGGTTCTTTTTGGCGGGTAAGGGTGTTGTAGATGGTGGTCATGGGATTATGGATTGATCTTTGTTGCTCGGATGATGATTGCTGTTCTGTTCCTGTAGATACAGACCAAGGAATATCACACGGTTGCCCGTTATTAATATGGTTGATATTCGTGAATATTGGTTTTGCATAACAATTCTCAAATGTTTTTGTAAACTTTGATGTTTTAAACCTATCTTTTAATAAGGCTACATCTAATGAAGAAGGAGAAAGTTTACTTTTACTAGGCATTTCAATATGAAGAACTATTTTTATTTCGTTGCAATTTAAGGCTAAGTGAGCAAAATCTTTTTCCTCCTGCTTTTCTGCTTTAAATTTAGCGGAAACCAATCCTGCTAATGAATCTCGAACTTTTCTTGCGATTAAATATGGTAGGTCAGATAATTTTTCATCTATTGATTGAGCATTTGGCTTAGACTCAAGTTGGTAATAATCTTTGATTTCAATTAGCCAAAGTGTCGATTCATGAAGAGCTATTATATCTACACCTGAGCTGCCATTATCGTTATCCACACTTTGATCTATCTCATTTTTCCCTTTTTCATTTGTATCAATTTTGTTACGTAAATTACAACTGTTCTGAAAAATTTCATAATGTTCCCAATCGTCATATTTGGTAGCACAGTAATCTTCAGGAAAAGTAAAAGTTAATCTCTTTTCTTTGATTATGGTCATAATCTAACCTCAAATATTCAGATACCTGTCTGCCTGCATAATGCTTTCATCTAACAATATCAATGTGTCCAAATCATTAATGCTGTCCCCTTGTTCTACTTTTGTTCCATCATCGGAAGCAACCAATGAGAAAAAACGTACAGGTAAATCTGTTTTATTTTCAAAATTCAAAAGTTCCAATTCTCTCAATAGGAATAAAGAGTGTGTTGCAATAAAAACCTGAATACCTTGTTGGGATAAAGACCAAATAATACGGGCAGCCACTTTGATCAATTTAGGATTCAGATTAGCTTCTGGTTCATCCCAAAATAGATAACCTTTATCTAGCAATGCCCCTGTTGCGATTAATCTGGCAATCATGACAAATTTACGTAAACCTTCTGCTACAAGAGGTGCTTCGATTGTTCTGTTGCTGCGATGGGGTCTTAAATAAAAACGGCCTTGTTTTTCTAGAACAGAACCATCCATTGCTTTTTCAATTTGGGAAAGTAAGTCTTTAATACGTTCATTGTCTTTTAATAATGGAGCAGTTAAGAGCTTACAAGTATCAAACCATGTTTCTTCAAATGGGATACTGTTTGTTAAATATAAAGATACAAACCAAGGGCATAAAGTGATGAGTTCCCTGCTTGGTATAAATATTGGTAATTCAGAATAGCTATTAATTAATTTTTCTATAACAACTTTTTTACTTGCCGTATTTGAAAATTTGATATGATAGTATTCTTCATTCAGTAAGGTTAATTTAATATTTGCTTTTTTAGAGTTTAAAGGGTTATCCCCTGTATTAGAATTTTCCTCATAATCCAAATCATTTTCAGTTTTAGATTTTTTCATCAGTATTTCCAAGGCACGTCTATTCGCATCAAGTTCCTCGATGATTCCCTGAAGGCCAAGAGCTTTTTTTACCAAACTACCTAAAGAATCTGGACGGAATACATTAATTAATTTGTTTGCAAATTGCGTTTCCAAATTGGTTTTCGAAAGTTCATTGTTGGGATTGGAGGTAACTTCCAATAGGCTATAAATCAGTTTAAGTAAATGACTTTTCCCACAACCATTCTCAGCCATAATTACATTTAATTGTGGAGAAAATTCAAAATTTGTATTCGGTAAGACGCTGAAATTTTCCAAATTTAAAGATTTAACAGCTTTACTTTTGCTCATAGATTAATCTCTCAATTTTTTAATATACTGATAGTTTGCTTGAAAAAGATAATATCTTCAGGCGCTCTATAGGGATAATAAATTTACTCCGGCTTAAACACGCCAGTATCCGTTTTAGGCTGCTGCTCGGCAATCTCGGCTTTTGCCGCTGCCTGCTCCGCTTCTGTTTTTTCGGCTTCGATGCGTTTTTTCTCGGTCAGGTATTGGTTGATTTGGTGTACCAATTCCTGCGTGCCTTGGTGGGTCAGGGCGCTGATTTGGAAGAGGCGCGGGGTTTCCATGTCGAATTGGAAGCGGTCGTCTGGTTTGGGGTAATCCCAGCCGATGGCTTCGAGGAAGGCAGCGGTGCGTGCTTGGGCTTCTTCTTCGTCGAGCATATCGAGTTTGTTCAGTACCAGCCAGCGCGGTTTGTCGTAGAGCTCTTCGTCGTATTTGCGCAATTCGTTGATGATGGCGAGGGCTTCTTCGGCGGGGTTGACGGCTTCGTCGAATGGGGCCAAATCGACGACGTGCAACAGCAGGCCGGTGCGCGATAAGTGTTTGAGGAAGCGGTGGCCGAGGCCTGCGCCTTCTGCTGCGCCTTCAATCAGGCCGGGGATGTCGGCCATGACGAAGCTGTGGTTTTCGTCGATGCGCACGACGCCCAAGTTTGGATGCAAGGTGGTGAAGGGGTAGTTGGCGATTTTGGGACGTGCGGCGGAGACGGCGGTAATCAGGGTGGATTTACCGGCGTTGGGCATGCCTAATAAGCCGACATCGGCGAGGACTTTAAGCTCGAGTTGCAGGGAACGGGTTTCGCCTTCTTCACCGGGTGTGGATTGTTTGGGCGCGCGGTTGACGGACGATTTGAAGTGGATGTTGCCCAAGCCGCCTTTGCCGCCTTTGGCGAGGCAGACGCGCTGGCCGTGATAAGTGAGGTCGGCAACGATTTCGTCGGTGTCGAGGTCGCGGATAAGGGTGCCGACGGGCATTTTGAGGACGATGTCGTCCGCACCTGCGCCGTAGCGGTCGGAGCCGTGGCCTTTTTCGCCGTTTTTGGCTTGGTAGCGTTTGACGAAGCGGTATTCGACGAGGGTGTTGGTGTTTTCGTCGGCTTCTGCCCAAACGCTGCCGCCTTTGCCACCGTCGCCGCCGTCAGGGCCGCCGCGGGGCACGAATTTTTCGCGGCGAAAACTGGTTGCGCCATTACCGCCTTTGCCTGCGGCGACTTCGATTTTTGCTTCGTCGATAAATTTCATGATGTTCTCTTATGGGTATTCGGTTGTTTCAGACGGCCTTTGTTGATAGAGGAGCTTGGTGTCTGAACGGATAAAATGTTGCTTATTATAAAGGATATTTCGGTTTTAGGCCGTCTGAAATATGGTTTCAGACGGCCTTGGTTTTATTGGGCGAGGGCTTGGTCGATTTCTTGGTAGAGTTGGGTGAAATTGGGTTCGCCAACGTAGGTTTTGAGGATGTTGCCGTTTTTGTCGATCAGGACGGAAGTCGGGTAAACCTGTGTGCCAAAGGCTTTTGCGGCAGTTTTGTCGGCATCGTACATGACGGTGAAGGGAAGGCCGGATTCTTTGACGTACTGATGGACGCTCTCAATAGGGTCGATGGGCTGGGCAATGCCGAGGACTTGGAAATTTTTGCCTTGATAATCTTGGGCGGTTTTGATGATTTTAGGCATTTCGCTCACGCAGCCGGGGCAGGAGGGAAACCAGAAGTTAATGAGGGTAACTTTGTCTTTTAAATCGGCGTTGGTAATGGTTTTGCCTTGCAGGTCGGGCAGGGTGAAATCAGGGGCGGCTTTGTTGCTGGGGATAAGGACGAAGGCAAGAAGCGCGCCAATCGTGGCAACGACAAGGAGTGTGAGTATTTTTTTCATGATGTGAGGTTTTGAATTGCGTGTGCTAAGGTTTGGGGAACGCTGATGCTGCGGCCGCTTTCGCTGCTGACGGGCATAAGGGTAACTTCGGCTTCGATGGCGGCTTTGCCATTGGGCAGGGTTGCGGTTTGGCTGAGGATGATGTGGCGTGTGCCGATGTCTTTCAGACGGCCTGTGAAGGTTAAAACATCGCCTTCAAGCGACGGGCGGCGATAGCGGATGTCAACGCGTGCAACAACGAGCATGATGCCTTTGAGTTCGGACAGAAGGTCATGCTCTTGAAAAAACGTCCAGCGCGCTTCTTCGAGAAATTCGAGATAGCGTGCATTGTTGACGTGGCCGTAGCCGTCAAGGTGGTAGTTGCGGACGGTCAGTTTCATCAGTTGAGATTGATGGGTTGGAACTCTTCGCGTGCGATTGGTTCGTGTTCGAGGTCGGTAATCACGGTGGAGAGTTGGATATCGAACCATTCGTTGAAAATGTCGGCATCCAAATCCGGCCATTCGCTTTCGTCTTCGCACCAGTCGGCCAATTCGGCAGCAAAAATATCTTCAAAACGCGCTTCGATTTCGTCCCATACTTCGTCGGCAGTTTCGCATGGGCGAACGAGGTAGGAATTGGCATCGGCTTGAATGTCTTCCAGTGTCAGGCCGTCTAGGTGATTGCCGGGCAGGGATTTCAGCCAGTTCCAAAATGGATCGAGGGGGATAAGCAGGAAGACGCTGCGGTTGACTTCGTACATGGTGTTTTCCTTGGTTTCTGTATAGTTGAATGATATAGCAAAGGTGGTGGACTGGCTATCTTTTGGGGGATAAAGGCCGTCTGAATTTCAGACGGCCTTTATTTTTGGGAACAATCAGAGGTTTTCTGATGGTGTTTGATACAGGGTTTGGGGATTGGCTGTATCGGGAATTTCTGCCGGAGCGGTTTGAGGGGCTGTTACCGGTTCGGAAGTGGCATTGCTGTCCACTAAGTCATCAATGTCGATGTTGTCGTCTTCGCTTTGAGGGAGCGTGCCGCCGGTTTGTTGGGTGCGGACTTTCATGTAAAGGTCGCGTGTGTAGCTGTATTTGTCGATGGCTGCACCTTCGAGGCTGTCGGTCAGGTCGAGCAGTTCTTCACGGGTGTTGATGGCTTGCAGGCCGATTGTGCCCCAGCGTCCTGCTCTGGTGTGGAAGACGGCATTTTTAACCGGATAGACGGTGGTGACGGCGTTGCCGACGGTATCGCGTACGGTAGACGGGCCGAGTAGGGGGACAACGAAGTAGTTGCTGTTTTTCCAGCCCCATGAGGCGAAGGTATCGCCGAGGGTGTTTTTATTGCTGGGCACACCGCCTGCACCGGCTACGTCGATTAAACCGCCAAGGCCGAAGGTGGTGTTGATGCCGACGCGGACGAGGTCTTCGCTGGCGCGTTTGACGTCAAGGCGCAGTACATTGCTGCCGAAGCTGACGACATCGCGCAGGTTGTTGAAGAAGTTGATCACGCCGGTACGCACCGGTTTGGGCGTTATTTTGCGATAACCGCGTGCGACAGGGGAAAGGACGTATTTGTCTGCTTTGTCGTTGAACTTGGAAACGGTACGGTTGTAGCCTTCGTAAGGGTCGGCTGGATTGCGTTCGGCAAGTGCGGGAGCGGAGGCTATGCTGATGAGGAGGCAGAGTGAAGCGGTGGTTTTTTTCATGATTGCAACCAGTCTTTGATTTCGTAAAGTTCGGCCAGTGCGCGGACGGAATCGGGAATGTTTTGAATGGTCGGTTTTTTGTCTGTCCGGCGCAGAGCGTTGAGCAGCAGGGAAACGCAGGCTGAATCTGCTTTGCCTACTTGGCTGAAGTCTATACTGTCTGTTTCTTTCAGACGGCATTGTTGTTCGTAGCGCGCAAAGGCGGAGGCAGTCAGGGTTTTGACGGTAACGTCGCCGCTGATGTAGAGCGTGCCGTTGCGGATTTCTGTTTGCATGGTGTCTTTATGATGTAAGGCACCATGCCGTCTGAACATCAGGCGGCATGGTGCGGGGGTGGATTATTTACCGCCGTTTTTGGCTTTCAAGTCGGCAATCAGGCCGTCGATGCCTTTGGCTTTGATGGTTTCGCCGAATTGGTTGCGGTATACGGTAACCAAGCTTGCGCCTTCTACTGCGACATTATATGCGCGGTATTTGCTGCCGCTTTGGTAGGTGGTGAAGTCCATGTTGACCGGTTTTTGGCCGGAAACGTTGATTTCGGCGCGGACGACGATTTCTTTACCGCCTTTGTTTACGACCGGGTTGTCTTTGATGTTGACCTTGGCGTTTTTGAATTTCAGCATGGTGCCGGAGTAGGTGCGGATCAGCAGGGTTTGGAACTCTTTAGTCAACGCTTGTTTTTGTGCGTCAGTTGCAGTACGCCATGGGTTGCCGACGGCCAAAGCTGTCATGCGTTGGAAGTCGAAGTAAGGGATGGCGTAGGCTTCAGCTTTTTGGCGTGCAGTGTTGGCATCGCCGCTGTTGAGGATTTTCAGCACTTGAACGGAGTTTTCACGGACTTGGTTGACTGCGTCGGCAGGAGAGGCAAATGCCATGCTGATGCTCAATACGCCGATGCTCAATGCGCTGATGAAGGAAGTTTTTTTCATGGGAGTGTCCTGAATATTGGGTTGATATGTGTTTATTGTTTGTTTTGACCGGCAGATTCACTGTCTGCGTTTTTTTCGGCAAAGCTGGTCATGAATTTGCCGATAAGGTTTTCCAAAACCATGGCGGAGCTGGTGACGGTAATGGTGTCGCCTGCCGCCAAAGAATCAGTATCGCCGCCTTGTTGCAGGCCGATGTATTGTTCGCCCAACAAGCCTGAAGTCAGGATTTGTGCGGAAACGTCGCTGCTGAACTGATATTGACTGTCCAGATTGAGGGCAACTTTTGCCTGATAGGATTTAGGGTCGAGCTGAATGGAGGCAACGCGACCCACCAGTACGCCTGCGGATTTGACCGGAGCGTTGGTTTTCAAGCCGCCGATGTCACTGAAATCGGCATAGACGGTGTAGGTTTGAGAGGATTTGCCGAACGATTGTCCGCCGGCGGCGCGGAAGGCGAGAAAGCCGATAGCGGCCGCGCCCAGTAAGACAAACAGTCCTACCCAAAATTCCAAAGCATTTTTTTTCATGTGCTATTGTCCTTGTTTCATTCTTCTTAAGTGTCGTTTCAGACGGCCTTTAGTCGGTAAACATCCATGCAGTCAACATAAAGTCGACAGCGAGGATGGTCAGGGCGGAAGACACTACGGTGCGTGTACTGGCGCGCAAAATACCTTCGGAAGTCGGTACGCAGTGAAAACCCTGATGTACGGCGATTAACGTAACGGCTACACCGAAAGCGGCAGATTTGATTAAGCCGTTGAGGACGTCGTAATGGAAGGTAATGTTGTTTTGCATTTGCGACCAGAAAATACCGCCGTCCAAACCCAGCCATTCGACGCCGACCAAATACGCGCCGTAAATACCGGCAACGTTGAAAATCGAAGCCAACAAAGGCATGGAAAACACGCCTGCCCAAAAGCGCGGCGCAACCACGCGTGCCACAGGATCGACCGCCATCACGTTCATTGCTTCAAGCTGCTCGGTGGTTTTCATCAAGCCGATTTCGCTGGTCATGGCACCGCCCGCGCTGCTGGCAAACAGAATCGCCGCCAATACGGGACCCAATTCGCGCAACAGGGAAGCGGCAACCATATAACCCAAAATATCGGCGGATTTGAATTTTGCCAGCTGCGTATAGCCTTGCAAGCCCAATACCATGCCGACAAACAGGCCGGACACAGCAACGATCAGGACAGACAACACGCCTGCAAAGTAAACCTGGCGGATGCTCAGGCGCGGGCGGGCAAATGCCGTGCCTGATTTTGCCAAGATATGCAGGAAAAACAGCGTAATGCTGCCCAGCGATTGGATGAAGCCGAGGGTTTTTGCCCCGACGGAACGGATAAAATTCATAGGTTTCAGTTGATTGGTTAAATGGTTTTCAGACGGCCTTGTTTAAGTTTCAGGCCGTCTGAACATCAGCCCAGCAAGTCTTGTTTTAAAGTCGTTTGCGCCGGATAGCGGTAGGCGACAGGACCGTCTGCCAAACCGCCGACAAACTGGCGCACCCAAGGCGAGTCGAGTTCGCGCATTTCTTCGGGCGAGCCGGAGAACATGATTTCGCCGTGTGCCAAGAAAATGACTTGATTGACAATTTCCAATGACCTTTCAATATCATGCGTTACCATCACGCTGGTGGAGCGCAGGGCTTTGTTGGCACGGCTGATGAGGTGGGCGATGACGCCCAACGAAATCGGGTCGAGGCCGGTGAAAGGCTCGTCATACAGCATGATTTCAGGGTCGAGCGCAATCGTACGCGCGAGGGCGACGCGGCGCGACATACCGCCGGAAAGCTCGGAAGGCATCAGGTTTTCAACACCGCGCAAACCGACTGCATTCAGTTTTAACACCACCAAATCGCGGATGACCGCTTCGGGCAAATCTGTCAGCTCGCGCATAGGGAAGGCGATGTTGTCGAAGACGGATAAGTCGGTGAACAATGCGCCGTGTTGGAACAAAACGCCCATGCGGCGGCGGTGTTCGTACAGTTCCTGCGCCGAAAATACGGCCAAATCGCGCCCTTCAATCAGCACTTTTCCCGATTGTGGGTGAATTTGACCCGTAATCAGGCGCATCAGCGTGGTTTTACCGCTGCCCGAACCACCCATTACGGCGGCGAAATTGCCTTGTGGAATGCTGAAGTTGATGTTGTTCAGAATAGGACGGTCGCCATATGCGAAGGCAACGTCTTTCATTTCGATGAAGGGTGTGGAACTCATGCAGGAGAGGGGTGTCAAAAAATGTATTTTAATTACGGGTATTGTAAAGGGTATTGGATATTCGGGCAATTTTCAGACGGCCTGCGCTTAGGAATAACGGGTAAAAACGTGTGAAAGAATGCAGAAGCGTTGGTGGTACGGTCGTTTTGTTGCGTGTTGTGTCAAACATACAGACGGCTGTGTAGGTATATTTTGTATAGAAATACAAAAAAACAACTGAATCAAATCCAATAAAAATATTTTTATCATCAAATATCAATACTTTTTTTGGGGGCGCTTATACAGGACACGGCTAATCCAATATCTATTGAATTCTTTGTGAAAAGAAAGAATAAAACATCAATAAATCTTCTTTCCTCTCTCTTGTAGAATAATATATTTCTTTAATTTTGTTATTTGCTCCACGCCTAAAGCGTCCTGTTGGTCCATATATTTCACCCGTTTCATCCATATAGTTTCAAGTTTAGTGGGATACGGACTTAGCTAATGGGCTTGAATCAACGAATAGAAGGAACTCCTCCATTTTTAGAAACAAATATAGGCCAATTTCCAATAATAGATTTGTTTATATCCATTGTTTCTAAATATTCTTTTGACTGATATGGGAAAACCCACCCATCATCATTTTCTCGTACATGAGATTCAACTATTAACAATGAAATTCCCATTTCTTGCTCTATTTGACTTAAAAAAGATACTGCGATTTTCTTTGCTTCTTGATAAGTAATTACCATGGAAATACCCCAAATTGAAAATGTTTGAAGATAGCAAAATTGACTTCTCCTCCTTTTTGTATTTGCCCATCAATATACCTTTTTGGATAATTGCACTTTATGGCCTGCTGGATCGATGGCGTTAAACAAAGGCCGTCTGAAACGGTTTTTCTGTTTTCAGAAGGCCTCTTAGCTCAAACCTTGAGAACCGCATGCGTGCGTTCCGCACACATGCTACTTATTGAGTTTAGGTTTCATATGGGCTACGGCTTGCTAATTTATGATTTATCTATATTCCTGATATCTAATAGAATTATATAAAATACCATTCTTATCAAAAATAGGTAATAATTTAATCAAATACCAGTTAACATCAACTATTTCTTTATCAAAATTTTTAATATTAATGGTGATGCTAAATGAGAATTCAAAATTAGGGAAAAATAAAACTTGTCCACCAATATTGGTGTCAGCCCATGTTATTGAAAATCCAATTACTTCATCTAAATTACTTTTTATTCTTAAAAAATCTAAAATTTCTTTTTCTGACATAGAAGCTGAATTCCAATCATAGTCTTCATCGCCAAGTGGTAAGTAAACAAAATTTCCATCATCTAGAAAACTCCAACCTCCATACAATAAGCATTCTAGTATTTCATAACGAGAAAATTTTTTATTATTCATGGATAAATCCATATCCAAACTTACACTTCTTGACATTTTTAAATCTCCTATAACTTTTAATATTCAAAATATTTAATACCTTTTTTGTTCAAAAATTCTTTAACATGTTTGGGGATTGGTGTATTTGAATGTAATTCATATGTTGCTCCATTTTTTGTTGCAATTTTCAGTCTATCACCCATATCTGATTTAAATTTTTCGAATTTTTGAGGTGTAGAAGTGTGATCTCTCCAGAAATTACCAGATTTGGCTTCATACCAACGATTGATTGTAATAGCACCGTCAAACTCTCTCCCTCCCATTTTAAAGCTTCCATTTCCTCCATGAAATTTAACTAACCAATCTTCAAATTCTTTTCTGATTAGCCCAGATGGACCTCTGCTTAATTTCTTAATTTCTTTTTCTATTTGAGCATGTTGGTTAAAGTTGCTGTTTTTATTTCCGTTTCTTATTTCCTGAACATTTTTCTCCACCTGCTCACGAGTTGTCAATTTATTAAGCTTCCTATCAACCTCCCATCTCGGTTTTGCATCAGACACAGGCTTAGCCTTAGGCATACCGGCCCCTGATTTACCCACACTGAACAAATCTATAGAAAACTGAACATATTCCGCAGCCTGCTCCGACAACCCCAACTGCTTCAAGGTCTGGACCGTAATCGTCGGTCGTTGCTCGCTGGCTTTTTTTCCGAAGTTTTTCGTCCCAGTAATGACATGATCGTAGGAAGACGTTACACCAACCAAAGCGGCGGCACAGCCGAAGCCGAAAGTCTAGGCACAAGATCCGCCTCCGGCTACACTGGAAAGCACAACCCCCAAACTGCCCGAAACGATTTCAGCTCCGGGTTTGACGTAGCGGTGTAGGATGCTTTTGTCTTCCGCATCCAGCTTTTCATATTCGGCCTTCAGGTAGTCGGCCACCCAATCGGGATGTCGGTTTAGATAGCCTATGGATCCGTTTTTCAAGTCCTTAAACCGACTGTCAAAGTGTTTATCTTGGATAAATTCGATGATGCGTCCTATATTTTGACGACATTCGGTAATTCTTCCTTTGGAACTACATTCATGCTTGACTTGCTCTTTTATGACGGAATAAATTTTAAGAGCTGTCTGTTCGTCCTTCTTTAAGGCCGCTGATTTCAGACGATCTTTTTAATTTAGTTGGGTTTTCAACTCAACCTACACACTTAATCTGAAAGTTCATATAGCATATCCAAAAAGGCATCAAAACTATCTGCAATATGGCTAGTTACCATTTTCGTATCTCCATTCTCATCTTCATAAAAATCATCATGATACATCAGAATGATACATGGATTTTCATTGCATTTTCTGTAATCAAAACAGATATAATCGCCATTAGCTGAAATCCCAAAAGCAATCACTTTTTTTGCATACCCATATTCATCATCAATACATGAATAGCTATAAATATCTTCATAGCCTAAATTTTGCTTATACCCTAAAAATGAAATGTCCCTTTCATCATTTTCACCGTATTGATTGATAAAATTGAAAATATTTTCTTTAGGGTATAAATGATCATGTTTGCCAAGAAGTGATACATATGAAACAGGAAAAACGACCCCTACATCTTCAGCAAATTGTTGAATTGTTCTTATTGGAACCAATCCCTCATCTGATAATATTGATAGTTTTCTCATTTTTACTGACCTTTCTTTAACGATTTTTGACCAGTATGCCTAACAGCTTTATGAATACTATTAGGAATTAACTGCATATTATAAAGAGGCGGGCAAATATGCCCGCTTTATTTTTAATATTTCTGCAAACCTTCTACCTTGATTTCTTTGGCATTGGCATTGATGAAGGCTTGAGTTGCTTTCATCGTGGCTTGGATGCGCGGATCGTTCCAACGCACGATTTGGTTGTTTTCATCGCGCTTGTCCGACCAGATGATCACGCCGTCGGTGTATTTTTTGCTGATTTCGAGCATTTTACGCCAGCGGACGGGGTCGATGAACTGCTTGAAATAAGGGTTGTTGGTGGCCGAATAATATTGCGGCCAGATGTAGCCGATGATTTTTTTGTTAGGAAAGCGTTGGTGGATGTCGTCAACGGCGGTTTTCACGTCTTTTTCCCATTGCACCAAATCGGGGGAAGTGATGTAGAACACAGGGTTAGCATAGTCGCTGATGGCGGCGGTGGGCGCACGGCGTTTGCTAACTTGCCGCCATTTGTCCAAGATGGCTTCGTTGTCAACGTTGGGGCGGTAGTGGCGGATGCCGTGCAGGTGTTCGGAAGGCATGCCGTAGTTGCTGATGAAGGCGCGCGGGTTTTCTTCTCTAAAGATTTGGTACATCCGCGCGAAGTCGGTTCTCAATTCGTCAGGGGTTAGCAGTTGACCGTCTTTTTCGGCAAACCAGCTTTCGATGTCGGTAGAAATGGTGCGGTAGCCTTCGCGGCGCGATTGTTTGGCCAATTCGCGGATACGCGCTTCGTTGAGTACACCGTGTTTGCGTGTGCCCGTCGGATCGGGTTTGACCAGCTCGCTTTCGTAAACCAAAAACACTTTGGAGAGTTTGTCGGCAGTAAGGTCGGGTTTGCCGACGTAGTCCATGAGGTCGTAGATGATGAAATCTTTGGCATGGGCGGAGAGGGCGGTCAATAAGAGGAAGAGGGGCAAAAGGCGGTTGGGTTTCATATTTTTAGGCAGATAAGGGAAAAGGGCCATTGTACGGGAAGCGGTGTTAAAGTGAGTCAAAGGCCGTCTGAAAGGATAAAAGTTCTTTCAGACGGCCTTTGTTGGGGTGGGAATATTCAGTTTTGAGGCTGGTATGGCTTACTGCGCTGCAGTTTTTTCCAGCAATAGGAAAGTCTCGGCTTTGTTGCGCGGTCTTGCGCCTTGCCACAAGGTTTGCCAGCCCGAAGGTGCGCCGATGTTGGCGGCTTGGCGGATGAGGCGGTAGCGGCAGGACGGGTTGTCGGTCGTGGTTTTAATATGGCTGTATTGTGTCCACGCAATGCGTGTGCGCTGGTCTTGGCTGTCGATGTTGATACATTCGAGGCCGTCTGAAAGTTTCTGTTTCAATTCGGAAGAAAGCGCGGCTTCCATTTGGTGTACGACCGGTGCATGGCTTTTGGCGGCGTTGAGCCACGGTAAAAACAGGGTCATCAGCAAGGCCCAGGCCAAGGTAACGCCGGCTGCCCAGTTGGTTACGGCTTGGCGGCCACGGATGTTTTTACGCGTAATCGCCCAGAGCCATAACGGGGTAAACAGCAGGGCGACGGTCATCGGAATCGGGTCAATGTCGGGGATGTAATACGGGCTGAAATAGGCGGCGCGTTCGGCCAGTTTGGCAGGCCAGCCGTAGTTCATGGCGAAAAAGCCCAGCCACAGGAAGACGGCAATCAAACCGAATGCCATGATGCCGAACCAGTTGATAAATGCCACTGCACCGCGACGCAGGCCGTCCAGTTGTGCCGCGCCGAGCAGGGCGAGCGGCGGCAACAGCCAAACGAGGTTGTCTTGCAGGCGTTGCGGGTTGATGGCAAGTAGGGCTGTCATAATAACCAGCCACGACAGGCTCAGAATGCCCCAGTTTTTATCGTGGATACGCGTGCGGCTGAGCGTCCATGCTGCCAGCGGCCAGGCAGGCAAGGCAAACCACAGCAGGTTTTTCAGATAATAGGGCAGGTTGAAGGCCGTCTGAATCTGATGGAAACCGCCGAATATGCCTAAGGAATAATGGTTGAACCAAATATCAAACCATTCTGGATTGGTTTTGGATAAAACCAGCGGATACAGAATCAGCAGGGGCAGGGAAACGACGATGGTGCCAATCAGAGTCAGCAGATAGCGTTTGCTTTGCCAAGTGGAATGGAACGACAGGGCAAGTGCCAAAAAAATCATGGCTGCGGTCAGCAGATAGCCTGATGAAAGGGAGAGTAAAACCCAGCCGCCACACAACAGCAAAATGGCAATAATGACGCGGCGGCGTGCCAGTGAGAAGCCGCACAGAATCAATCCAAATGCAGCAAAGACGGCCGACATGGGATTGAGGAAGTGGGCGATGGGCAGTAAACCGATACTACCGATAAGGATTAAGACAACACTGCGGCCATGGTGTCTGCCGAGAAAGTTGAAACCGGCAAAACCGCAGGCGGTCAGTCCGATGGCGGTGAATACCACGCCGGCAAAACGCGCGGCATCATAGGCATCGGCTGCCCAAGGTGAAAACAGGGTTTGGAATGCGGTTGCCGCCCATAAAAAAGCAGGGGAGATGGTGAAATCGGGTTGGCCGAAGATTTGTGCAATTAACAGGCTGCCGCCGTTTTTCATGGATTCGGAGGCGGTAAAGAGGGAGGGTTCGGCAGGGTTCCACAAGTCATGCGAGAACACGCCCGGCCACAGCCAGGCAAAGGCCATCAGCAGCAGAAGCCATGGTTTTTCATGGGTTTTTTGGGGGCGGCGCGGATCGGGCGGTGTGTAAGTCAGCATGGAAGGTCAAAAAACGGTTGATTTGAATAGCAATGGTACAGGGTTTGACGGGTTTGCGCGATATGCCGGACTGGAGGGCTTTGTAAAATAATGCTTACGGCTCGTTTTTATCGGGTATTTGGAATGATATGGTATTCGGTTGAAGACAAAAAGCTCAGGCCGTCTGACAGAAATATTTCAGACGGCCTGAATGCAAAAAAGACTGCACGAAGCAGTCTTTTTGACAAAGCGGCAATTAGCGTTTGAACAGGTTGCCGAATTTGTTGTTGAATTTGTCCACACGACCGGTAGTGTCGACGATTTTTTGAGTACCGGTGTAGAAAGGGTGGCACAGAGAGCAAACCTCAACGTTGAAGCTGTCTTTTTCCATTGCGGATTTGGTCACGAATTTGTTGCCGCAAGAGCAGGTAACGTTGATTTCGTGGTAGTTCGGGTGAATACCTTGTTTCATTTGATTTCCTTTCGATTAAGCGGGCACAGGGGTTTTGCCTGTACTTCAGTTAAGCGTGGAATTTTCGCTATTTTTGGCTGTTTCGTCAAGAGGATATTTTGTATGCAGGGTAGTTTCGCAACAGAAGAGAACAGTTTAGAATAGAATATCGAACCAAATATTATGCGATCAGATTGTAATCTAACTGAAAAGAGGATGTAAAACCTCCTCTAGATGTGAAACTTTAAGAAGAATAATAGTCTGAATAATATTTACGCTTGTACGAACAGGAGACGGAATCAATGTGGAAAAAGATATTGACGTGCATTTTGCGTGTTTTGGGAGGAGTATTGCCCCCGTCTTATTGCAAACCATTCGGCAGAATTGCGCAAAAATTCCGTGTTGCTTTGGCTGCGTGTATTTCTCCAAACATCGGTAAAAACGTCAATATTGAAAAAGGCGGATACGTCTTTCCGGATACGGTAGTCGGCGACAATTCGGGTATCGGCGTAAATTGCGAAATCTGCCGCGGTTTGACCCTCGGCAAGAACGTGATGATGGGGCCGGAATGCCTGTTTTATTCGACCAACCACAAATTCAACCCTGAAACCCGCCGCTTTGAAGGTTATACAGATATCAGCCCGATTGTGATTGAAGATGATGTTTGGATTGGCCGGCGTGCGATTATCATGGGCGGCGTTACCATCGGTAAGGGCGCGGTAATCGGTGCAGGTTCGGTGGTTACCAAAGATGTGCCACCTTATTGCGTGGCTGCGGGCAACCCTGCGATTGTTCGGAAAAAACTGCTGGATGAGCAAGAGCTTGCAGCCGAATAGCGTAAACAAAATAGCAAAATAAAAGGCCGTCTGAATTTCAGACGGCCTTTTTTCAATAGTACTTAAGCGGCAATTTTTTCGCATTCTTTAATGCAAGCCAAGCAAGATTCGTAGCAGGCTTTGCATTCAGCGTGGTGGCCGGCGTGTTCTTTGCAGGCGGTAGCACATTGTTTGCAGGCTTCGATGCACACTTTTGCCAAAGATGGGGTCAGGCGTGAATTTTGGGCAGCGAGGTTTTGCAATGTGCCGCACAGTGCCAACATTTGGTTAACGCCGGTTGCGCAGTCTTTCATGGAAGTATCACCGGAGCTCAACAGAGTGATGCAGTGAGTCAGGCAGATTTGACCGGCTTCAACGCAATGTGCGGCTGCTTTGCGCGCAGCTTCGTAGGCGCGCGGTGCAGAATGCGCGTGACCGGCATGACCGGCGTGGTGTGCATGGCCGGCATGGTCGTGAGCACGGGCAAAAGAAGCGGCGGCGGTAAGGGAAACAGCAGCGGCGCTGCCGATAAATTGACGACGGTTCATAAGATAGAGTCCTTTTTGCTTTGTGAAATAATATTACGAATGATTAAGTCTATTCGATAACAAGAGGTTAACATATTCTTTGTTTGTAAACAATAAAGGCTGCCTGAACTTTTAGGCGGACTTTCTTTTAGATTTACGCGTTAGGTTGATAGAGTTTTCTTTTTCTGAATCAGCAGCCTCAACGAAGTTGCCGTGCCATCAAGACTGTATCAGTATAGCCAGTCATAAAGGTTTTACGAATAAAAAGAAAAGATGCTACTTTAGCCGTCTAGCCCTATTTCGAGTAATTTTTATATCATGTTAATTTATCTTGATATTTAT
>NZ_JBQCUB010000010.1:14451-92425 GCF_051963655.1 Neisseria sp. P0001.S007 | reverse complement strand
CTATACGCCTCACAATAAAATCAGTCAACACCTTTCGCAAAATTATTTTCAGAAATTTAACCACCGCCCTGTTTTAACAGGGTTTTTATTTTATAAAAAACACAATCAATCTTTCTACACTATCCAAACATACAAAAAACACAAACTAAAGGCCGTCTGAAATAGTATTTCAGACGGCCTTTTTGTATGGTTTCTATTTATCCAATACGGTGCAGGATAATTTCTAGGACAAATTTACTGCCCACATAGGCAAAAATCAGACTGACAAATCCGACAATAGTCCAAACTGCGGCTTTTTTACCCCGCCATGCGGTCATGCTGTGTTTCAACAATAATGCGCCATAAATCAGCCACGACATAATACTGAAGATGGTTTTATGCGTGAAGGTCATGGGTTTGCCGAAAACGGCTTCGGCAAAAAACGTACCGCTGATAACGGAATAGGTCAATAAAACGAATCCTGCCCACATGCCTTGGAACATGAGTTTTTCTAAACTCAATAATGGCGGCAAGAAGCTGACCAATGCGGAAAAACGACGTTTGTGCAGATTGCGGTCGAGCAAAAGGATCAGGATGGCAAATAAGGTAACGATGCCAAACAGTCCGTATGCGAGCAATGATGATGCAATGTGCGACAGCGGCAATAAGTCTACAATTTGACGGCCTGAAAAATCTCCCGGGAAAAGGAAACCCAACAATAAGGTCAATGCGGCACAGGGATACAATAAGAGTTGCACTCCGCGCAGACAATAAAAGAAGCTGCCCAAACAGTACATCATCAGCATCAGCCAAACTATCAGGCTGAGCGAATAACCAAAACCGGTAATCAATACCCTATCCTGCAATACAGGGAACATCAATGCTGCGCCATGTACCAATAATGCGCCGCTCAAAATCAGCAGTTCGGTTTTCAGCGGGTAAGACTTATTATTGTGCTTTTTATGTTGCAACCAGGAAAATGCGCCCAATCCGGCATACACCAGCATAAGGCAGATTAAGACAATCGGCATAAATATCTTTCTCAATAGACATGTGAACACTAGACGGACAGCCGGCAGGGTTTCAGACGGCCTTGGTGTCGTGTTTGTGTTCTTGAAGCATAACTTCGGACTATCGTGTAAAATAATCCGAATTTTATTTTAACAAAGAATGCCCTGTATTGGGCAGCTATTCTCATTATCAAGGATAAGTATGTTAGACAACCTGACCAACCGCTTCAGCAAGGTACTTAAAAATATTCGCGGCCAATCAACGCTGACCGAAGACAATATTAAAGAAGCCTTGCGCGAGGTTCGTCTTGCCCTGCTGGAAGCCGACGTTGCATTACCCGTCGTTAAAGAATTCGTCAACACAGTCAAAGAACAGGCTCTTGGCCAAGAAGTCGTCGGCAGCCTGACGCCTGACCAAGCCTTTATTGGTGTGGTCAACCAAGCCTTAGTCGAATTGATGGGCAAGGAAAACAAAACACTGGATTTATCGGTTTCACCGCCTGCCATCGTTTTAATGGCCGGTTTGCAGGGTGCCGGTAAGACAACAACCGTCGGCAAACTCGCCCGCCTGCTGAAAAACGATCAGAAGAAAAAAGTCTTAGTGGTATCTGCCGACGTTTACCGCCCTGCCGCGATTGAACAGCTGCGTCTGTTGGCCGAACAGGTCGGCGTGGACTTTTTCCCATCCGATACCAACCAAAAACCGGTTGAGATTGCAACTGCCGCCGTTGATTACGCCAAAAAACATTTTTACGATGTCTTGATGGTCGATACCGCCGGCCGTTTGGCAATCGATGAAGAGATGATGAACGAAATCAAAGCGCTTCATACGGCGGTCAACCCGGTTGAAACTTTGTTCGTTATCGATGCCATGTTGGGTCAGGATGCAGTAAACACTGCTCAAGCATTTAATGAAGCCCTGCCGCTGACCGGTGTCGTATTGACCAAGATGGACGGCGACTCGCGCGGCGGTGCGGCATTGTCCGTACGCCATGTAACCGGCAAACCGATTAAATTTATCGGTGTCGGCGAAAAAATCAACGGCCTCGAACCTTTCCACCCCGACCGTCTTGCCAGCCGTATCCTCGGCATGGGCGACGTATTAACCCTGATTGAAGACGTTCAAAAAGGTATTGATGAAGAAGCCGCCGCCAAAATGGCGAAAAAGCTGCAAAAAGGCAAAGGCTTTGACCTCAATGACTTTAAAGAACAAATTCAGCAGATGCGCAATATGGGCGGCTTGGAAAACCTGATGTCGAAAATGCCGGGCGAACTGGGCCAAATATCGAAACAAATCCCCGAAGGAACGGCTGAAAAAGCGATGGGCAAAGTAGAAGCCATCATCAACTCGATGACCCCTAAAGAACGCGCCAACCCTGCCCTGCTCAAAGCCAGCCGCAAACGCCGTATTGCGATGGGTGCAGGTACAACCGTGCAGGAAGTGAACAAATTGCTCAAACAGTTTGAACAAATGCAACAAATGATGAAGATGTTCAGCGGCAACGGTTTGGGCAAACTGATGCGCTTGGCCAAAGGCATGAAGGGAATGAAAGGCATGTTCCCGGGTTTGTAAGCCGATTTGACCGAAAACGCCGTCTGAAATTTCAGACGGCGTTTTGTTTTGTATTCAAATTTAAAACCATAAGGCTTTAAGCAACCATTTATTCTATAGATCCTAAATATAAAAGGCCGTCTGAAATCCTATTTTCAGACAGCCTTTGCTCATTCAACCTTTAAATTATTGCGGCTTCTTCTGCTCTTCGCGTACTTTGTCCACCAACTGATCAATCGTGGTCATGCCGGACTGCCAGTCTTTAAATTCGACTTGGTATTTGCCACCGACAATAACGGTCGGCGTGCCGCTGATTTGGAATTTATTGGTCAACTCTTCCATTTGAGCCGCACGCGCTTGGCTTTCGGGCGCTTCAAATGCAGCCAATACTTTTTTGCCGTCAAACGCTGTTTGCTCGGACAACCATTTTTTCAGGGTATCGGTATCGGCCAGATTGATTTTTTGATTAACCATCGCATCGAAAATATGGCTGTTGGCTTTATCTGATTCACCGGCCATTTCCACTGCGGCCGCCAAACGTGCCAAAGGTTTCATTTCATCACCCCACACGACATGCTCCCGGCGCATATAGGTATCGTCTTTAAACGTTTTGATGTGCTCGCTCAAAACCGGCTCAAGATGGGCGCAATGCGGGCAGAAGTAGCCGAAGAATTCCAATACTTCGATTTTGCCGGCCTGCTGTTGCGGAATCGGATTGGACAATACGGTGTAATTGATACCTTCGGTCAATGCGGCAGGGGTTGCCGGAGCGGATGTGTTGCTTTGGGCGCTGTCTGCCGGAACACTGGTTTCCGCCTGTTTGCCGCAAGCGGTCAATGCCAACAGGGTTAATGAGGTCAAGGCTAAGGTTTTCAGTTTCATAGGTATCTCTTTACATTCAAATCAATGGGCGGATTTTATGGCATTTTGTTGGAGGTGTGTTCGATTTGAGTGAAAAAATGTGTTTAGTTTTATTTCAACCTTTATAAAAGGCCGTCTGAAATATGGCTTAGATCATAGCCTTATTTTCAGACGGCCTTTGCCTGATTTCATCAGAAACGGTAATTTACCCGGGCAGTATAGCCGCGCGGATTACCCGGCATGGCATCCGAACGCCAATATTTTTGATTGAGCAGATTGGCCGCGGCAAAGGTAACGTTGACGTTTTTATGGTTCCAGCCAAGCATGGCGTCAACTCGGGCAAAGCCTGGAAGCGTAGTCACTTCTTTATTTCTTGAGTCGTAACCGTAGCGTTTGCCTGTACCGGTTACGCCGATTTCGCCGTAGAGATTTTCGGTTGGGGTATAACGGAAAAACAGGTTGCCGGTAACGTTACTGGTGTTATCCAAATGGATGCCCACGCGGTTGGGATTTTCCTTGTCCTCAACCACTTTCGCCTGCATCACACCCAACGATCCGCGCAGATAGAGTTTTTTGGGGATGATTTGCCCGATGGCGGACAATTCCACGCCGCGCGAACGGTGTTTGCCGCCGACTGCCCAAGTGTAGGGATCATTTTGCGCGTCGGGGCGGTAGCGGATATTGAAGCGTTCGATTTGGTAGGCGGACAATGTAGTGCTGAGGCGGTCGTCCAGCCAACTGCTTTTGACGCCGGTTTCGTATTGGCGGGTGTACTCGGGGTCGGCGTTGAACACGGCAGAAGACGAAGTGTCAATGCTCAAATAGCCGCCGCGTCCGCCATAAGGCGCGAAGCCTTTGTTATACGAGGCGTAAAGTGTGTGGACTGGGTTGATGTTCCACACTGCACCGATGTTGGGGCTGAACGAGTGGCCACTGTACTGGCGGCGGCTGCCGGTGAGTTTGTTTTCGGAATTAAAGGTGTACTTGTCGTAACGGCCGCCGAGGACGAATTTCAAATCGGGCGTTGCAGAGAAGATGTTTTGCACGAAGATGCCGTAGGAATCGGCCTTGTGTCGGTTTTGAGTGAGGACGGGTTGCAGCCTGCCCGAAGCCGGCCAGCTTGCGCGGTCGTAGGGGTTGATGGAGGCGGAAAAGGCGCGGCTGAAACCCAATGTCGGGTTGCGGTGTTCGCGGCTGTAATCCATGCCTACGGTCAGGTGGTTTTCAAAACGGCCGATGGTGTAGTCGCCGTTTAGCGTGAAATTGGACGACAGGGTTTTGTTGTCGGTCTGCTGCCAGGCGTAGTTGCGTTTGATTCGGCTGCCGTTTTCGCTGCCTGCATAGAAATGGTCGAAATCCTGCGCCGCCGTGCGGTGGGCGAGCTGCCATTGGGCGCGCCATTTGTCGTTGAAGGCGTATTCAAGGTCGGAACGCCAAACTTGCAGCTTGTCTTTCACAAAATCGTTCGGGTGGGCAAAACCCATGCGATAAGGCAATCCGAAGCGGTCGTACACGGACTTGGTTGGGCTGCGGTCGGGTGTGCGCTCCACATTGTCGTAGGTGTATTGCCCCGTCCACTTCAAACCGTTGTCGAGTTTGACGGTAATGCTGGGCGAAACCATGACGTTTTTGCTGTCTATGCCGCTGCGGAACGAATTGGTGCGCCCGACTTCGCCGGTGAGGCGGATGGCGACGTTTTTGTTCAGCACTTCGTTGATGTCCATATTCAGGCTGCGGTTTGCCCACGAGCCGTAAACCACACCGATGTTGCGGCTTTGTTTGAAATTGGCGTATTTGCTGACCATGTTGATGACGCCGCCACCGTTGGTGCGCCCGTAAAGCACGGAGGACGGTCCTTTCAGGATTTCCACGCGCTCGATGTTGGCGGTGCTGCGGCGGACCTGTCCGCTTTCGCGCACGCCGTCGCGGTAAATATCGGATGCGTCGGCTTGAAAGCCGCGCAGGAAAATGCTTTCGCCGCGCATATCGTAAGCAGCATCAATGCCGGCATTGCCTTCGAGGATAGAACTTAAATCGTTCGTGCCGTAATTTTTGTTTTTTTGGATGTTGAGCGTATCGACAGTTTGCGGCGTTTCCTTAATGAGCTGTCCGTTGCGGGTAACGGCGGCTTCGTCGTAGTTGATGTAGCCTTTGAGTACGCTGGTGTCGGACTATCCGACCACGGTAACGGTGGGTAGGGTGGCGGTGTAATGTTCACCATTGTCCTGCGTATCGGCGGCAGCGACAGGGAAGGAAGCAATAATCAACGTGGGTAATAAAGCTAAATGAAATGGTATTTGCATTTTTATACTCAATTTAACGAAACAACCGAATTATATTGCCTCATAAAAGAAATGAGAATAGTTTCTTTTAATTATATTTAACATGATATTTGCAAACAAAGGCCGTCTGAAATACATATAGGTTTCAGACGGCCTTCGTTTATTAATATTAATAGATACTGCTACACTACTTACTCAACAACATTTCCTGCATCAGCTTCATGCCCCATTGCCAGCCGCCGAGTGCGCCGTTTAACTGGCCGGAATGCGGCGATTGAAGCAGACGAGCGTTCCACCGGTCGGCCTGCTCTTGCGCCCAATCGCGTGGCGTGCCGTTTGTTTCGGCGATAACCAACGCTGTGCGGCAAGGGCAGCGGACACGTTGGAACGTATGGATTTCGTCCTCGGGAAAAGCTTCTGGGCACGGCGAGACCAAAATAATATTGGTCAGGCGTTTTTGCGTCATGATGTCGGCTTGGTACAACCATGCCAAAAATGCGGACACGCCTGCACCATGAGCCACGACGGCAATATTTTTGCTGACGATATGGTTGAAGGCCGTCTGAATGGCGTGTTGCCATTCGGAAATGGTTTGCTGACTATCGGCTTCGGCGGTTTGAACAATCGGATAGCTGACCGCCCAGCGGTCTATCCACATTTCCGCTTCATCCGCATCACGTATCAGAAATAGTGCCATTTCTTCGAGTTCGAAGCTCTGCATTTCAGACGGCCTATTTGAGCAAGTCGTTAAGTGTAAATGCAATCAGCAATGCAGCAGGCACGCTGAGGATGGCACAAGTTGCCAGGCAAAGTACGATGTTAGCCACCAGCCGCCAGCCCTTCCAAGCAAAGCATTTGGCCGCAATCAGCAGGCAAGGCAGGGAAAACAGCAGCCATACCAACGCCCAAGTCGGATTGGCCTTGGTCGGGGCAACCCAGCCGGACATCCGCGCCAGCATAAACACCGCCCACACCAGCATAGGCAATACAAATGCCGCCACGACCCACGCCGCGCCTACGCCGGTTTTGCCGTTTATATTCCAATCATATTTACCAAAAACCTTATTCGGCAACATAGTCATACTCCACAACTAAAGGGGCGTGATCCGAGAATTTCTCGTCTTTATAAACATGTGCGGAAACGGCTTTGGCGGCCAACTCCGGCGTAACCATCTGATAATCGATGCGCCACCCGACATCTTTCGCATACGCTTGTCCGCGGTTGCTCCACCAGGTATAGCCCGGCACATCGGGATAAAGTGTGCGCCACATATCCGTCCAACCGAGTTTGTGGATGACTTTGCCTATCCATTCGCGCTCTTCAGGCAAGAAGCCCGAATTTTTCTGATTGCCCTTCCAATTTTTCAAGTCGATGTTTTGGTGGGCAATATTCCAGTCACCGCAGACGACGATGTCGCGCCCTTCGTTTTTCATGGCTTCGAGCATGGGATAGAACGCGTCCAAAAAGCGGTATTTCACTTGTTGGCGCTCTTCCGCGCTGCTGCCGCTGGGCAGATACAGCGAAATTACCGACAACTTGCCGAAATCGCAACGAACAAAACGGCCTTCCCTGTCAAATTCTTCAATGCCCATGCCGATTTGCACATTGTCGGGTTTGCGTTTGCTGTACACCGCCACGCCGCTGTAACCGCGCTTTTCGGCGCAATGCCAGTAGCCGTGCATACCGTGCGGATTTTTCATATCGTCTGACAGGTCAGCTTCTTGAGCTTTCAGTTCCTGCACGCAGACAATGTCGGCACCGGAAGCGGCGATGTATTCATAAAAACCTTTTTTATAGGCAGAGCGGATGCCGTTGACGTTGGCAGAGATGATTTTTAACATAAGATTTGAGTAATTTTTAAAAACGGATAATAGATTGAAGTTTTTCAGACGGCCTGCAAGTCATAAACAAATACTTTGGAATTGCGGCCGTTGGCATTGTATTCCTGTCGGCGTTCGGCAGGCAGGTCATCGGCCGAGGCCGTCTGAAAGCCCCGTTCGATAAACCATTCGCCCGTATGCGTGGATAAGGCGAAAAGCGTTTTGATATTTAAGGCACGCGCTTTTTGAAACAGATGTTCCAACAGCAATTCGCCGTATCCGCCATCGCGCGCTTCGGGCGACACCACCAGGCAGGCCAATTCGCCGCAGCCCGGTTCGGCAAAGGTTTTCAACGCCACGCAGCCGTAAATGTTTTGATCGTGTTCCAATACGGAAAAGCTGGAAATATGGTTTTCCAAATACTCGCGGCTGCGGTGTAACAAGATGCCTTGTTCCGCCAGAGGACGGATTAAGGCGATGATGTGCGGAATATCGTCGCTGCGTGCCTGACGGATGGAAACAAACGGCTCACGGGCAATAGATGTACCACTGCCCTCGCGGGTAAACAGCTCGCGCAACAGGCTGCCGTCTTCACGGCCGTTGAGAATCTGCACCCGCGATACGCCGTTTTCCAACGCGCCTACCGCCGCATGCAACAAATCGGCCGGTGCATCGGGATTGTCGTGTATCAGTTCCTGCACTTCGCCGACAGACAAAGTATTGGCCAAAGAGCCGTCGGCACGACGAATACCGGCTTCTTCAGTCAAGAAAACCAGTTTCTCCGCCTGCAAAGCCATGGCCACTTCCTGAGCGGTTTCACACATACTCAGATTGAAGGTTTTGCCGCTGTACGAATGTCCCAAAGGGCTGATCAGCACCACGGCGCCGCCATCCAAACGCAAACGGATTTCTTCTGCGTCGATTTTGCGGACGGTACCGGTATAGCCCATGTCTACACCGTCGATAACGCCCAACGGACGGGCGGTAATAAAGTTGCCGCACGCGATAACCGGCGGCTTGCTCCGTTGCGGTGCGGATACGCTGCTGAACAAGGCGGCTTCGACATCGCTGCGGATAATCCCCGCCACCTGCTTCACTTCCATCAAAGTTGCTTCATCGGTAATTCGTCGGCTGCCGCTGTATTTCGGAACAAAATCCCGACCCGAAGCCAATTTGTCGAGCAAATGCCGCGAACCATGTACCAAGACCAAACGCAAGCCCAAGCTGGCCAACAGATTCAAATCTGCGGCCAAACGAATCAAGGTTTCGCCTTCCAACAGGCTGTCGGTCACACCGACCACCATGGTTTTACCGCGCAAATATTGGATATAGGGCGCGGCCTCACGAAAGCTGGCGACAAAATGGGCGATGGTACTCATAGCAGGGCAAGATAAAAGAGTTGCATAATCAAAACCGTCAGCGCAATCAGCGATGCCAACGTCCAGTTGAAACCGTCCTTGCGCGTTTTGACCGCCGCCTGCTCTTCCGCCTTAGGCTCTTCCTTAAGCGCACTGTTGAGCAAATCGGAAATTTCTTTGCGCGAGAGTTTGGAATGCTTGAGGATTTGCGCGCCGATGTTATGCACGAGGCGCACATCCGTTACCGCCACAGGCAGATGGGCCGGATCGGCCGGCAGGTTGCCCGACAGATAATCCTTGGCCTTAAACATCCCCGAACAACGCGTGCAGACCACGAAACCCTGCGCCACGTTCAACTGGGCATCTTTCACCCAATGCGGCGTTTTACAATGAGGACAAGAACAAGCAGGCATGAGTATTTCCGTAAGTATATTGAATCAAAAATATATTTTAGCTAATGTTTCAGGCCGTCTGAAACAGTTTTCAGACGACCTGAGCATGATGTTATGGTTTAAACCGCGCCGTAACGTTCGCGATAAGCTTTGACCGGCTCGAAGAAGCCACCAAATTCGGCATTGTTTTGCAAGAGCGTGAACAAGTCGTTCAGGTTGGCAATCGAAACCACCGGCAGGCCGTATTGTTTTTCGACTTCCTGCACCGCCGACAATTCGCCCGTGCCTTTTTCCATGCGGTCGAGCGCAATAGCCACTGCGGCAGGCGTTGCGCCTTCGGCCTCAATCAGTTTGACAGACTCGCGCACGGATGTACCGGCGGAAATCACATCATCGATAATCAGCACGCGGCCTTTCAAAGGCGCGCCCACCAACACGCCGCCCTCGCCGTGGTCTTTGGCTTCTTTGCGGTTGTAGGCAAACGGTACGTTTACGCCTTTTTCCGCCAACATCATCGCTGTTGCCGCCGCCAAAATAATGCCTTTATAGGCTGGGCCGAACAGCATATCGAACTTCACGCCGCTGGCAATAATGGCCTCGGCGTAAAACTTCGCCAGCTGCAAAGTCGATGCGCCGTCATTAAACAAACCGGCATTGAAAAAATAAGGCGACTGACGGCCGGCCTTGGTCGTAAATTCTCCGAATTTCAACACGTTTTGTGCCAAAGCGAATTTGAGGAAGTCTTGACGGAAATCGGACATTTGGGTTCTCCCGAAAGATGTTGATTTATCAAAGAAACGATTATAAAGGATTCATGCGGAAAAATCAGGCCGTCTGAAAGCAGGTTCAACCCCGCTTTAAACCGACTTGCCCTATTCCCTTTCAAACCGACAAGGCGGCATTGCCGTCTTATCTCGGCAATCAAAACGGATTATTCCCGATGATACGGATGGTTGTGCAAAATCGAAACGGCGCGATAAAGCTGCTCGGTCAATAAAATGCGCACCATGCCGTGCGGCAAGGTCAGGCTGGAAAGGCGCATCATCATGTTTGCCTGCTGTTTCAATCGGTCGGTCATGCCGTCTGCGCCGCCGATAATAAAGCAGACGTGTTCGCCGTTTTGCTGCCAGCTTTTCAAATATTGCGCCAATTCGACCGAAGTCGGCGCTTTACCGCGCTCGTCCAATACCACCAAAAACGCGCCCTGCGGTATGGCTTCCAACAGGCGTTTTTCTTCAGCCGCCATGCCCTGGGCCGCATTCACACCCGCGCCGCGTTTCTCTGGCTTGATTTCTTTCAGCGCATAATTGACATCGCGCCCGAAGCGTTTGGCGTACTCGCCGACGGCCTCATCGACCCAACGCGGCATTTTCGTGCCGACAGCCAAGACGGTGATATTCATGGAGTATCCTTTTGTTATCGAATTGTCGGTTGGATATTATGGTCAAGCAAACCCTTAACCTGTTCAAACCATGAGCCACTACCCACGCAACCGACTGAAAATAAAAGGCCGTCTGAAAGCCGAATGTATCCCGTTCGGCTGTTTCAGACGGCCTTTCAATGATTAGCAGTGAACCAGTGTACCTTCGTTTTCGCCGGTTACTACGCGTTTGAGCGAGCCTTCTTTAGCAATACCGAATACCACGATATTGAGCTTGCGTTCGCGGCAGAGGGCAAAAGCGGTGGCATCCATCACTTTGAGGTTTTTCAACAAGGCTTCGTCAAAAGTAATGGTTTCGTAGCGTGTTGCAGATGGATCTTTTTTCGGGTCTGCGGTGTACACGCCATCGACGTTGGTGGCTTTGAGCATCACGTCGCAGTTCATTTCCGCACCGCGCAATGCGGCAGCAGTGTCGGTCGTAAAGAACGGATTACCGGTACCGGCGGCAAAAATCACGACTTTGCCTTCTTCCAAATATTGAATGGCTTTAGGACGGGCGTAAGTTTCAGCGATTTGCTGCATAGACAGTGCGGATTGAACGCGCGCTTTGATGCCTAAAGTTTCAAATGCGTCTTTGAGTGCCAACGCGTTCATGACGGTTGCCATCATGCCCATGTAGTCGGCAGTGGCGCGGTCCATACTGCCTGCTTGTGCAGATACGCCGCGGAAAATGTTACCGCCGCCGACAACGATACCGACTTGCACGCCCATTCTCACGATTTCGGCAATTTCGCCGACAGTTTGAACGATGGTATCGTGATTGATGCCGAACGGATCGGAACCCATCAGGGATTCGCCGGAGAGTTTCAGTAATACGCGTTTGTATTTGATTTGCTGTGTCATGGGATACCTTGCTTTCTTGAATGTCGTCGGTCGGAGTTTGGGCCGTCTGAATTTTCAAACGGTCGGATTACAATGATATGGTGTGTCGTTCTATTATTGTTTTGGTTTTCAGACGACCTTTATATTCGGTCGTCTTAAAATAGGTACCGTAAACGGTTTTCTCAAAAAAAAGCACCCTGATTCGTTTGGAATCTAGGTGCTTTCTTTTTCATAAGTGCCTTACACTTTAGCAGCGGCAGCAACTTCGGCTGCGTAGTCAACAACGGCTTTCTCGATACCGTCGCCTACTTTGTAGCGTACGAAGCTAATCACTTCAGTGCCGTTTTCTTTAGCGAATTGGGCAACAGTTTGATCAGGGTTCATCACGAATGCTTGGCCGTTCAGAGTGATTTCAGCCAAGAATTTACGGATACGGCCTTCAACCATTTTAGCGGCGATGTCGGCAGGTTTGCCGGAAGCGATAGCTTGTTCGGTGTAGATGTGGCGTTCTTTTTCAACAGTTTCAGCATCTACTTCGGCTTCGCTTACGCATTGTGGTTTAGCGGCAACGATGTGCATACCGATTTTGCGTGCTACGTCTTCAGAGCCTTTGAATTCAACCAATACGCCTTCGGTAGCCAAAGCACCGTGGATGTAGGCAACCAGTTGATTGGCAGTGTCAATCACTTGGAAGCGGCGAACAGACATGTTCTCGCCCAATTTAGCGATGATGGCTTTGCGTTCTGCTTCAACCAGTTCGCTCAGTTCTTCAACAGAAGCCGGTTTTTTCTCGGCAGCAGTTTTAGCAACGAAGTTGGCAAATTCTACGAAGCCGGCGTCTTTAGCAACGAAGTCGGTTTCGCAGTTTACTTCAACCAATGCACCAACATTACCGTTGATTGCATAAGCCAATACGCCTTCGGCAGCAGTACGGCCAGCCAGTTTACCGGCTTTCGCACCAGATTTAATACGCAGGATTTCTTCGGCTTTGTCGAAGTTGCCTTCAGCTTCAACCAAGGCTTTTTTGCATTCCATCATGCCCAGGCCGGTAGCGGCGCGCAGGTCGGCAACCATTTTTGCAGTAATTTCTGCCATTTTGAATCTCCTAGATTTTTGGGAACACGGCCATTGCCGTGTTTGGAAATAGTGGCCGTCTGAAACGGAATTTCAGAACGGGATTTGAGAAAAGGGGCATAACGCCCCTCTTCTGTGTACCGAATTACTCGGCAGCAGCTTCTTGGGCAGCGGCTACAGTTTCTTGCAGCGCTTGGTTTTTGCCTTCCAAAACTGCGTCAGCGATGCCGCGGCAGTACAGGCGGATAGCTTTAGCGGAGTCATCGTTACCAGGGATAACGTATTTCACGCCGTCAGGGCTGTTGTTGGTATCGACTACGGCGATAACAGGGATGCCCAATTTTTCAGCTTCAACCAGAGTACCTTTTTGGTAGCCGGTATCGATAACGAAAATCGCGTCAGGCAGGCCTTTCATGTTTTTGATACCGCCCAAAGAACGTTCCAGTTTTTCAACGTCGCGTTGCATTTCCAGAATTTCTTTTTTGTTGAAACCGCCTTCAGCAGCGTTTTCCAGGGCAGCAGTTTTTTCTTCCAGGCGTTTGATGGATTGCTTAACGGTTTTGTAGTTAGTCAGCATACCACCCAACCAGCGGTAATCAACGAAAGGCATACCGGCACGGGTAGCTTCTTCGCGGATGATGTCGCGGGCTTGGCGTTTGGTACCTACGAACAATACTGTACCTTTGTTGGCAACC
The DNA here is from genome assembly GCF_051963655.1 of Neisseria sp. P0001.S007. Lineage (NCBI taxonomy): Bacteria > Pseudomonadati > Pseudomonadota > Betaproteobacteria > Neisseriales > Neisseriaceae > Neisseria > Neisseria sp. P0001.S007. Next base: position 79,138 of record NZ_JBQCUB010000010.1, on the reverse strand, counting down.
AGACGACGTACGGCTTCTTGCGCCTCTTGGAACATCGGCAGGGTTTTTTCCAAGTTTACGATATGGATTTTGTTGCGCGCACCGAAAATGTATTGAGCCATTTTCGGGTTCCAGAAACGGGTTTGGTGACCGAAGTGAACACCGGCTTCAATCATCTGACGCATAGTAATTTGAGACATGTTATTTCCTTGAAAGGGTTAAAGAGCACACATTCAATCGCATAGAACTTGATAGGCGGCGCCTATTGTCAAGCACCCTTCGGCGAAAGTGGGCATAAGTTTTAAAAAATAAAAGAGTGTTTCCGAAATGGAAAACTGACGGATTATAGCGGATAAGAGGCCGTCTGAAAAGGGATTTTATACCTTTCCGTCCTGTTTTTCATCCGTCTGTACCGCCTTTTGGCGGGCCGCTTCAAACTCCGCCTGCTCCTGCCGTTTCATCAGGCGGTTGCGGCGGCGGATGGTCACGACGAAGACCGTGAACACGGTGGGCAACACTGCCCAAAAAACCAAATAAATCAACGCGCGTGCAATACTCGGCTGCGCGGCGGAAAACATCACGGCAACAAAAAGGTAGCCGATGGCGACAATGTGCCACATTGTGTGCGTCCTGTTTGAATGTTAACAAAATCGTTATAATCGCAACATTCTACCGCAATCCCGAAAGGCCGTCTGAAAATGAGGAATCCCGAAAAATCGGCATTACGCAAACAGTTCCGCCGCGCACGCGCCCAAATGAGCGCAGACGAGCGCAACGCCGCCACCGAAACCATCAACCGCCTGCTCAAGCCCTACATCAAAAAAGGACGGAAAATCGGCGTGTATTGGCCGATGGGCAAGGAATTGCGATTGGACGGCTTTGTCCGTGCCGCACAAAAACGCGGCGCCAAACTCTACCTGCCCTATATCGAACCGAACACGCGGCGGATGTGGTTCACCCCCTACCCTGCCGACGGCGCCAAACAAGAACGCAAACGCGGCCGCGCCAAATTGCATGTCCCCCAATTCACCGGCAAAAAAATCCGCGTCCACCAACTCAGCCTGCTGCTGGTCCCCATCGTCGGCATCGACAAACGCGGCTACCGCCTCGGACAAGCCGGCGGCTATTACGACGCCACCCTCTCCGCCACGAAATACCGCCTGCAAACCCAAACCCTGGGCGTAGGCTTCGGCTGCCAACTGACTGACACCCTACCGACCGAACCGCACGACCTGCCGCTGGACGGGTTTGTATCGGAGTCGGGCGTGCTGGTGTTCAAACATCATTAATCAATAGCTTTCAGACGACCTCAGAGATGCTGTCCGCTAAGACACTATAAAAGGTCGTCTGAAAACTCAAACCATCAAATACAAAGGAAACCCCATGACTGATTTCTCATCCACTCCCGTTTTATCCTTCGACCGCGTCCGTCTCGAACCTTTAACAACGGCACACGAAGCCGGTTTGCGCGAAGCTGTTTGCGACGGCGAAGTTTGGAAGCTCAACGTAACCACCGCGCCCGAACCCCACCAAGTGGCGGACTATATCCGTACTGCTATGCAAACCCGTCTCGCCTTTGCCGTCATCGACGAAGATACGGGCAAAATCGTCGGTTCGACTTCGCTTTACCACATCGACCCCGCCATCCCGCGTCTGTATATCGGTTACACATGGTATGCCCTGTCGGCACAGCGCACGCACATCAATACCGCCTGCAAAATCATGTTGCTCGACTACGTTTTCGACACTTTAAACTGCCGTTGCGTCTGCTGGCAGACCGACAACCTCAACACCGCCTCCCAACGCGCCATCGAACGCTTGGGCGCACACCAAGACGGCATCTTGCGCTGCCACAAGCTGCGGAAAGACGGCAGCGTGCGCGATACGGTTGAATACAGCCTGCTGCGTGAGGAATGGCCGCAGGCAAGGGTAAAACTGCTCGAAAAAGCGGCAGCTTATGACGCGTCCTGAAAAAACGTTTTCTTCTTCATTTTTTCATCAGAACACACCCATCTTGCTGACAATCCGAACTCTTTAAAAAATTAATGAAATAAGGTGCAATACCGTCAATCCCCTGATAAATAAAGGCCGTCTGAAACTTTCAGACGGCCTTATTCGGATTAAGCCTTACTTCGCTCCCTTAAATCCGCGTTTCAAATGTACCATCAGTAATGCGACGGCGGCAGGTGTTACGCCGGAAATGCGGCTGGCTTGGCCGACGGTTTCGGGTTTGTGCTGGTTGAGCTTTTGCTGCACTTCTGCCGACAAACCTTTAACCTTGCTGTAATCAATATCCTCGGGCAGCTTTAAGGTTTCGATGTCGCGGCGGCTGTCGATTTCTTCGTTTTGGCGGTCGATATAGCCTTGGTATTTGACTTGAATTTCGACTTGTTCGACCACGCTGTCGGCAAGTGCGGTTTCAGGTTGTGCGTCGGGCAGGGTCATCAGCGCGGCGTAGTCGAGGTTCGGGCGGCGCAGGAGGTCGTGCAGGTTGGCTTCGCGGCTGAGTTTTTGGCCGAATACGCGCAGCTGCTCTTCTTCGGCGAGTTTTTGCGGCGTGTACCACGTTGTTTTCAAACGTTGGATTTCGCGTTCGATGGCTTCGCGTTTTTCGTTGAACATGCGCCATTGTTCTTCACCCACCAAGCCGATTTTGTAGCCGTCTTCGGTCAGGCGCATATCGGCGTTGTCTTCCCTGAGTTGCAGGCGGTATTCGGCGCGGCTGGTGAACATGCGGTAGGGCTCGTTCACGCCTTTGGTGATGAGGTCGTCCACCAATACGCCGAGATAGGCTTGTTCGCGGCGCAGCAGGAGCGGGTCTTGTTCACGGACGTATTGCACGGCGTTTGCGCCTGCGAGCAGGCCTTGCGCGGCGGCTTCTTCGTAACCGGTGGTGCCGTTGATTTGTCCGGCGAAGAAGAGGCCTTGGATGGTTTTGGTTTCGAGGCTGGCTTTGAGGTTGCGCGGATCGAAGTAGTCGTATTCGATGGCGTAGCCAGGGCGCAGGATATGGGCGTTTTCGAGACCTTTCATGCTGCGCACGAGGGCGATTTGGATGTCGAACGGCAGGCTGGTGGAGATACCGTTTGGATAGTATTCATGCGTGGTTAGGCCTTCGGGTTCGAGGAAAATCTGGTGGCTGTCTTTGTCGGCGAAGCGGTTGATTTTGTCTTCGATAGACGGACAATAACGCGGACCCACGCCTTCGATTTTGCCGGTAAACATCGGGCTGCGGTCGAAGCCTGAGCGGATGATGTCGTGGGTTTGCATGTTGGTATGCGTAATCCAGCAGGACACTTGGCTCGGGTGCATATCGGCGCTGCCGCGTACGGACATTACAGGAACGGGTGTGTCGCCGGGCTGTTCGGTCAGTTGGGAGAAATCAATCGTGCGTCCGTCAATACGCGGCGGCGTGCCGGTTTTCAGACGGCCTTGCGGCAGGTTCAATTCGCGCAAACGGCCGCCCAAGGATTTGGCGGCTGGGTCACCGGCGCGGCCACCTTCGTAGTTTTCCAAACCGATATGGATTTTGCCGGACAAAAACGTGCCGGCGGTCAACACGACGGCGCGTGCTTTAAACTCCACGCCCATCGCGGTAACCACGCCGCTGATGCGTTCGCCGTCAAGCGTGACGTCTTCGACGGCTTGTTGGAAAAGGTCGAGGTTTTCTTGGTTTTCCAACATTTCGCGGATGGCGGCTTTATATAGGATACGGTCTGCCTGCGCGCGCGTGGCTCGCACTGCCGCGCCTTTGCTGGCGTTCAAGCGGCGGAACTGGATACCGGATTTGTCGGTTGCCAACGCCATTGCGCCGCCTAATGCGTCGAGTTCGCGCACGAGGTGGCCTTTGCCGATACCGCCGATGGAGGGATTGCACGACATTTGGCCGAGGGTTTCGATGTTGTGTGAAAGCAGCAGGGTTTGCGCACCCATGCGTGCGGCGGCAAGCGCGGCTTCGGTACCTGCATGGCCGCCACCGACAACAATCACGTCGTAGGTTTTGGGGTAAATCATGTAAGTCATGTTTATGTGTTCTGTAAAGGTTTCAGACGGCCTTTTGTTGATCAGGCCGTCTGAAAAGTGGAATCAAATCTTAAAAAACCAAGCTTAGAAGGTATAGCCTGTTTCCAATTCGTCATCGCCGACCAATTCGACCAGCAACGCATACAGCGGCGCCAAATCGTTGTAACGGCGGGATACGCGGCGCAAATAGTTCAAGAAGCGCGGAATTTCAGGACGGTATTTGTCTTTGCCGTCGCGGTAGTACAGGCGGGCAAAAATACCGGCCACTTTCAAATGGCGTTGTACACCCATCCATTCAAACCAGCGGTAGAACTCGTCAAACTCGGCAGGTACAGGCAGCTGGGCAGCGCGTGCTTTTTCCCAGTAACGGATGACCAAGTCCAATACAAATTCTTCTTCCCATTCGATAAATGCATCGCGCAGCAGCGACACCAAATCATAGGAAATCGGGCCGTAAAGCGCGTCTTGGAAGTCCAACACGCCCGGGCGGCCTTTTGCCAGCATCAGATTGCGGACGATAAAGTCGCGGTGAACGTAAACTTTAGGTTGTGCCAACAGGGGCGGCAGCAAAGTATCGACGGTTTGCTGCCACAACTGGCGTTGCTTGAAGGTCAACTCGCGGCCCAATTCTTTGGCCACAAACCATTCGGGGAACAGGTTAATCTCGCGCAGCATGACTTCGCGGTCGTATTCCGGCAGTTTGCCGGGTTGGCTGGCTTTTTGCAGTTCGATCAGTTCGTCGATGGCTTCGAGCAGCAGGGCTTTGTGGGCGGTTTCGCTGTTTTCCTGATTCATGGCGGTCAGGAATGTGGTATTGCCCAAATCGTTCAACACCATAAAGCCCAACGCTTCATCCACATGAAGCACTTGCGGCACATTGACCATGTTAAACAGTTTTTGTACTTTCAAATAAGGTGCAACACTCATCTTCTCAGGAGGCGCGTCCATACAGATGACAGTCTGGCCGTCTGAAAACGTCGCACGGAAATAACGGCGGAAGTCGGCATCGGCTGCCGCAAAGCTCAATTCGAACGGCTGGTTCGGGTAAACAGACTCCAGCCAGTTTTGTAATTCGGTTTGTCGTTGCATAGCGGTATCGCAGAATTTCAGGTTACAATAATCGCTATTCTAACTGGCAAACCGATTTAAGGGGCGATTTTGGCTCGTTTATTTTCACTCAAACCCTTGGTACTCGCCTTAATTATGGGCTTTGGCGCAACAGCCGTGCGCGCGGAAGATGCTTCTGTTCCGCAGGCGGAAGACTATACCCCTGCCCACACCGCTGCGTCCAAACCGGCAAAAACCAGCCAAAGCGAAGCCGATCCGCTTTCCTTGGGCAGCACTTGCCTGTTTTGCGACCACGAAGATGCCAAGCCTGCCGAAACCGCCGAAATCAAACGCAGTGGCGAGCCTGCCCTGCCCGCCGATTACACCCGCGTCAACGCCGATAAAATAGAAGGTCAGACCCAAGTCGGCGTCCGTGCCGAAGGCGACGTCATTGTCGAGCGCAATGCCGATGTTCTCAACGCCGATTGGGCGCAATACGACCAAGCCACCGATACCGTGACCGCCGGCGACCGCTTTACCCTGTATCAAAACGGTTCGACCGTATCCGGCGACCAATTGGTTTACAACCTCAAAGACCAAACCGGTTCCGGCACTGCCGTACGCCTCAATACCGAACAAGGCGGCCGCCGCCTTCAAAGTGTCAGCGAAAAAGCCGAACTCAAAGGCAAAGGCCTCTACAAACTCATCAATACCAAATTCAACACCTGTTCACCCGGCGATGCCAGCTGGTATATCCAAGCGCAAAGCATTGAAGCCGATGAGTCAACAGGTATCGGCGTGGCCAAACACGCTTCGCTCGTATTCGGCGGCGTCCCCGTCCTCTACACGCCTTGGGCAGACTTCCCCATCAACGGCAACCGCAAAAGCGGCCTGCTCGTTCCGACCATTGCCACAGGTTCAGACGGCCTTGAGCTGAGCCTGCCCTACTACTTCAACCTTGCCCCAAATTTGGATGCCACCATCCGCCCGAGCATCATCAGCAAACGAGGTGTGCAACTGGGCGGCCAAGTCCGTTATCTGCAACCGAATTACAGCGGCGAAGTCGATGGCGACTGGATGCCGAACGACCAAAAAAGCGTCCACAACAACCGCTACCAGTTCAAATGGAAACACCAGCAGCAGCTGAACAGCAAAATCAGCGGCGGCATCAACTATAACCAAGTTTCCGACGATGATTACTACCGCGACTTCTACGGCCGCGAAGACATCGCGCGCAACGTCAACCTAGACCGTCAGGCATGGATCAATTACAGCGACAAACTGTTGGGCGGCAGCTTCGACGGCTCGTTGCGCGTACAAAAATATCAAACGCTGGCCAACCAAGACGGTTATAAAGACGAGCCTTATGCCATCATGCCCCGTCTGACCGGCCGTTGGCAAAGCCATATCGGCAAGGCTCAGCTCAACGTATTAGGCCAATTCACCCACTTTGACCACGATACCAAGCAAGACGGCAGCCGCGTGGTACTCTACCCGAGCGTCAAATGGGACTTCCACAACCAATGGGGCTACATCCGACCTAAAGTCGGCGTACATGCCACTTATTACAGCCTCAACAGCTTCAACGGTCAAAGCGGCCGCAATGTCAGCCGCGTCCTACCGATTATCAACGTCGACAGCGGCCTGACTTTCGAGCGCAGGGCCCAGCTCTTCGGCGGGGAATACCTGCAAACGCTTGAACCGCGCCTGTTTTACAACTACATTCCGACCAAGTCCCAAAACGACCTGCCTAATTTCGACAGCTCTGAAAACAGCTTTACCTACTCGCAACTGTTCCGCGAAAACTTGTATTCGGGCAACGACCGCATCAATTCGGCCAACAGCCTGACGCTGGCCACACAAAGCCGCATCCTCAACCCCAACACCGGTGCGGAACTCTTCCGTGCAGGTATCGGCCAGAAGTTCTACTTCAAAAACGACAACGTCCTGCCTGACGGCAGCGTCAGCCGTTATCCGCGCAGCCAGTCCGACTGGGTAGCCTTTGCACACGGCAACATTACCCCGAGCATCCGCATCGACTTGGACATCCACTACAACCAAAACCAAAGCCGTGCCGAAAGCTACGCCGCAGGGGTCGCCTACAACCCCGAACCCGGCAAAGTCTTAAGCGCGCGCTACAAATACGGACGCAACGAGCGCATCTATCTGCAAGCCAACGGCAACTATTTCTACGACAAACTCAGCCAAGTCGACCTTGCCGCCCAATGGCCGTTGAGTAAAAACCTGTACGCCGTCGCACGTTACAACTACGAAATCGAAGCCAAAAAACCGCTGGAAATGCTCATCGGTGCAGAATACAAAAGCAACTGCGGCTGCTGGAGCGCAAGCTTGGTCGGCCAACGCTATGTTACCGGCGAAAACAGCCACAAAAACGCCGTATTCTTCAACCTCCAACTCAAAGACTTGAGCAATATCGGCAACAACCCATTCGAAAAACTCCGCTTAGCCATTCCCGGTTACAGCAAAACCAACGAGGTAGTCAAACAATGAACTTCAAACCCCTGATTCTCGTCGCCGCACTCACTCTCGCAGTAGGCGCACACGCCGCCCCTAAAGCCAAAGCAGGCAAAGCGCGCGCAGCCAAAGCCCCTGCCGTCAGCGCCACCACCATGCCTGCCGTACAAAGCGGCGTACATCTTTCAGACGGCATTGCCGCAGTTGTCGACAACGAAGTCATTACCCACCGCCAAGTAGAACAAGCCGTGGCGCAGGCACGTCAAACCATGCCGAAAGGCACACAAATGGACGCCAACGAGCTGCGCCAACAGGTTTTGGCACAAATGATCAACCAATCCCTGATCCTCCAAGCCGGCAAACGCCGCAACATCCAAGCGACCGATAGCGAAATCGAAGCCGTCATCGCGCACAACCCCAACATCAAAAATCCGTCTGCCGCCGTCCGTCAAGACATCGCCGACAGCATTATTGTTGAAAAAGTGCGCCAACAAGCCATCATGCAAAACAGCCGCGTGAGCGACTCCGAAGTGGCACGCTACATCGAGCAGGCCAAACAACAAGGCATCACCCTGCCCGAAGCCGACCCTGTGCGCCAATATCATGCCCAACACATCCTCATTAAAGCCGACAACGACAATGCCGCCGTCGGCGCAGAAAGCACCATCCGCAAAATCTACTCACAAGCCCGCAGCGGCGCAGATTTCGGCGGTTTGGCACGCCAATATTCGCAAGACAGCAGCGCCGGCAATGGCGGCGATTTGGGCTGGTTTGCCGACGGCATGATGGTTGCCCCGTTTGAAGAAGCCGTCCACAAACTCAAACCCGGCCAAATCAGCGCCCCTGTCCGCACCCAATTCGGCTGGCACATCATCAAGCTGAACGACGTCCGCGAAGCAGGTACGCCTGAAGAGCGCCAACAAAACGCCGTCCGCCAATACCTGTCCCAACAAAAAGCACAACAGGCGACCACCAACCTCCTGCGCGAACTGCACAGCAGCTCCTACGTTGACGTACGCTAATCGCGCGTATTGTTAAAAAAGCAGAAATCCGTACAATAAGGCCGTCTGAAACCGATTATTCAGACGGCCTTTTCTCCTTTTACTTAAGCAACCCATTGATTAAAGCACCCCATCATGCCTATCCGTCCCAACTGGCAAACCGCCACCCTGCTGCAAGCCGAAGAAACCGCCATTACCTCCGCCCACACCGGCCGCACCTACCGCATTCAAGCCGCGGCACTCGGCGAGCGTCCGGCAGGCGGCTATCCCGTACTGTATATTCTTGACGGAGATGCCTTTTTCCCCGCCATCCTCAATATGGCGCAATCCCTGCTCATCAATCCCATTACCAAAAGCCATGCCGCCTGTCTGATTGTCGGTATCGGCTACACCGGCGGCACCATCCGCGACTTAAGCCAACGCGCCCTCGACTACACGCCGCCGCTGCCCGACAACGCGCCCGAATCCGAACGCAAACAATACGGCCAAGCCGACCGCTTCAGCCACTTTATCGATGACGAACTCTCCGCCCTGCTCAACAGCAAATACCGCATCGATACCCAAAACCAAGCCGTCTTCGGCCATTCGTTCGGTGCCTTGTACGGCCTCTATTCCCTATTCACCCGTCCCGAACGATTCCGCCATTATTTGCTGGTTTCGCCGTCTATCTGGTGGCAAGACCGCCGCGTACTCGATTGGCTGCCCGACACTTTACCGCAAGGAATCGGCATCCGCCTTGGCGCAGGCGAATATGAAGGCAGAAACAACCGCCCCGACCAAACCAGCCACGGCATGGTCGCACAAGCCAAAATCCTTGCCGGCACTTTGCACCACCTCGGCGCGGATGTCCGCTTTACCCTCTACCCCAACGCCAATCACGGCAACGCCCCGTTTTACGCCCTGACCGACTGCATCGAATATTTGCGCAGCGCATGGCAACGTTGAAGCAGGTTCGCCAAACATCAAGGCCGTCTGAAATGCAAACTTAGAAGCGTATTGAACCTATTGGATCAATCTAAAATCCAATTATAAAAAGGCCGAGACCTTCGCAATAACATAGGTTGAGACCTTTGCAAAGGTCTCGGGGCATGAAAAAGGGAGAGGCTACCTGAAAAATAGATTTTCAGGTAGCCTCAAACCGGTTTGGCATGCATCCGAAACGGAAAATTTGAGCGGTTACATACCTTGGGTTGGTGGCAGTGTTATTTCAACTTGGCTGCCAATTCGTCGAATTTTTGTTTGATGTCGGCCTTGAAGGCTTCCACTTTCTCTTTGCGTTCGGCTTTGCGCTGTTTTTTCCAAGCTTCGTGTGCCTGACGTGCCACTTCTTCCTGCGCTTCTATTGCTGCCAATACGTCCTGTTGGGCAACGGCTGCATCTTGCCGGAGAATAACGGTTTTGAAACGGTGGAAGAAAGCATCCAATACAGCCTCGTCGGATTCTTGCGCCAAAATAATGATTGCAGTACTGCCGTTATCCAGTTTTTTGGCTGTATTTTCCAGCAACGCCCCCTCTCCCAATGTTTGGGCAGTGCCTACATCACTGCCGATGAGTGCGCCAGTAGCTCCACCCAACAGAACACCGATAGGACCGCCGAGGATGCCGACCAGCGAACCAATGAGGCCGCCCGTCCATGTGCCTTCGACCGTATTGGCGGTAAAGTCGGTGCTTTCTGCTGGGATAATCAGACCATTTTCCTTTTTAACCAAAACGGCTTGTGCCACCAAAGCATCTGTTGTCTGCGAGTAAGCTTTCAATTCAGAAAAGGCTTGATAAGCTTCGCTGGAGATGTCGAATAAGGCAACGATGATGTTTTGTTTCATAAGTCCACTCCCGTAGATTGAAAGATTTAAGAACATACTAGTTGTATGCAGTGTCATTGTAAATTACAAGGGGGGGGGGGGAGCAATGCGGCAAACAGAACTTTACCTATATAAAGCCTGTAGAACCGGCAAACGGATAACGAACAATACCCAGCCTTACCTGTAGGAAATCGTCGCGTTGTTTACACCACAGGTTGAGAGAAATAAGCCTACAAGACCTCAAGCGTCGTCTGAAATCCGTTTCCACTCCAACGCTAAATCGTACAAGGTTTTTTTGCTTTCGCCGGTAATCTTGGCGGCAAGCTCGGCGGCTTGTTTGGTCGGCAACTCGGCCGCAAGGATTTTCATGGTATTTTGCGCCGCTTCGGGCAAATCGCTGTGCTTCTCTTTCACCGCAGGGTGCAACACCAGCACCATCTCGCCGCGCGTTTGGTTGCTGTCATTTTTAAGGGCGGCTTGAATTTCGGCAACCGTGCCGCAGAGGAAGGTTTCAAACGTTTTGGTAATTTCGCGCGCCAATGTCAAACGGCGTTCGGGGAACTGCGCGGCCATATCCGCAAGGCTTGCTTCGATACGGTGCGGCGTTTCAAACATCACAATCGGAAAATCGGCTTCCACCCATTTGGTCAACAGTTTTTGGCGTTCGCCGGCCTTAGGCGGCAGGAAACCGTTGAAGTAAAAATCGGATTCCGTCACACCGGCCACGCTCAACGCCCCCATGACCGCGCTTGCGCCGACCACAGGCACCACTTTAAATCCGGCTTCGCGCACGCGGGCGGCAAGTTTCGCACCCGGATCGCACACCGCTGGCGTACCCGCATCCGAAACTTGGGCGACGCTCAGGCCGTCTGAAAGATGGCCGATGATTTTGTCGGCCATTTGCTGCTCGTTGTGTTCGCGAACGCTCACGAGTTTGCCCTGAATGCCGTATGCGCTCAAAAGCTGGGCGGTAACACGGGTGTCCTCGGCGCAGATAATGTCGGCCTTTTGCAGAACGGCCAGTGCGCGCAGCGTTATGTCGGCTAAATTGCCGATGGGTGTGGCGACAACGTATAATGTCTGTTTTTCGATGCTGTCGACTGCTTTTTGCAGGTGTTTTGTGTACATAGATTCAAGGCCGTCTGAAACGGCGTCTCTTTAAAAACAATGATTATATAACGGGTAAACTTTTCATGCGCTTAAACCACAAACAGGGGGCGGCGGCCGAAGATGCGGCGCTGGTATTCCTGCTGGGCAAAGGCTGCTCGCTGCTGGCGCGGAACTGGCATTGCGCCTACGGCGAAATCGATTTAATCGTCAAAAACGGCGGTACGATTGTGTTTGTTGAAGTAAAATACCGCAAAAACCGAGGTTTCGGTGGTGCCGCATACAGCATCTCACCGTCCAAATTATTGAAATTGCAACGAAGTGTAGAGTATTATCTGCAAAAGCACGGGTTAAACCATGCGCCCTGCCGCCTGGATGCGGTACTGATCGAGGGTGACGGCCAACCCGAATGGATTCAAAATATTACAGGTTAACCTCATGACAACATTACAAGAACGCGTTTCCGCACATTTTGCCGAGAGCATCCGCGCCAAGCAGGAAGCCGAAAAAGTACTGGTCGAGCCGACCGCACAGGCCGCCGAGCTGATGCTGCAATGCCTGATGAACGACGGCAAAATCCTAGCCTGTGGCAACGGCGGTTCGGCTGCCGACGCGCAACACTTCGCCGCAGAAATGACCGGCCGTTTTGAAAAAGAACGTATGGAATTGGCGGCTGTCGCGCTGACGACGGATACTTCCGCACTGACCGCCATCGGCAACGACTACGGTTTCGACCACGTATTCAGCAAACAAGTGCGCGCGCTCGGACGTGCCGGCGACGTATTGGTCGGCATCTCCACCTCCGGCAATTCCGCCAACGTCATCGAAGCCATCAAAGCGGCACACGAACGCGATATGCACGTCATCGCCATGACCGGACGCGACGGCGGCAAAATCGCCGCCATGCTCAAAGATACCGACGTTTTGCTCAACGTCCCTTATCCGCGCACCGCCCGCGTTCAGGAAAACCATATCCTGCTGATACACGCCATGTGCGACTGTATCGACTCCGCCCTGCTTGAAGGCATGTAACCCTTTCTTTTCAGACGGCCCATCCCTTAAAAGCCGTCTGAACGCCCAACCGTCCATACCCAAGGAAAAGGATATGAAGAATATCAAACGCTACGCCCTCCCCGTTCTGACAGCGACCCTCTTGAGCCTGAGTCTGAGCGGCTGCGTCGGCGCACTGATCGGCGGTGCTGCCGTCGGCACCAAATCCGCCGTCGACCGCCGCACCACAGGCGCGCAAACCGACGACAACGTTATGGCCCTGCGTGTCGAAACCACCGCACGCTCCTACCTGCGCCAGAACAACCAAGTCGAAGGCTACAAGCCCAAACTGAACGTTGTCGGCTACAACCGCCACCTGCTCCTGCTCGGCCAAGTGGCCACCGAAGGCGAAAAACAATTTGTTGAACGTATCGCCCGTTCCGAACAAGCCGCAGAAGGCGTGTACAACTACATTACCGTCGCCTCGCAAGCGCGTTCGCTCGGCGACGTGACCAACGACACCTGGGGCACATCCAAAGTCCGCGCCGCCCTGTTGGGCCTCAGCCCGGCCACCCAAGCACGTGTCAAAATCGTAACTTACGGCAACGTGACCTATGTCATGGGTATCCTCACGCCCGACGAGCAAGCTCGCGTGACCCAAAAAGTCAGCACGACCGTCGGCGTACAAAAAGTCGTGACCCTCTATCAAAACTACGTTGCCAACTGATTCACAGGCAACCCGGGGCCGTCTGAATATTCAGACGGCCATTCCTCCAACGATTACCTGACCCATCATGTCCAAGAATAATAAAACCCCTTTCCAACTTAAGCCCAAACACCTAATCCGCGCTTTATTCCTTGTCAGCTTTATCGCCGTCGCAGCCCTTGTCGCCGGCGTATTCAGCACCCTAAACTCCGGTAAAACCGACGTACCCGAAAAAAGCCCTGCCGAACAAACCGATACACGCATTGAAGTTTGGCGCCCCAACGGCGCAGTCGAACCTGAAACCGTCCAACCCGCCCAAGAAGGCGACGCGAAAACCGCCTCCGGCAATCCTGTTGTCCCACAAAACGAAAAAGGCGAAAAAGCGGAAGAAGGTGTAAAAAATGACCGCCCCACTACACACCGCAGCAAACGCACAGAAAACAAACGCGCCGAAACCGACAAATCAGAAAAAACACAATCCGACAACAGCAGCCCTGCCGCTCCAAACACACCTCAAACAGACAGCCAGCCGGTAGCAAACAAAGCCGCAGACAGCAAACCGGCCGCACAAGCAGCAGAAAACAAACCGGCAAAAGCCAAAGCCCCCGAGTCCAAACCGACTCCCAAAGCCGAGCCTGAGACCAAACCACAAACCAAACCGCGCAACAAAGACAATCTCGACAACCTGTTTTAAACAGACGGCACACCCGTCCCGTTCAGACGGCCCCCATGCCGTCTGAAACAAGAAGGAAACCTCATGGACAAAGTCATCATCAAAACCCCCGAAGAAATCGAAAAAATGCGCGAACTCGGCCGCTTGGTCGCCGAAGCCCTCGACTACATCGGCCAATTCGTCAAACCCGGCGTCACCACCAACGAAATCGACAAACTCGTTTACGATTACCACGTCAACGTCCAAGGCGGTTATCCCGCCCCCCTCAACTACGGCAACCCGCCCTACCCGAAATCCTGCTGCACCTCCGTCAACCACGTCATCTGCCACGGCATTCCCGATGACAAGCCGCTGAAAGAAGGCGACATCGTCAACATCGACCTGACCATTAAAAAAGACGGCTTCCACGGCGATTCCAGCCGTATGTTTACCGTCGGCAAAGTCTCCCCGATTGCCCAACGCCTGATCGACGTGACCCACGCCTCCATGATGGCGGGTATCGAAGCGGTCAAACCCGGCGCTACCCTCGGCGATGTCGGCTATGCCTGCCAACAGGTTGCCGAAAATGCCGGCTACTCCGTCGTACAGGAATTCTGCGGACACGGCATCGGCCGCGGTTTCCACGAAGCGCCGCAAGTGGTCCACTACGGCCGCAAAGGTGAGGGCCTCGTCCTCAAACCGGGCATGATTTTCACCATCGAGCCGATGATCAACCAAGGCAAACGCCATCTGCGCATCCTGAACGACGGTTGGACAGTGGTCACCAAAGACCGCTCCCTCTCCGCCCAATGGGAACACGAAGTTTTGGTTACCGAAACCGGCTACGAAATCCTCACCGTCAGCCCTGCCAGCGGTAAGCCTTAACCTTGAAAAAACCTTCAGGCCGTCTGAAAACATAGATTCAGACGGCCTAAAATTTATTCGCATTCTCAATCCAGAAAACCGAATAAAAACTCGAAATTAAGTTTTTACCCAGATTGAATTGTTTAATTATGTAAAAATTTGCTTATGCCATATCTAAGATAACCGCATAATTTAATGATTTATATAACAAAATTTTACTGAAATAATGAATTAAGAAATATTTACACAAATTATGGCAGACAGCAGAAAACTTCTTTCGAATATACTGTCTAATTATCTAGATCAGCCATTTGCAATACGCCCACATATCACCCCAAAAAACAATAGGGAAAAGGATGCCGGCATTCTTGCAGACCTTTTTTATGCCTAATGGCATACACTAAATACCACAATAAGGAAGATTCATGAAATCGTTCGAAAAAATTGAAAATATCCGCGATATCCGTAAAAAACTCGGCCTGAACCAAATGGACTTCTGGAGTCGCATTGGTGTGACTCAATCCGGTGGTTCCCGTTACGAGTCCGGCCGCAATATGCCTAAACCTGTACGCGAATTGCTGCGTTTGGTACACATCGAGCGCGTAGATTTGGCTAAAGTTAACCGTGACGACTTGGCCGTTGCTTCCCTGCTGAAAAACCGCGACCCTGAGTTGTACGCTTCTCTGAAAAAAGAAGCCAAAGCCGACAAAGGCAAATAATCAAGCTATTCAAAAGGCCGTCTGAAACTCTTTTCAGACGGCCTTTTTACTTTCTATACCCTAAGGGCATGTCGCATACATGCCCTTTTTCATTTACGGCTGATACTGTTTGAAATAGTTCAACACGGTTTGCGGCAGCCATTGCAGATTCAGACGGCCTTGATTGCGGCTGACAAAGCCGACATGACCGCCGTATGCCGGTTGCAGCAGCGTAACAGCCGAGGACACGTCCCGCCAGGTCGGCAGGGCTTCCGGCGGCAGGAAAGGGTCGTTGACGGCATTAAGCAACAGCAACGGCGTATCCACGCCTTTCAGGAACGGCTTGCAGGAATTGCGGCGGTAGTAATCGTGGCGGTCGGCAAAACCGTGTAGCGGCGCGGTAAAGCGGTCGTCAAAATCGCCAAGCGTTTTGCAGTTTTGCTGGCTTAAGGCCGTCTGAAACTGAGGAATCGCCTGGGCTTTCGGCAACAGCGAATTTAAAAAATAGCGCGTGTAAATCAGTCGCGTCATGCCCTGATCAAAACGCGTACCGGCCGCCACGGCATCAACCGGTGCGGAAACGACGGCAGAAGCATGCGGAACGGCATTGCTGCCCTGTTCGCCCAAATATTTGGCCAAGGCATTACCCCCCAAAGAAACGCCGACGGCATAGATGGTTGAATAGCGTTGTGCCAGCGTGTTGAGCATAAAGGCGATTTCAGGCGTATCGCCGAGGTGGTAGAACACGGGCGCTGTGTTTTCTATGCCGCCGCAACTGCGGAAATGGGCAACCACGCCGTTCCAACCGCGCTGCTGCACGGCTTTCATCAATTCGACCGCGTAATGGCTCTCGCTGCTGCCTTCCAGTCCGTGGAACAAAACCACCAACGGCGCATCGGGATCGGCGCTGTCGACAAAATCGTAGGCAACTTGGGTTTTGCCGGTGCTGTCGGGCAGAAGCTCGCGGCGGTAGTCGGGCGCCTTGCCTTGCAGCAGCTTGGCAAACAGGGTCTCGGCATGGCCGTTTCTGAGCCAATAAGGCGTGTTGGGTGAACGTGTATTCATGATTTATTTCTTCTATTTTTCAGACGGCCTGAAGATGAGCATATACACCAGCAAGGCAGTCAGCGTGCCGTTTGTCCAACCTGCCCAAACGTCGGTGGGATAATGCACGCCCAAATAAATGCGTGAAAACCCGGTCAACAGGGCAAAGGAAATACCGCCTATCCAAGCGGCGCGGCGGTAGCGCGTGCGGCGGCAAAGCAATATCAGCATGACGGCAATGGCGGCGGAAAACGTACTGTGGCCGCTGGGGAAGGAAAAATTGCTCTCTTCAATCAGGCGCGGCCAAAGCAGCGGACGTTCGCGGGCAAACCAAACCTTCACAATCAGCATGTTCAAAGTCGGCACCAATGCCGCCAACACGCAAAACAGTGCTTCGCGCTTCTTATCGGCAAAATACAGGGCTGCAGCGACTGCACCGATCAGCGGCACGGCAATCGCGGTTTTGCCCAGATAGTGCAACACGGTGGCAATCGGGTCAAACCATGTTCCTGCGTGGGCATGGACGGCGTGCATCAGCGGCGGCTCAAAAGCAAAGCCGCCATATTGCGCCAGCCAAATGCCGATAATGAGGGTCGGCGGTAAAAACAGCAAAGAAGCGAAAGTCAGTGCGCGTCTGGATTGGGCCGGGGATAAGTGCATTATTCCACCGTTTCTTTCAAAGTCGCGCCAATCGCCTGCAAACCCTGCAACGCATCTTCCCACGCAGCATCCAGCAAGCGGCAGGCCTCGCCTTCCGCTTTGATGCCGAATTCGATATGCGGCGGAGTATAACGGCCGTCTGAATCGGTACGGCCCACGGTGGGCAAGCTGTACGAACGGATACCAGCGTAGGTACGCTCAAGATGTTCCATAATCGGCGTAATGCGCGATTCGGGTTGGTCGAACACATACACGCTGCGGCTGCCGCGTTCGGTTTGGTTGAAGCGGTCGGCGTAATAAGTTTCCAATACCCATTCGGCCATCGGGTGCGCCATCACGGGGAAGCCGGGGAAGAAATAATGCCCGCGGATGGAAAATCCGGCGATGTTGTTAAACGGATTGAGCACCAATTCCGCGCCTTCGGGAAAATCCGCCATTTTCAGGCGTTGGGCGTGCTCCGGCGAATCAAGCGGCTCGCCGCGTTTCAGGGTTACGCCTTCGATAAACTTGGCGGCTTCAGGATGACGGACGACGGGCAAATCCAAAGCAGCCGCTGCGGCTTGGCGGGTGTGGTCGTCAGGCGTAGAGCCGATACCGCCGGTAACGAAAGTCGGCAGGCCGTCTGAAAAACTGCGGCGCAGTTGTTTGACCAGCAATTCGGGTTCATCAGGCAGATATTGCACCTGATTGAGCTTCAGCCCGCGCGATTCCAATAAAGATTTGAAAAAGGCGAAATGCTTGTCTTGGCGGCTGCCGTGCAGGATTTCGTCGCCGATGATGATGAGGTTAAAAGCGTTCATGATGAGGTTTCTTTAATGCGGCCTTCCGAACATTCAGACGGCCTAATTGCTGACAATATATTCCATTTATAAGATAATGGTTTCAACTTTTCAAGTCTGGAGAAATTCCCATGAGCCAAAACCACACCATTTTACAAAATCTCCCCGTCGGCCAAAAAGTCGGCATCGCCTTCTCCGGCGGTCTTGATACCTCTGCCGCACTGCTGTGGATGAAACTCAAAGGCGCGCTGCCTTATGCCTACACTGCCAACCTCGGCCAGCCCGACGAAGACGATTACAACGCCATTCCTAAAAAAGCGATGGAGTACGGCGCAGAAAACGCCCGCTTGATTGATTGCCGCGCACAACTGGCACACGAAGGCATTGCCGCCATCCAATGCGGCGCGTTCCACGTTTCCACCGGCGGCATCGCCTATTTCAACACCACGCCTTTGGGCCGCGCCGTAACCGGCACCATGCTCGTTTCCGCCATGAAAGAAGACGATGTGAATATCTGGGGCGACGGCAGCACCTACAAAGGCAACGACATCGAGCGTTTCTACCGTTACGGCCTCTTGACCAATCCCGCGCTGAAAATCTACAAACCTTGGCTCGACCAACAATTTATCGACGAACTCGGCGGCCGTCACGAAATGAGCGAATTTCTGATTGCCAACGGCTTCAACTACAAAATGTCGGTGGAGAAAGCCTACTCCACCGACTCCAACATGCTGGGTGCCACCCACGAAGCCAAAGACTTGGAATTCCTCAACAGCGGCATCAAAATCGTCAAACCCATCATGGGCGTTGCCTTCTGGGACGAAAACGTCGAAGTCAAACCCGAAGAAGTCAGCGTGCGCTTTGAAGAAGGCGTGCCGGTTGCATTGAACGGCAAAGAATACGCCGACCCCGTCGAACTCTTCCTCGAAGCCAACCGCATCGGTGGCCGCCACGGTTTGGGCATGAGCGACCAAATCGAAAACCGCATCATCGAAGCCAAATCGCGCGGCATCTACGAAGCCCCGGGCATGGCATTGTTCCACATCGCCTACGAACGCTTGGTAACCGGCATCCACAACGAAGACACCATCGAACAATACCGCATCAACGGCCTGCGCCTCGGCCGTCTGCTCTACCAAGGCCGCTGGTTTGACAGCCAAGCCCTCATGTTGCGCGAAACCGCCCAACGCTGGGTCGCCAAAGCCATTACCGGTGAAGTTACCCTCGAGCTGCGTCGCGGCAACGACTACTCGATTCTGAACACCGAATCGCCCAACCTGACCTACCAACCCGAACGCCTGAGCATGGAAAAAGTCGAAGACGCAGCGTTCACACCGCTCGACCGCATCGGCCAACTGACCATGCGCAACCTCGACATCACCGACACCCGCGCCAAACTGGGTATTTACTCGCAAAGCGGTTTGTTGGCATTGGGCGAAGGCTCCGTATTACCGCAGTTGAATAATAAGGAGTAGAATGAGGGGGCTTTAAAGCCCCCTTATTTTTAAAGGAATAAAATGAAAGAATATAAAGCCGTCATTTATCAAGAGAACCTGCTGTCCAGTTTGGTTTTCGGCAGCGCCAAAATCAATCCGGTCAAATTCAGCGATTTCCTCAACAGCCACGCTTCGCAAGGCTGGAAGGTCGTTACCATGGAAAAAGACCAACGCCGCATGCTGCTGTTTTTCGTGCGTGAAGCCTACGTCGTCATTTTGGAAAAAGAACGTGTTTAAACTCGGCGTCTATGCCTGTCTCGGATTGTTCGTCGGCTGGGTGTTGCTCTTGATTTTGCAACTGTGGTTTGCCTTTATCGACGCCGATTTGTTTTTCAAAATCACCCTGACCATGGCAGGTCTTTTCATTATCATTCTGGCCAGTTTGCTGGTCATCAGCCAGTATTTTGCCGAAAAGAAAATGAAAGACGACGGATTTATCAACTGATACTACTTCAGGAAGCACCATGTATGCTTTATCCGAAACCTTGACGCAACATCCTTGTTTAATAGACGAGGCCGTCTGAAATTTAAGTTTCAGACGGCCTTATTACCCTTCCCAAATTTATCAAATACCATGAAATTCTTTTCCCACTTTTATCTTGAAAACCATATGTATTTCAACGACTACTTGAAATACGTCCTGATTTTCGCCGCCCTCGTCATCCTCCTGCTCGCCGTATCGCAATACCTGCGCCACCGTATGGACACCAAATACCGCGACCTGAGCATTATTGCGCTGTTGTTGCTCATCCTCATCTGCGGCACGCAATATCTTTCATACAGCGAGCGTCAAAACTTTGCCGCCGATACTTCGCGCATGGTGGGTTTTCTCAATGCCTTGATTGAAAACCAAAAAGTTGAAAAACAAGACATCATCGTCAACAGCACGCGCCTGTTCAACGGCATGATTGTCGGCATCAAAAGCCAATATTACGAAGTCCATTTCAATCAAGACTTCTCCGCCTACACGCTGACGCCCATCAATTTGGTCAACAACAATATCGAACTCATCGATAAAGAATAACAGGATACACACACATGGAAGCATACTCCCTGCTCGCCCTCAAACTGCTGATGGGTATTTTAGGTTTGATTTTGCAAATCAACCTCTTAGGTAAAGGCAACCTCGCGCCGACCTCCGCCATGGACCAAGTGCAAAACTATGTACTCGGCGGCATCATCGGTGGCGTGATTTACAGCGACAGCGTCGGCCTGTTGCAATTTTTCCTCGTGCTGATTTTGTGGACGCTGTTGGTCTTGAGCCTGAAATTCATCAAAAACCACAACCGCTGGGTCAAATCCATCATTGACGGCAAATCCGTCTGGGTTATCGTCAACGGCAAAATCCAAACCGATGAATGCATGAAAAACGGCATCAGCGCACACGACCTCATGTTCAAACTCCGCGCCGCCGGCATCTACGAAATCTCTGCCGTCAAACGTGCCGTGATGGAACAAAACGGCCAGCTCGCCGTCATTAAGTACGGCGACGAAAGCATGCGCTATCCACTGATTACAGACGGCCAAGTCGACCCCGACATCCTCGAAATCATTAAGCGTGATGAAGAGTGGCTGCAACAAGAACTCGACCGCCTCCACCTTGAAGCCTCGCAAGTCTATATCGGCGAATACATAGACGGAAAATTGGTGGCACACCGTTATCCTTCTTGATTTGAAAATAGCAGGCCGTCTGAAACCTTAATTTCAGACGGCCTTTTTGTATTCAGCCCAAACACTGATTTTTTAATCGCGATATTCAAACGTTGTGCCCAAAAATTGAGCCAGCGCAGAGACGTGGGAATGCCGGGGATCTTTGACGGCGGTCAGCAGCAGGATATTGCCGTGTTGCCGCTCCAAATCCAGCAGCCGTTTGATCGCGGCCTGCTCGGTATCGCCTTGCAGCTCTTCGTGATAACGGCTGACAAAACCGTCAAAATTCTCAGCCGGATTTTCATGATACCAGCGGCGCAGGTTTGCACTGGGCGTAATGTCTTTGAGCCAAATCGCCGTAGCGAAAACTTCTTTATGGACGCCGCGCGGATAAAGGCGGTCGATAAAGACGGCGGTCTGTTCGGGATTCGGCTGATAAGCATAAATGCGTTGTACGGTAAACATTTTTTCTCGTCTCCAATGGATTCAGGCCGTCTGAAAATTCAGACGGCCTGATATTTTTTAGGTTTAGAACAGTTTTTTGACTTCGGCTTCGATATCTTCGGCACGCATAAAGGTTTCGCCGATCAGGAAAGTATGCACGCCGTGGCCGCGCATGAAATCGACGTCTTCTTTGTTGCGGATGCCGCTTTCGGTTACAACGGTTTTACCGTTCAATTCAGGCAAGAGATCGAGGGTTTGTTGCAGGGTCACTTCAAACGTACGCAGGTTGCGGTTGTTGACGCCCCACAGCGGCGTGGTCATGTTGCGGCATTTTTCCAGCTCGGACGCATCGTGCAATTCTAACAAGACAGTCATGCCCAATTCGTGGGCAACGGCTTCAAAACGCTCAAGCTGCTCTGCTTCCAAGGCGGCGGCAATCAGAAGAACCGCATCCGCACCCCACGCGCGCGCCTGATAGATTTGGTATTCGTCAATGATGAAATCTTTACGCAAGACCGGCAGCGCCACAGCCGCACGCGCCTGTTTCAAATACTCGGGTGAGCCTTGGAAATAAGGTTCGTCCGTCAACACGGACAAACAGGCCGCGCCGGCTTTTTCATAGGCAACGGCGATTTCGGCAGGATGAAAATCAGGGCGGATCAGGCCTTTGCTTGGGCTGGCTTTTTTGACTTCGGCAATAATGGCGGGCAGATTCTGCGCGTGTTTTTCACGGATCGAGCCGATAAAGCTACGAACCGGCGCAGCAGCCTGCGCTTGGGCTTTGATGTCTTCCAAGGAAACGGCGGCTTTTTGGGCGGCCACTTCTTCTGCTTTGGTGGCAAGGATTTTGTTGAGAATATCGGTCATGGCGTTTTTCTATTGGGGCTGATTTTCGAGTTTGAATCGTGCAACATGCTGTCGCAGATTAGATTTCAGACGGCCTGAATGCCGCTATTTTAATGGTTTGAAAAAAGGCGGGCAAGAATGCCCGCCTTTGTGTCTGCTTCAATTTAGTGATGAATGCCCAAAACGGACGCATTGTGGCTGATGATTTCGTCCGCCAAAGTCGGATTGTCGTTCAGCTTGATACCGTAGCCGGGCACCAATTCTTTCAGACGGCCTGACCATGCCTCGATACGGCCCGGGAAGCATTGGTTGATCAGCTTAATCATCAAAGGCACGGCGGTTGATGCGCCTGGAGACGCGCCCAGCAATGCGGCCAGCGAGCCGTCGGCATGGGCAACGATTTCGGTACCGAATTGGAGTATGCCGCCTTTTTTCGGGTCTTTTTTGATGATTTGTACGCGTTGACCGGCGGTAATCAGTTCCCAATCGTCAGGATTGGCTTCCGGATAATACTCTAAGAGCGAAGCGAAGCGTTCTTCTTTGGTTTTACGCAATTCGCCCAAGAGATATTTGGTCAGCGGCATATTAGCCCAACCGGCGCGGAGCATAGGATAAAGGTTGTCCATTTGGATGGACATCGGCAGATCCATGAGCGAGCCTTGTTTGAGGAAGTTGGGGCGGAAGCCTGCGTATGGGCCGAACATCAGATGGCGTTCGCCGTTTACGTTGCGGGTATCCAAGTGTGGAACGGACATAGGAGGCGCGCCAACGGAAGCTTGGCCGTACACTTTGGCATTGTGTTGGGCAACAGTTTCAGGGTTGCTGTTGCGGAAGAACAGGCCGGAAACAGGGAAGCCGCCGTAGCCTTTGCCTTCCGGAATACCGGATTTTTGCAGCAGGGTCAGTGCGCCGCCGCCTGCACCGAGGAAGAGGAAGCGGGTACGGAGGGTCAAATGGTCTTCATGGTTTTCGGTGTTACAGGTTTTGAGTACCCACGCGCCGTCAGATTCGCGTTTGATGTCTTCAACATGGCGGTTGAATTCCATTTTCACGCCTTTTTCGCGCAGATATTGCACCATTTGGCGGGTCAGATTACCGAAATCAACGTCCGTACCCTCGGCGGAGTAGTTGGCGGCAATGGGTTGGCTTTCATCACGACCGTTGACAACCAGCGGCGCCCATTCGGTAATTTTGGCGCGGTCGGTAGAAAACTCCATTTTTTCAAAGAGTTTTTGGGTTTTGAACACGTCGAAACGTTTTTGCAGATAACTGCAATGGTCAGTGTTCATCACCAGCGACATATGGGGGACGGAATTGATGAAAGTGCGGTCGGTCAGTTTGCCTTCTTCAACCAAAGTCGCCCAAAATTGGCGGCTGATATGGAATTGTTCGGCAATATTGAGGGCACGGGTCGGATCGATCGTGCCGTCGGCAGTCAGGGGCGCATAGTTCAATTCACACAGTGCAGAGTGTCCCGTACCGGCATTGTTCCATGCATTTGATGATTCCAACGCTACATCTTCCAAGCGTTCGATCAGGGTGATTTCCCAAGACGGTTCGAGTTCTTTGAGCAATACGCCCAAAGTAGCGCTCATAATGCCGCCGCCTACTAATACGACATCGGTTGCTTCAGCCATGGTTTTACTCCTACTAAAGTCAGGCATGGTTTGCCTTGTGGTTATCTATCATTATAAACAACTGATTTCATAGGAATTATTTTGTATTTTTGTTGTATGTGAAACTTTTGTTGCCTGCTGAGTTTCCGAGCGTAAATGGCGGAAGGCAGTTTCGGTTTGGGTTCCAGATTTCAGGTCTTTATAATATGTTATTGAGAATTTAGTAGATTTTACGGAGAAATGCAAAGATTTTCTGTTCGGTTCATATAAAAATAAGAGATTAGGCCGTCTGAAAACGTTTTCTTAACCTTTATCCGCCAACGTTTGCTAAGAAAAAAGAATTTTTCATTTCTTTTTTAATTGACCGTTTTTGTCAGCAATTTCAGCGCTAACAAACGTGAATCAACCGCCAATCTGCTATCATTTCGACTTATCCCACAACAAGGCAAACCGCCATGTATCTGACACAAGAAAAACCCTACCGCCCCCTATTGGTCGCACTGATGTTCCTCACCCTGCCGCTGGCGATGATATTGCACAATATCGTGCAAATCGCCTTTTCAGACGGCCAAGGCCTGCTGATAACGGTCAAAGACGGCACATGGGCATGGCAAAGCGGTTGGCAGGATTCCGTTGCATGGTTTGTCTGCGGCATGTTTGCCTTCCTCAACCTGCCGATTGCCGGCGGACTGACCAAGCTGGCGTATAAAAAAATGATGCGCCGGCATTCGCGTTACGCCATCTTCCTTGCCGGTGTCGCAGCGTGTGCCTCAGCGGTGGCAGGCTTGATTTTTGAAGCCATCTTAGGCAATGCCGCATTGGCAGGCATGCGTGGGCAAGGCGTGTTCTACTACACCCTCTCCGTATGGATCATCGCCATGCTGACCCTGCCCAAACAGCTCACGCGCGCGCCGGAGCAGCCCATCGTCTTTCACAAGATGAAACGTTGATTCAACAGGCGCAAACATTTTCAGACGGCATGCTTTCCGTTACCATTACATCCAACGCGTTTTAACCAATAAGGAATAACAAATGAATCAGGCGCAACAGCTCCGCGACGGCATACAGGCACTGGGTTTGGACATCGACGAAGCCAAACAGGCCAAACTCCTAGACTATGCCGCCCTGCTGCAAAAGTGGAACAAAACCTACAACCTGACCGCCCTGCGCGATCCCGCCCAAACCGTCAGCCATCACCTGCTCGACAGCCTGACTCTCCTGCCCTATATCGAACACGCGCAAACCATGCTCGACGTCGGCTCCGGCGGCGGACAGCCCGGCATACCCACCGCCATCTGCCGTCCCGACCTCGACATCACCCTCCTCGATGCCAACACCAAAAAAACCGCCTTTCTGCAACAAGCCGTCATCGAACTCGACCTTAAAAACGTCCGCGTCATCAGCGGCCGCGTAGAAGCCGCCGCCGACTGCCGCGCCGACGTCATCACCAGCCGCGCCTTTGCCGAACTCGCCGACTTCGTCAACTGGACCGAGCACCTCCTCAAAGACGGCGGCTACTGGGCAGCCATGAAAGGCGTATACCCGCAAGAAGAAATCGATAAACTGCCCGAAAGCGTCGCCGTCGAAAAAGTCGAAGCATTGCACGTCCCCCAACTCAATGCCGAACGCCATATCGTCATCATCCGCAAAAAGGCCGTCTGAAAACAACCCAAGCATACCGAATAACGGTACAATCCAGCCATCCACACTTAATACGACAGCAAAGCACATGAGCGCACAAATCCTCGCCGTCGCCAACCAAAAAGGCGGAGTCGGCAAAACCACCACCACCGTCAACCTAGCCGCCTCCCTAGCCTCCAAAGGCCGCCGCGTCCTCGTCGTCGACCTCGACCCCCAAGGCAACGCCACCACAGGCAGCGGCATCAACAAAGCCACCATCGAAAACGGCGTTTACCAAGTTGTACTCGGCGAAACCGACATCCCCAACGCCGTCGTCCGCAGCAAAGAAGGCGGCTACGACGTATTGGGCGCTAACCGCACACTTGCCGGCGCAGAAGTCGAACTCGTCCAAGAAATCGCACGCGAAATCCGCCTCAAAAACGCCCTGCAGCTCGTTGCCGACAACTACGACTACGTCCTCATCGACTGCCCCCCATCCCTGACCCTGCTCACCCTCAACGGCCTGGTCGCCGCCAACGGCGTCATCGTCCCCATGCTTTGCGAATACTACGCCCTCGAAGGCATTTCCGACTTAGTGGCCACCGTCCGCAAAATCCGCCAAGCCATCAACCCCGACCTCGATGTAACCGGCATCGTCCGCACCATGTACGACAGCCGCAGCCGCCTCGTCGTCGAAGTCAGCGAACAGCTCAAACAACACTTCGGCAACCTGCTCTTCGACACCGTCATCCCCCGCAACATCCGCCTAGCCGAAGCCCCCAGCCACGGCCTCCCCGCCCTCGCCTACGACGCCCACGCCAAAGGCACCCAAGCTTATCTGGACTTAGCTGATGAACTGATTGCACGGTTGGAAAAATAAACAGAAATATGAATATAAAAAGGCCGTCTGAAAGTTGGGAAATACTTTCAGACGGCCTTTGGTTTAGTTGTAAAGGGAAATAGTTTATGAAGATTCAAATAACTGTTTTAGTTTTTCCTTAAATTTATGGATAGATATTGGATTTAATCCATTTAACTCACTATCGATTAGGGATAAAGCTGCTTGCATATTGTTAGTTAGTGTAAGTAATATTGCTTTAAACCGGATAAATGAACGATATGTTTGCGCACTTTTATTTACCAACTTCTCCAACTTATCAATTGCTTCCTGTAATCTCTTGGTATCTCTACAGCTAGCAGCCAAATCTGCTTTGGTTAGTAAAGGATAAGTTACTTGAGGAAATTTAGCAATAGCCTTATCAATTATATTAAAACTATCTTCATGGTCTTTTTTATAGAAAAAAGAAACTCTAGCTTGCATTGACAAAACGACTTCTTGAGCTTTATTTGATGGATCAATTGATAGTTTTTTTATTATGGAATTTAATTCATTAACATGGATTCTTTCATCATCTTTCATTAAAATACATATGAAATAATCATTGGCGTTAATGATGTTCCCCGGTCTATTTTCATAATTCTCTTTCGAATAGGCATAAGCTTTATCATACTCTTCATTTTGAATATATATTCGAATTAGTTCACCACGTACCTTTGGATCATTAAATTTTTTATATTCTAATGATTTGATGAGATGATTTTCTGACTGTTGAGTTTTGCCTCGTAATCTGTAGAAAAAGCCAATCAAAAATTCTTTTTCACCTTCATCATGGATTTTATGAACTTCTTGAAAAAACTCATCATTCATACCTTTTCTAGCTAATGCCTGACATTTTAAAAATCGAACAAAGTTTATTGTATTCTTATGCAGAGTTCTTTCATTTGAAAGAACTCTGTTTGCTAGTGAGATGGCTTCATCGTAGTTTCTATCTTCGTCATATAATTTTTTAATAGTACTAATAAATATCGAAGGTAGAATAAATTTATATGCATCAGAACTGTTGGTTAATAAATTTTCTTTAGCTGATAAAAAATATCCAGAAATATCAAAACCATCATCATTAAAATTAGAGATGAAATTTTGTGCATAACTCTGTATTGATTTATTAAATTCAGCATTTAATTCAAATCTATTTCTGCTAATATAGTCACGTAATACTTCATTTAGTCTAATATATTCAGAAACTTTTCCAATATATTCACATATTGAATTTGTAATTAATTCTTGTAACAAAGGAAAATATTTTTCTTCTGGGACTATCTTAAATAGAACTTCATAACTAATAAATTCAAATTTTGAAAGAAGAAGTATAAGTTCTTTAATTTCTTCATTATCTTTATAGATATCAAAAATTACTTTCGCTTTATCAGAAGAATATTGTTGGATGATATGAGAATTCTTTTTCGCAGAAATAATTCCTTGTTCTTTAATTTGATCGACTGCAAAAAAAATTTGTTCTGGATACCCTGTAAGAAGATCGGAGAAGAATTGCATGTCGTCGGCAGAAAGCGATTCTCGTATATTTTGAAAAGAAGAATATCTATTCAATAAGCCATTTCTTTCTGGGCGTTCTAATTCTTTTACTGATACAGAAAATATTTTTGGATATTTTCTATATAGAATTGGGTTTAATCTAAATTGTGAAGCTATACAAAATAATAGTCTATTATCAAAGGATAATAATATATCATTAAACCAGTCAATAATAGAGCCATCTCTCTGTACAAGTACACCATAATCTTCTATAAGAATCTTTTCATTTTCATTATTTATCTGACAGATAATTCTTTTTAGTATTTCAATTTTTCTTTGTAAGTTATCATTTAATATTGATTTTTTTCATTATTAGACAAAGGATAAATACCACTATCTGCAAGTTTAAAAATAAAATCTTCTATGTTATCTTGACTATTTAAAGATATAAATATGGGTTTGTATGCTCCCTTAACTAATCCTGCCTTTTTTATTGAATAATTAAGCAATGATTTCCTTCCGATTGAAGGAAGTCCGGATGCAATTAGGGTAATAGGATAGGTTTGATCAAAGTCATCTAATCGCTCTTCTATTTTTTTAATTAAATCATTTCTACCTACAAAAATTTCTTGTCTTTCTTTAAGTTTAGGATGGTGTTTCCATGCTAGTTCGATCAGGCGAGTATTGATTTTTCGAGCTGCTATTTTAGGGGAGGCGATAAGCTGTATATTTAGGTCTTCTCGCATCCATTCAGGAATCCTTTCATCCTTATAGTTTACTTTATCATCTATAATAATCGGATATATTCTAT
Organism: Neisseria sp. P0001.S007; assembly: GCF_051963655.1. Lineage (NCBI taxonomy): Bacteria > Pseudomonadati > Pseudomonadota > Betaproteobacteria > Neisseriales > Neisseriaceae > Neisseria > Neisseria sp. P0001.S007. The sequence goes on along the minus strand of NZ_JBQCUB010000010.1, from coordinate 50,454 downwards.
CTATTTGCTCTTGATCTAATTTTTCTTTTGCATATGTTAGCTCTTCTCTTACCCAATCAGAATTTAATGAGTGTTCAGATAAAAATATGACAAACAAAGATGTATCATTAAGCGCATTATGAATTTCTTCAATATTCATCATACCTTTTTCAAAAGTAATTTCATCAAATAGTGTTGCGTCTGTTCTCAAATTTTCTGCAACTATTCTTATATAACGTTCTTTATCTTTAGAACTATGCGATAAGAAGCATTTAATCATTTTAAACTCCATAAATTTGAAAAATTTAATAGTCTATTGAATTTTAGATTATTACCTAAAGAAACTCCACTCCTTCAACAACCTCTTCACCGACACCGGATACGGCGTCTTCAATTCCTGCGCAAACAGTGACACTCTCAATTCTTCAATCATCCATCTAAACGCGGCGAGGTCGTCTGAAACGGGTTGTCCTTGTTTCATTAAGCCGTCGGTTTTTTCCTGCCACATTTGTTCCAGCTCTTGGATATCGGCTTCGCGGGCTGCGTCGCGGGCGGGGTTGCTGCTGTATTTTTCGAGGCGCAGGGTCATGGCTTTGAGGTAGATGGGGAGGCGCGGCCATTGTGCCCACGGGGTATGGCTGGCGAAGCCGGGGGCAAGCAGGGTTTGCAGGCGTAGTCTTAAAAGGTGGGTCAATGGGTGTTTGCCGAGTTTGCTGTTCAGTTCGGCGTAGGCGGCAGCGGTTTCCTGCAAGTAGCGGCTGAGGGCTTCTTTGACGGCGGGCAGGCGGCTGCGGGCGCGTTTGATTTGTTCTTTGAAGGCTTTTTCGTTGCGCGGCAGCTCGTCTTCCCCGATAAAGGCGCGGTCGCAGACGGCTTGGGTGAGGTCGTCGCGCAGGGTGTCGGCGTTGATGTGTTTGAGCAGCATGGCGGCTTGGGTGAAGCCTTGGATGCCTTTGTTCAGGTCTTTAACTTGTTCTTTTAGTTGTAGTTTCATGAGTTCGATCACACCTAATCGGTGGGCTTGTTCGGCGGCTTCGGTGGTGTCAAACAGGCGCAGGGCGATGCGGCCGTCTTTTTCTTTTTGCAGGCCGAGGTAGCCGGTGAGCTGCTGTTTGCCGCGTGCGAATTTGATGGATTCGGGCAGGGTGCCGATGTCCCATGCGGTAACGTTGTCGCGCTCGAATTCTTGGGTGTTGTCGCGGAAGGTAACGGCGGCGGCTTGGCCGAGTTGTTGTTGCAATTCGTGCAGTTTGCGGCCGCCGGCAAGCTCTTGTCCGCCGTCGTCGATAATGCGCAGATTCAGATAGCAGTGTTCGGGCAATTCTTGCGCCGCCCATGCGTCTTGGTCGATTTGCTCGAGAATCCGCATATCGCCGGCGCTTTTAGCGATAAAGTGTGCCAACTGGGGAATGATGGCCGCTTGGCGGTCGGGATTGCTTTCGAGAAATTTGGTGATGAAATCGGGCACGGGTACGCAAATGCGGCGGATTTGCTTCGGCAGTGCTTTAATCAGCAGCTGGATTTTTTCGCGCAACATACCAGGCACCAGCCATTCGAGCGACGGCGCGTGCAAGCGATTGAGGACGGTCAGCGGCACGGTCATGGTCACGCCGTCGAGCGGATGGTGCGGCTCGAAGCGGTAGGAAAGTTTGAATTTGCCGTCTGCGGTTTGCCAATGTTTGGGGAATTGTTCTTCGGTGATGTGCGCGGCGGCGTGCTGCATGAGGTCATCGCGACTGAGGAACAACAGGCGCGGATTGTCGCGTTCGGCGGTTTTGAGCCAGGCTTCAAAGGTGCGGATATCGGCAAGGGGCAAAGGTTTCAGACGGCCTTTGCCTTTTGCGGCATGCTGATTGGTCTTGTTGTCTGATCCGTTTTGTTCGGCATTTTTATCTGACAGGTTTTGTCCGCCCTCTTCGCTTCCCCAAACGCCGCCTTTCGCATCTTTCCACACCAGCTCGGGCAGGCGTTCGTTATAAAACGCAAACAGGGCTTCGTCATCGACCAATACGTCTTGCTTGCGCGATTTGTGTTCGAGTTCGGTAATTTCTTTAATCAGCTTTTTATTGTGTGCAAAAAAGGCCGTCTGAAGATTGCTTTCCTGCGCCACCAATGCGCCACGGATAAAGATTTCGCGCGCTTCTTCAGGTGCAACTTTGCCGTAAGACACGGGGCGGCGCGGCAAGACGGTCAGGCCGTAGAGCGTTACCCGTTCGCTGGCGATGACTTCGCCGCGTTTTTGTTCCCAGTGCGGTTCGAAATAGTGGTAGCGGACGAGGTGCGGCGCTTCCTGCTCTATCCATTCGGGCTGGATGGCGGCCACGTCGCGGGCGTAAAGTTTTGTCGTTTCAACGAGTTCTGCTGCCATCACCCATTTGGGCTTGGCTTTGAACAGGGCGGAGGCGGGGAAAAGGTGGAAGCGGCTGCCGCGCGCGCCGGTGTAGTCGTTGCCGTCGGGCGATTTCATGCCGACGTTGGCGATGAGGCCGGTGAGCAGGGCGCGGTGGATTTGTTCGTAGCCCGCTTCTTTGGCGGCGCGGATTTGGGCGCGGTGTTGTTTCTTATCCAGTTGTTTTTGTTTGAGTTTTGCGGATAAGTCTTGGTCGCCTTGGTTTTCAGACGACGTCAGTTGTTTGACTTCGGGAGGTCGTCTGAAAGCGGCTTCTTTGGTGGTCAAACCCATTTCAATCGCGGTTTGGGCAAGCTGGTGGTGCAGCTCGCGCCATTCGCGCATACGCAGGTGTGACAGGAAATATTGACGGCACCACTGCACCAGCTGCTTGTTGGACAAACCTTTGTCGCGCTCGCGCTGGAAACTGTCCCAAATATTCAGATAGGCAAGAAAGTCGGATTGCTTGTCGGTAAAACGCTCGTGCGCCTTGGCCGCGGCATCACGCGCTTCCAGCGGCCGCTCGCGCGGGTCTTGAATCGACAGCGCGGACGCAATCACCAATATTTCCGCCATGCAGTCGTGTTTCTTCGCCGCCAGCAAAATGCGCGCGATTTTCGGGTCAATGGGCAGGCACGCCATTTGTTCGCCGAGCTTGGTCAGACGGTAGCGCGTGTTGGCACCGATATGGCCCGAACTGTTTTGTAGGCCGTCTGAAACATTGGCTGGGTTGGATCGGGCATCCATGCCTGATCCGCGTACTTGGTTTTTCATATTTTGCATAGTCTTGTCGGTCGGGCATCTTCCCCGACATCATCTAAATTTGTTTTTATTGGTTTTCACGCCGCTTATTGCGGATAAACATATTCCGCCTTGCCGTCGCGAATGTTCAAGCTGCCTGCATCGCCCGTAATCAGGTTGCCCGTTACCGAACCTTCGCTACAACCTGAAACCGGCATATCGTAGCCCAGCGTGTGAATCAGAAACGTTGAAAGCTGCTGATGGAAGGCAATCTCGCAAGGCGCAAAAGCTTGGTTGGCAGCCTGTTGCACGGCCTTATCCGGGCTATATAACACCAGCGGCACAAGATAGCTGTCGGGCTGCACCGTGCCTTGGTTGTAGGTATCTTGGCGCACATACTGGCCATGATCGGAGGTATAGGCAAACAGCCAGTTGCCGTCAGGCTGCTTTTGCAGCTGCTCGAATACGGTTTGAATCATTTTGTCGGTTTTATGGATGGTGTTGTCGTACTTATCCACAATATTGGCTTCGCCGAAAACTTTATCTTGAGGCTGCAACAATGCGCCGTATGGGACGTGCGAACCGCGTTGGTGCAACACAATAAAATGCTTGCCCCGCTGCAAATTGATTTTGTCGAACAAGGGCAGCAGCTTCTCATCAGGCATATTGTCGCCGTTGCCGTAGCCAAGCTGCGTCGGCTGAATCAGATGGTCAATCCATTTCTTACCGATTAAGTTCAAAATCGCCATCTCGTTTTCCGCCTGCGCGCTGTAAAAATACGTTTCATAGCCCTGCTCTTTGGCAAGGCGGAACATATTGGTATCGCCGCTGTTGATTTGCTCATAGCCGTTGGCATGCGGTATGGCATTGAAAAAGCTGGGCAGGGACACAGCCGTCATCAAAGCGGCGGAATAGCTTTGCTTCACAATCGGCTTAAAGTCGGCTTGCGAAAGCTGGGTTAAAAACGGCGAAGTTTCGCGTCCGTAACCAAACAATTTCAGATGCGCCGCGCTTTCGCTTTCGCCCATAATCAGGATGATATTTTGAACACTGCCCTGCCCGATTTTGCTTGGCGCTGGCTGTTTGAACACAGGAATCTTGCTTAAATCAAACAACTGATACGGCAACACGCGCCCGACAAAATAGCCGAAGCTGAAATAATTGGCTTTGATACGGCTATATGTCGGTTTGGGCGAAATACCGTGTTCCTGCGTCGTACTGAATGAACGTCCAAAAATCAGCAACATCGCCGCAATAAACAAAATATCGGCGGCAAAATGCGTCTTACGGCGGAACTTGGCAAGGCTGCAAAACAGCACGACTTCCAACACGCCCCACAACACAGGCAGCCACAACTTATCCAACATCGACGCGCCCGCGCTGCCGACTTCGGTAACCTCTTTCAGCATCAGCCAATAATTAATGCCCGTCATCCAACTTTGATAAACCGCGTAATGCACATTGTTGGCAATAATGCTGAGCGCAAAAAACACCGCAATCAACAAACGCGTCGCCTTATAACGCGCAAACAGATACAGCGCAGCAATCACAAATGTCAGCGCAAACGTTTCTGCAATTTTTGCCGCCGGCAGAGTTTCAATTCCGAATACAAAGCGATAGGCAATTTCGCTGGCAGTAAGTAAAGACGAATACAGAACAAGCGTGAGGAAAGATTTTTTCATCATTAATATTTCACAATAAAAAATTTACCGATTGAGTTTTAAAACCCAATATTCCCTTTTCAATAGTTTTTAGTTTCTCAATGATTTAGGCCGTCTGAAAATGAAACATAATCTACCATTTTCTTTTACTTTTCAGATGGCCTCCACCGCACCCAACTCCAGTAATACCTGAAAACCGTCATTGATATACCGCGAATCGGGCATTTCTAAAAATGGGAATGCTGCTACGTCGCCCAAGTTCAGCGATGCCATGCGTAGGATGACGGCGGCTAGGTTGCTGCGGACGATTTCGGGGGCGGTAAATTCGGGGCGGCTGTTGAAATCTTCTTCTGAAAACAGTCGGATACACACGCCTGCGGAGACGCGTCCGCAGCGACCGGAGCGTTGGCAGGCGGCAGCTTGGGAGATTTTTTCGACATGAAGCTGCTCCACTTTCGCCCGTGCGGAATAGCGTTTGACGCGCGCGAGGCCGGTGTCGATGACGTATTTAATGCCCGGTACGGTGAGCGAGGTTTCGGCGACGTTGGTTGCCAGCACGATGCGGCGTTTTGCGCCTGATGGGTGGAAGATTTTGTGCTGCTCGGCGTGCGACAGGCGTGCGAATAGGGGCAGGATTTCGTCGTTGCGGCGCAGCGTGGATTTGCGCAGGGCTTCGGCGGCTTCGCGGATTTCGCGCTCGCCCGGCAGGAACACCAAAATATCGCCTTCGCCATAGCGTACCAATTCGTCGGCTGCATCGACAATTGCGTCGGTCAGCTCGACTTCTGCGTCGTCTTCGTCTTTGCTGGTCAGCGGTCGGTAGAGTATTTCGACGGGATACGTCCGTCCGCTCACTTCTAAAACAGGGGCACCGTTGAAGTGTTGGGAGAAGCGTTCTGCATCTATCGTTGCCGAGGTGATGATGACTTTCAAATCAGGGCGGCGCGGCAGCAGCTGTTTCAAATAGCCCAAGAGGAAGTCGATGTTCAGGCTGCGTTCGTGCGCTTCGTCGATGATAATCGTGTCGTATGCGGCGAGATAATGGTCGGTCTGGGTTTCTGCCAGCAGGATGCCGTCGGTCATCAACTTGACGCAGGCATCGCGCGAGGTGTGGTCGGTAAAGCGCACTTTATAGCCGACCGCGTTGCCGATTTCGGATTTCAGCTCTTCGGCAATCCGCTCTGCTACGGAACGCGCAGCCAAACGGCGCGGCTGGGTATGCCCGATCAATCCTGCCGCCCCACGCCCGAGTTCCAAACAAATCTTGGGCAACTGCGTGGTTTTGCCCGAACCGGTTTCGCCGCAAATAATCGTTACCTGATTTTCGGCAATGGCTTTTTTGATTTCGTCGAGTTTTTCGTGAACGGGCAGTGTGTTGTCAAATTCAGGCTTGGGCAGTTTGGACAGGCGTTGCAGATAGAGGTCGTGCGATTTTTTGTATTTTTCCTCAACCTTAGCCAAGCCACCGTATTTATTGGGGTTTTTAAAGGCAGATCGCAGAAAATGGCGGTCTTTGGAGAGGGTTTGGGCGAAATCGGGTTGCGGCATGATGGTGCAATAAATTAAATAATGTGAAAAGAATGGAATTATAGCAAAAGGCCGTCTGAAACTTGCTTGCTTTCAAGTTTCAGACGGCCTTTGTATGGATAAACCGTTTTAGTCGGCGGCGTGCCAAGGTTTTTGCATACCGGCGTGGAAACTCGGTTTTTCTCCGCCCCACAAGGTGTCGATGTCGTAGAAGTCGCGCACGGCAGGGAGCATAACGTGGACAACGAGGTCGCCTGCGTCGACGAGCGTCCATTCGCCGGTGTCGCCTTCGGTGCTGAGGATTTCAAAACCGGCTTCTTTCAAATCGACGGCAACGTTGTTCGCCAGTGCTTTGACTTGGCGTGTGCTGTCGCCGCTGGCGATAATCATGCGGGCGAACAGGGAGGTTTTGTCTTGGGTTTCCAAAACAGAGATGTCTTTGGCTTTAATGTCTTCGAGGGCGTTTACGGCCACTTCGACCATTTTTTGCAGGTCTTGCAATTCTTGTTCGTTCATTGTTTTCCTAGTTAAAATGTTTTCAGACGGCATTATAGCTTATCTGCCTGAATAAACGCTATTTTTCATAGAGTTTGTGTTGACGGATGTATTGGGCGACCGGTTGTGGCAGGCCGTCTGAATGGTGCGTTTTGGCGAGATCGGCGCGGATTTGGGTGGAGCTGGTGTTGTGCAGCGGCACGTTGAGGATGCGGACGCTGCCGTTTTGCAGGGCTTCGCCGAGCCATGCGTGCAATTCGCGCGGGGTTTTGTTGAGGTTGTCGCCTTGGCGCATGGCGATGGCGATATGGGTCTGGCGCACGAGGGTTTGCCATTTTTTCCATGTGTGCAACTGCATCAGGCTGTCGCTGCCCATCAGCCACCACAATTGCGCGCCGGGAAACTGCTGGCGGAAGATTTGGACGGTGTCAAACGTATAAGTTGCGCCGTCGCGGACGATGTCACAGTCGCTGGCGGCGAATTTCGGCTCGTCGGCGATGGCGAGTTCAACCATATTGAGGCGCTCTTGTGCCGGCGTGCGCGTGCTGTCTTTGTGGTACGGGTCGCCTGCCGGCAGGAAGACGACAAGGTCCAAACCGATTTCGTCGGCGAAGGCGCGGGCGATGTGGAGGTGGCCGTTGTGTATGGGGTCAAACGTGCCGCCGAATAATCCGATGTTTTTCATTTCGTGGTGGTGTCTGCGTTAGATGTTTTGGCCGTCTGAAGCAGGCAGGCTGCCGTCAACAATCAGGTTGAGCTTACCGGTGGTCGGGTGGATGACCAGGCCGTGGATGGCGATGTTGTCGGGCATCAGCGGATGTTTACGAATCAGCTCGACGGTGTGGCGCACGCTGTCTTCGACGTTGTCAAAACCGGTCAGCCAGCCGTCCAAATCGATACCGGCATTGCGCAGGGTTTCGATACGGTCGTCGGGGATATTGCTGTCGTGTACGCGTTGGAGGAACTCTTCAGCGTGCAATCCGCGCATACCGCAGTCGTGGTGGGCAATGACCATGATTTCTTTGACTTTGAGTTCAAATACGGCCACCAACAAACTGCGCATCACCGAACCCCAAGGGTGGGTCACCAGCGCGCCGGCGTTTTTGATGAGCTTGGCATCGCCGTTTTTCAAGCCCAAGGCATTGGGTAGCAATTCGATAATGCGTGCGTCCATGCAGGAAAGAATGGCCAGTTCGCGGCCGGGGTATTTGTTGGTGAAATATTTTTCGTACTCGCCCGATTCAACGAAACGTTGGTTGTAGGAAAGGATATCGGTCAATTCACTCATGATGATGTGCTCGTTTCGGATGATTTACTCTATTATAGCGGTTTTCAAGGTGTATGGTTGTTTTGCAAATTCGCCGTAAACGGCTAAAATCGACGTATCTTTAGTTCTTTTGGAGGATGCGCCATGTCTCAGTCTTTCCGTTTTGAACAAGTATTCACACCCGATGTCCACGACGCATTGTGGGATTGGGCGCAAACAAGCTATGGCGCATCCGACGATTGGTGCATTCTGTATCTCAACGGCCTGCCTTTAGGCCGTCTGAACCCGTTATGGCGCGAACGCCTCGGGCACGATTGGACAGGCAGGCAGTCGACCCTTTCAGACGGCCTGAATTTGGAAACAGACAGCTGGCCGGAAATGGGCGACAGTTTGCAAACGCTGGCGCAACAATGGCGCGAGTGCGGTTGGCTCAAAGGTTGGCGCGATGAAAAGTTCGACATCTGCGACCAGGCAGGCAAGCCTTTATGCGCACTCGAACGCGCCGCCTTCCGTCCGTTCGGCCTAATGAGTCAGGCAGTGCATTTGAACGGATTGGTCGAAACAGAAGACGGTTTGCGCTTTTGGATAGGCCGCCGCAGTCCGCACAAAGCCGTTGATCCGAACAAACTCGACAACCTGACCGGCGGCGGCATCAGCAGCGGCGAGAGGCCGTCTGAAGCTGTCTGTCGCGAGGGCGAAGAAGAAGCCGGTATTCCCGCTTCGTTAACCCCCCATATCCGACCGACCGCCCAAATATATAGTTTGCGCCCGGTTAATCGCGGTGTCCATAACGAAATCCTGTATATCTTCGACATCGTCCTGCCCGAAGGCTTCCAACCCGCCAACCAAGACGGCGAAGTCGCCGGTTTTGAACTGATGGACATCCCCACCCTGCTTGATGCCATGTTGGGCGGACACATGATGCACGATGCCCAGTTGGTCACAATCGAAGCCTGCCGTCGATACGGCCTGATCGACCCCAAACATCTGCTGTCCGCATGGCTCGACAGCATCCGTTGCCGACCCCATTTTTAAAGGCCGTCTGAAACCATGTTACAACTCAAAAACATCAACAAACGCTTCGGCAGCAAAACCGTTGCCCAAGACATTAATCTAAACGTCGAAGCAGGCGAAATCCTCGCCGTACTCGGCCGCTCCGGCTGCGGCAAATCCACCCTGCTCAAAACCATCGTCGGCCTGGTGCGTCCCGACAGCGGCGAAGTCTGGCTCAACGGCGACAACATCACCGACATGCCGTCTGAAAAGCGCAATATCTCGCTGATGTTTCAAGACTACGCCCTTTTGCCGCATTTAACCGCCCTCGACAACGTCGGTTTCGGCCTCAAAATGCGCCGCCTGCCCAAAGCCGAAATCGAAGAACAATCCATGCAGGCCTTGCGCGACATCGGTTTGGAACACGAAGCGCAACGCAAACCCGAAAGCCTCTCCGGCGGCGAACAGCAACGCCTCGCCCTCGCACGCGCCCTCATCACGCGCCCGTCGCTGTTGCTCTTGGACGAAGCCTTCTCCAGCCTCGACACCCACCTGCGCCGCCACCTGCGCACCCTGACCGCCGAACGCATCCGCAGTCAAAACATCCCCGCCATCCTCGTGACCCACTCCGCCGAGGAAGCCTGCACCATGGCCGACACCATCGCCATCATGCACGAAGGCCGCATCCTCCAACACGGCACGCCGGAAACCCTTATCCACCGCCCCATCAACGCCCAAGCCGCCTTACTGCTCGGTTTGGCCAACACCGGCGACACACGCTACATTCCCCAACACGCCATTCGATTCGACCCAGACGGCACGGCCGTCCGCATCAGCGAAGCCGTTCCCCTCGCCGAAGGCACACGCCTCACCCTCGCCCATCCGCAATACGGCGATTTGATTTGGTATCCCCACGCTGACCACGATACGGACAAACCGCAAACCGGACAGGAAATCCGCATCAGCGTGGATGAAAGTCAGATCGTTTGGTTTGATTGAATTTGATGGATTAAGAAAAAGAAAAAGGCCGTCTGAAAATTAAGTTTCAGACAGCCTTTGTTATCTAGCCATCAATCAAACAAACCTATCTGACCTATGGTCGCTTTTTACTTCACTTTCGTACATACCTCACGGGCAGTCCCGTCTTCAAACACCAATTTGCCTGTTTTATCCAGTTGATAAACCTCGTCTTCACCGGGCTTGTCCATCTGCGCGACCAATCCGGTGTATATCATACTTTCCAAGAATTGGCCGTCTTCTGATTCTTCCAACCATGCCAATGTTTCAGGGCTGTGGAGTCGTGAAACTTCACTGTACTTGATTTGGCTTTGAGTTAAGGCATTGTTCGCAAAACGCCATTTACCCCCACCAACAACATGGTATGCCAAAACATTGCCGTCATCGTCCACTTTGAGCTTAGCGTCGCCACGGAAACTGTCGTCCTGAAGATATTCGACTTTTGTATCACTCTGAATGTTTTCATCAGAGCCAACGCAATGCCATGTACCGACAATTGGAGAAGCCAGAGCAGTTGTTGCGGATAAAAGCACCGGCAGAATAAAGAGTTTCATCTATTTCCTTTTTTTAAAGAGGCCGTCTGAAAAAACATTTTTCAGACGGCCTTGTCTATTCAATCAAAATCAGTCTTTCAACTTCGCCAACTGAGTTTGAACTTTCGCCATTTTGTCTTCCAACTCCGCCAAATCGGCTTTGTCTTTTTCCACCAGATGCACGGGGGCTTTTTCGGTGTAGCCGGGTTTGGAGAGTTTGGCATTGAGTTTGTCCAAGGCTTTTTGCAGCTTCTCGGCTTCTTTGCTCAAACGGGCGGTTTCGGCGGCTTTATCGATTTCGACTTTCAGCATCAGGCGCGCGCAATTGCAGACGGCGCTAGGTGCGTCTTCGCTTTCGGGCAGCCTGTCCACTGTTTTGGCTTCGGTCAGGCGCGTGAGGGCGGGCAGGTATTTCAGCAGCGCTTCAGGCACACTGCCTTCCACAAACAGCGGCGCTTTCACGTTCGGGGCAATGCCCATTTCGCCACGCAGGTTGCGCACGGCGCCAATCAGGTCTTGCAGTTGCGCCATTTGGTCAAAAGCAGCCTGCACGATTTTTTCCGGGTCGGCTTTGGGATAAGCGGCCAACATGATGCTGTCGGCGGTTTTGGCATTCGCCAGAGGCGCAACGACCTGCCACAGCTCTTCGGTAATGAACGGCATGATTGGGTGCAGCAGGCGCAGGATGGTTTCGAGTACGCGCACGAGGGTGCGGCGTGTGGTGCGCTGGGTGGTCGGGCAGCCGGTTTGGATTTGCACTTTTGCCAGCTCGATGTACCAGTCGCAATATTCGTTCCACACAAATTCGTACAGCGTTTGCGCGGCCAAGTCGAAGCGGTAGGTTTCAAAGGCTTCGGCAACGGCGGCTTCGGCTTGTTGCAGTTTGCCAATAATCCATTGGTCGGCAAAGGTAAACGCCAACGGCTGCATTTCGTCTTGACCGCAGTCTTTGTCTTCGGTGTTCATCAACACGAAATTGGTGGCGTTCCACAATTTATTGCAGAAGTTGCGGTAGCCTTCGGCGCGTTTGAAGTCGAAGTTGACGCTGCGGCCGAGGCTGGCGTAGCTCGCCATGGTGAAGCGCAATGCGTCCGCGCCCATGCTGGGGATACCTTCGGGGAAGAGTTTTTTGGTTGCTTCTTCCACTTTCGGCGCGGTTTCGGGTTTGCGCAGGCCGGTGGTACGTTTTACCAGCAGTTTTTCCAAGTCGATGCCGTCGATCAAATCCACTGGGTCGATGACGTTGCCTTCGGATTTGGACATTTTTTTGCCTTCGTGGTCACGCACGATGCCGTGGATGTACACGTCTTTAAACGGTACTTTGCCGGTGAAGTGGGTGGTCATCATAATCATGCGCGCCACCCAGAAGAAGATGATTTCGTAGCCTGTGACCAAGACATTGGACGGCAGGAAGGCTTTAAGTTCGTCGGTTTCAGACGGCCAGCCCAATGTGGAGAACGGCACGAGCGCTGAGGAGAACCATGTATCCAATACGTCTTCTTCGCGGGTCAAGCCTGTTTTGCCGGCTTGTTTTTCGGCTTCTTCCTGATTGCGGGCGACGTACACATTGCCTTCGTTGTCGTACCATGCAGGGATTTGATGACCCCACCACAGTTGGCGCGAGATACACCAGTCTTGGATGTTGTTCATCCATTGGTTGTAGGTATTGACCCAGTTTTCAGGGATGAAGCGTACCGCGCCGCTGTCGACGGCTTTTTTGGCTTTGTCGGCGAGGCTCAAGCCTTTGAATTCGCTGTCAGGCTCGCCGCCATTTGGGGTGGTGGACATGGCGACAAACCATTGGCTGGTCAACATCGGCTCAATCACTGAGCCGGTGCGGTCGCCTTTCGGCGTCATCAGCGTGTGCGGTTTGATTTCGACCAAGAAACCTTGTTCCTGCAAATCGGCAACCATTTGTTTGCGCGCGGCAAAGCGGTCTAAGCCTGCGTATTTTTCAGGCAAGGCAAAACATTGTTGCGCTTCGCCTTTGAAGTTGAACACTTCGGCATTGGCCAGCACTTTGGCTTCCAAGTCGAACACATTAATCAGGCGCGTGTCGTGGCGTTTGCCGACTTCGTAGTCGTTGAAGTCGTGCGCAGGCGTGATTTTCACGCAGCCGGTACCAAAGTCTTTTTCAACGTATTCGTCGGCGATAACCGGAATGGTGCGACCGGTCAGCGGCAGGATTAATTCTTTGCCGATTAAGTGGGTATAACGTTCGTCTTCAGGATTGACGGCAACGGCCACGTCGCCCAGCAGCGTTTCAGGGCGGGTGGTCGCCACGATAACGGCTTCGGCAGGATTGTCGGCCAGCGGATAGCGGATGTGCCACATGGAACCTTGTTCTTCCACGCTTTCCACTTCCAAATCAGACACTGCGGTACCCAATACCGGATCCCAGTTCACCAAGCGTTTGCCGCGGTAAATCAAGCCTTGCTCATACAGGCGCACAAACACTTCGGTCACGGTTTCGGCACGCACGTCATCCATTGTGAAATACTCACGCGTCCAGTCGGCAGAGCAGCCCACGCGGCGCATTTGTTGGGTAATCGTACCGCCGGAAACTTCTTTCCATTCCCACACTTTTTCCAAGAATTTTTCGCGGCCCAAGTCATGACGGGACACGTTTTGCGCGGCAAGCTGACGCTCGACCACGATTTGCGTGGCGATGCCCGCGTGGTCGGTGCCCGGAATCCAGGCGGTGTTGCAGCCTTTCATGCGGTAATAGCGGGTCAGGCCGTCCATAATGGTTTGGTTGAAGGCATGGCCCATGTGCAGCGTGCCGGTTACATTGGGCGGCGGCAGTTGGATGGAGAAAGACGGTTTGGTCAAATCCATATCAGGCTGGAAATAGCCCTGCTTTTCCCAGTTTTGATAATGTTTGGATTCGATTTCGGCTGGATTGTATTTGTCTAACATGATGGAACTTTGTGAAATTAAGGTTATTTTTGATGTGCGGATTATAACGCAAAAAGGCCGTCTGAATCATTTCAGACGGCCTTTGGCATACGGGTTTTAAAAATGGAACAATACCAGGCTGACGGCAATCACTGCCATGCCCGTTGTCAGGCCGTAAACGGTTTCATGGCCGTCTGAATAGCGTTTGGCGGCCGGCAACAACTCGTCCAACGCCAAAAACACCATCACACCGGCTATCACGCCGAACACCGAACCAAACACGGCAGGCGATAAAAACGGCTGCAAAACCAAATAGCCCAAAGCCGCCCCCAAAGGCTCGGCCAAGCCGGATAGCAGACACGCCCATACCGTTTTCTTACGGCTGCGGGTGGCAAAATAAACCGGCGCGGCGATGGAAATGCCCTCCGGAATATTATGGATGGCAATCGCCAAGGCCAAAGGCATCCCGACCGCCGGATTTTCCAAGGTGGCAAAAAACGTCGCCAAACCTTCGGGGAAATTGTGCGCCGTAATCGCAAACGCCGCCATCATACCGACTCGCGCGATATGGCGGCGTTTACTTTCTTGAAACGACGGGTCTTGCGCATCTAAGGTTTCATGCGGGTTCGGCACCAGGCGGTCGATCAGCGCAATGCCGCCCATCCCAGCCAAAAATGCCATGGTCGCCGCCGCAAACGCGTGGTCTTTATCATAAATTTCAGCGAATGCCTCGCTGGATTTACTGAAAATTTCCGTCAGGGAAACATATACCATCGCACCGCCGGCAAATGCCAAACCAAACGACAACACGCGCGGATTGGGCGTTTTGGAAAACATCACCAAGCCGCTGCCTAATACGGTAAACAAACCAGCGGCCAGCGTGATGGAAAAGGCAACGGCCAAATTGGACATCGAAAAATCGGGCATGAGAAAACCTGCGCTAAAAGCTGGGACAGGTTCAGACTAACACTTTTTAATGCATATGATAATAGTTATTATTTATTTTATTGATTAGGTACACAGATTTTGAAACAAAAGGCCGTCTGAAAAATAATTTTCAGACGGCCTTTAAGTTTGAAATGTCACTAAACCTTATCGCTTTCCAGCTTAAGCCTGATAGCGCGACAGGCTCAAATCATCGCTGCGGATTTCGGTGTCTTTACCGCTCACGATATCGGCGGTTAATTTTGCCGAACCCAGCGACATGGTCCAGCCCAAAGTGCCGTGGCCTGTATTTAGGAACAGGTTGTCAAAGCGGGTGCGCCCGATTAACGGCGTGCTGTCGGGCGTCATTGGTCTGAGGCCGCTCCAGAACAATGCCTGATTCAAGTCGCCGCCTTCGGGGAACAAATCGTTGACGACCAAAGCCAGGGTTTCGCGGCGTTTTTCGGGCAGTTTGATTTCGTAGCCCGATAATTCCGCCATGCCGCCGACGCGGATTCTGTTGTCAAAGCGCGTGATGGCGACTTTGTAGCTTTCATCCAAAACGGTGGACACTGGCGCGCCGTCTGAGTTTGTGACAGGCAGGGTCAAGGAATAGCCTTTGACGGGGTAAATGAGCAGATCGAGGTCCAACTGCGCCAAAACCGTCCTGCTGAAGCAGCCGAGCGCACAGACGAAGGCATCTGCTTCAAACCGTTCTGTTTCGGTTTCCACTGCGCTGATGCGCTGGCCGCCCTGTTCGATGCGGCGGATGGTTCGGTTGAAATGAAACTGTACTCCCTTTTCCTGACACAATTTGTATAGGTTTTCAGTGAAGAGGTGGCAGTCGCCGGTCGCGTCTGCGGGCAGGTGCAGGCCACCGGCAATTTTGGCGGTAACGCGTGCCAGCGCAGGCTCAAACTCTGCGCATTCTTCGGGTTTCAGACGGCGGTACGGCACGCCGTAGCGTTCCAAAACGGCAATGTCTTGTTCTGCCGCTTCAACTTCTTTGGCTTGGCGGAAAATCTGCAACGTCCCTTTTTTGCGCCCTTCAAAATTCATGCCGGTTTGCGCTTCAAAACGGCGGAACATTTCTCGGCTGTATTCAGAAATCCTGACCATGCGCTCTTTATTGATTTGATAGCGCGCTGACGTGCAGTTTTGCAGCATTTGCCACAGCCATTCGATTTGATACAGGCTGCCGTCAGGGCGAAACAGCAAAGGCGGATGGCTTTTAAACAGCCATTTCAGTGCTTTGGTCGGGATACCGGGTGCAGCCCAAGGCGTGGTATAGCCGTAAGAAAGCTGGCCTGCATTGGCAAAACTGGTTTCCATCGCCACGCCCTCGGCGCGGTCGATGACCGTTACTTCATGCCCTGCCTCTGCCAGATACCACGCGGAAGATACGCCGGCAACACCAGCACCTAAAACAAGCACTTTCATTTTTCTCCTCCTCTGACTTTTTTCAAAACAAACTTAATATCCATCGGGCCGTCTGAATGTTCAGGTTCAGACGGCCTTGGACATTAATGCGGCAATTCGCCGTTTTTGATTTTTTGTTTGAAGTCACGCGTTTCATTGACGATGACTTTCGCCATCAACAAAAGCGCAATCAGGTTGGGCAATGCCATCAAGCCGTTGAATGTATCCGAAGCCAGCCACACCAAATCAAGGCTCAACACGGTTCCCAGCATAACTGAAGAAACATAACCAACGCGGTACAAACCGGCAAACTTCTCGCCGAAGACGTAAACCGCGCATTTCTCGCCGTAATAACACCAGCCGAGAATGGTTGAGTAGGCAAAGAAAATCAGGCCGATGGTGACAATCCAGCCGCCGATACCGGGCAGCATTTTTTGGAAAGTGACGGTTGTCAGCGCCGCGCCGCTCAATTCAGGTTTGACAAACTCGCCACCTGCGCCGAGCAGACCCATGACCAACACGATACCGGTAATCGAGCAAACGACGATGGTGTCCAAAAACGTACCGGTCATGGAAACCAAAGCCTGACGGACGGGATGGTCGGTTTTTGCGGCTGCGGCGGCAATCGGCGCAGAACCCATACCCGCTTCATTGGAGAACACACCACGTGCCACGCCGTAGCGGATGACCGTGCCGATGGCGCCGCCGGCCACAGCCTGTGCACTAAACGCATCGGAGAAAATCAGTTTGACGGCGGGCATCAGCGCGTCAGAATTCACGACAATAATGGAAATACCGCCCACTACATAAAACACGGCCATGGCAGGCACGATAAAGGACGCGGCTTTGGCGATGCCCTTAATGCCGCCCAAAAGCACGATGGCCGTTAATACGGTCAATATCACGCCGGTGTAGGCAGGCTCGACGCCGAAGCTGGTTTGCACTGCCTGCGCAACCGAGTTGGACTGCACCGAGCTGCCGATACCGAAGGAAGCAAATGTGCCGAACAGCGCAAACGCAACGGCCATCCATTTCCAGTTTTTGCCCAAGCCTTTTTCGATGTAATACATCGGGCCGCCGGACATCTCGCCTTTGGAATTGGTCACACGGTATTTCACCGCCAACACGCCCTCGCCGTATTTGGTCGCCATGCCGAAAATAGCGGTCATCCACATCCAAAATACCGCGCCCGGGCCGCCGGTTACCACCGCAGTCGCCACGCCGGCGATATTGCCCGTACCGATGGTGGCCGACAGCGCAGTCATCAACGCCGCGAAATGGGAAATATCGCCTTCATGGTCTTCGCCGTCTTCATGCTTCTTTGACGGCACAAACGCCTGTTTCAGTGCATAACCCAACATGGTGAACTGCAAGCCTTTCAGCAAAACGGTCAGCAAAATGCCCGTACCGACCAGCAGCATCAACATAATAGGTCCCCAGACCCAGCCGCTGATGGTTTCGAAAAAGGCTTTGAGATTGTCTAAAAACAATTGCATGGCTTTCTCCTTTGTCTGTTTTATTTTTTTATGCACTACTTTTTGTAGTGTCATGTAATTTCAGCACAGAATATTCAATAAGACAATATCTTTCTTTTTAAAAAGATTTTTGAGGTTTTACCCTAAAAAGATATCTATTTAGACCGGTCAGATTGTTTACAATCCGCTAAAAATAAAGGCTGCGGCCGAGATAAAATGCCAAATGAAAGTTAATCAACCATTAATTAAGACTGCATCAATTAAAATGACACAATCGACAAATGGCACATTATTGAAAAATACAAACACGCAAATCTTGTTTTAAAAAGCTTCAGGCCGTCTGAAAGATGGTTTTCAGACGGCCTGAGGCTTTTTAATTATATTGATAAAATCAGGTTGATGAATGTTGCCCAAGCAACTGCACCAACACTCGGGCAAAACGTTCCGGAGCGCCTTCGCTGGTGTGCAAATACAGGGCGGGCTCGATAAGTTCCAATTCATTGAGCAGGAAGGTGTCGCCGACCAATGTACCATCCACTCGGGCGTAAACCGGCATTTGTGGCAAGGCAGCCAGTACGTCTTGCGCGGCACGGACGGCAAACTCGGGCGGCTCAATACCGAACACCGACACGCCATAGGCCGAGTTGGCACGCCATTCACCTTGTGGCGGCTGACGGCGCACGGCATGGCTGAATATGCCGTTGAAAAACACTAGCGAGGTTTCACCCGCCGTTTCGATTTCGCGGATATAAGGTTGAACAATCATACCTTGCGGATAATCCGCCATATCCACGTCCAATGCCTCCGCACAAACTTTAACCACGCCTTTGCCGCTCTGCCCGAATGCCGGCTTGATGACCGCTTCCGTCCAGCCCTGTTGGTTCAGGATGTCGGCCAATTCGGTTTTTTGCAGCGGAACGAACACGCTGGGAATCACTTGCGCGCCGCGCGCCGCCAAATCGCACAAATAAGTCTTTTCCATATTCCAAGCCATCAACTCGGGCGGATTGATAAAACACTGCCCCGCCTGCCCGGCATGCTCCAGCCATTGGCGGAAGGCTTCGGGTTCGGCGGCATAATCCCATGCGCACAAAGGCAGTAAAAACGGCACGGACGGATGGTTTTGCCACGCATCAAATACGGTTTTCACGCCCATGGTTTCCAAGCATGCCGCCAATGTTTTCAGGTTGTCTGATGGTTCGGGATAAGTTTGGCAGGTAATGAGTGCCAAAACGGTTTGCTCGGTCATGGTTGCCGCCTCATTGCTAAAACCAAAATTATATAGCGAAATCAAACCAAAAGATTTTTCAGACGGCCTGATACATGAGGCCGATTCTGATAAAATGGTTTCCCCTTTTTCGTCGGAACATGCTCATGAAATCTGCTCACGTCCTTGTCTGGTTCCGCCGCAACCTCCGCCTGCACGACAATGCCGCGCTTAATGCCGCCGTTGCAAGCGGTTTGCCCATCACCTGCGTCTGGGTCAGCCAAAGACCGTCTGAAAACCACAATCCGCGTCAAAGCCTGTTCCATTATCAAGCCGCACAAGAGCTGCATACCCGTCTGGCGGCGCACTATATTCCTTTATATGTCGTCGCTTCCGACGAAGACCTCCTCCCCTTGGCCGCTTCGCTCAATGCCCATACCGTCATCACAGACGAAGCCTACACCGAAGCCGAAATCCGCCAAGACAACCACCTCTGGCACAATCTCGACCGCACAGGCATTCCCCTGCAACACGCCACCGACCGCGGCATTTTGGCCAAATCCCCCCTCATGGATGCCAACGGCCTGCCCTACACCGATTTTGCCGCCTATAAACAAGCATGGTTGCAGGCTTATTCAGGACAAAGGCCGTCTGACACCGAATTGCCTGTTCAAACCGGACAAAACGTTCCACTGTTTCCAGCCCATACCGGAGCAATATTGCCTGCCTATCAGCAGGGCGGCGAAACCGCAGCCTTAACGCAATGGCACGCGTTCAAACAGAATTTGGTTCACTACCCGATTACCCAAAATTTTCCGGCACGAAAAAACACCAGCCTCCTCAATGCCTACCTGTCCGCAGGCTGCATTTCACCGCGCCTACTGGCTGCTGAAGGCTTGGCAAACCGACATTTCGAGTGGCTGGACAAGCTTATTTTCCGCGACTACTGCTACCAGCTCGCCTACCACCGCCGCCTGCCCGAAACAACCGATGCTGCTCCGGTACGCGAATACTGGCGACACGGCCAAACCGGCGTGCCCATCATCGACGCCGCCATCCGCGGCCTCGAAGCCACCGGCCACTTACACCCCGTTCTCCAGCAGCTGTGCGCCCACTATTTCTGCCATGCGCTCAACTTCGACCCCAACCAAGGCATCGCATGGACAGCTTCCGTCCAAACCGGCACCGACCCCGCGCTCAACCAAGCCAACTGGCACCTCACCGCACAAGACACGGCCACCGTCCGCTATGCCCATCGTTCACATCAAATCGATCCCGACGGCAGCTACATCCGCAGTTATCTCCCCGAATTGGCGCACCTGCCGTCCACCCTCATCCACACGCCGTGGGCTGCCGCCGATGACATCGACACACACGGCTACCCCTTTCCCAAGGCCATCTGAAACCTGTGTTCACACCAAAAAACCACACTAAATACAGCTGAAAAACATTCAAGCAAAATATTTTGGTTTCAGACGGCCAAACAGATTGAATAGCCAAGATTTACACGGTAAACTTACGTCATTAAAAAATTTTATTATTTCATTACAATGAAACCCGCATTCGACATAAAAACGTCACGGTTGGACGTCTTATCCATCTATCTGCACACCGCAGATCTAACCGAATTGGAAGAATTCCTGCGCCAACTGGCAGGCCAATCCCAAGACGAATTCGTTCCCTTCATTTTAGACGTACAAGATTTTGACCATCCCGAATCCATCGATTTGGGCGGTATGATTTCCCTGTTTGCCCGTTACGGTATGCAAATTTTAGGGCTGCACCACACCAGCGATACCTGGGCGGCAGCGGCAGCGCGTTATCACTTGGTCTTCAAACAAGGCAACTCCACCCAGGCAGCCGACACACAGGCAGCACCTACCCCGCGCCAAGCACCGCAGCCGCAAGACGTACAAGCTACCGTTATCAACAATCCGACCGTATTGGTCAGCACGCCCGTGCGTACCGGCCAGCAGGTTTACGCTGAAAACGGCGACCTCATCGTTACCGGCATCGTCAGCCAAGGTGCGGAACTTATCGCCGACGGCAACATCCATATTTACGCCCCCATGCGCGGCAGAGCGTTGGCCGGTGCCAAAGGCAATACCAACGCGCGCATCTTTATTCATTCCATGCAGGCCGAATTAGTCTCCGTTGCCGGTATCTACCGCAACTTCGAGCAAGACTTGCCCGAGCATCTGCACAAAAAACCCGTACAAGTATCATTGCAAGACAACCGACTGGTTATCAGCGCAATCGACGCCGAATAAACATCAGTACTTAAAAAGGAAATATCGTGTCCAAAATCATCGTAGTAACTTCAGGTAAAGGCGGCGTAGGAAAGACCACTACCAGCGCCAGCATCGCAACCGGCCTGGCCCTGCGCGGCCACAAAACTGCCGTGATCGACTTCGACGTCGGTTTGCGCAACCTTGACCTGATTATGGGTTGCGAACGCCGCGTCGTATACGACCTCATCAACGTCATCCACGGCGAAGCGACTCTCAACCAAGCCCTGATTAAAGACAAAAACTGCGAAAACCTCTACATCCTGCCTGCATCGCAAACCCGCGATAAAGACGCACTGACCCGCGAAGGCGTGGACAACGTGATGAAAGAGCTGGCCAGCAAAAAAATGGGCTTCGAATTCATCATCTGCGACTCCCCTGCCGGTATCGAACAAGGTGCACTGATGGCGCTCTACTTTGCCGACGAAGCCATCATTACCACCAATCCGGAAGTATCCAGCGTCCGCGACTCCGACCGTATCTTGGGCATTTTGCAAAGCAAATCCCGCAAAGCCGAACAAGGCGGTACTGTTAAAGAGCACCTGCTGATTACTCGCTACTCCCCTGAGCGCGTAGCCAAAGGCGAAATGCTGTCTGTACAAGATATCTGCGACATCTTGCGTATTCCGTTGATCGGTGTGATTCCTGAATCACAAAACGTCCTGCAAGCTTCCAACGCCGGCGAACCTGTCATCCACCAAGACAATGCCGCAGCGGCAGAAGCCTACAAAGACGTTATCGCCCGCCTCTTGGGTGAAAACCGCGAAATGCGTTTCCTCGAAGCTGAGAAGAAAAGCTTCTTAAAACGACTGTTCGGAGGTTAATACATGTCACTGCTCGATATGCTGTTCGGCAGAAAGCCGAAAACCGCCACCGTCGCGCGCGACCGCCTGCAAATCATCATCGCGCAAGAACGCGCACAAGAAGGCCAAGCTCCGGACTATCTGCCGACCCTGCGTAAAGAGTTGTTGGAAGTCCTGTCCAAATACGTCAACGTATCATTGGACGACATCCGCATCTCCCAAGAGAAACAAGACGGCTTGGACGTTCTTGAGCTGAACATCACCCTGCCGGAACAAAAAAAGGCTTAACACATGACCTTGACCGAATTGCGTTACATCGTAGCCGTCGCACAAGAACGTCACTTCGGACGTGCCGCACGACGCTGCTTTGTCAGCCAGCCCACCCTCTCCATCGCCATCAAAAAGCTGGAGGAAGAGCTGTCGGTATCCCTGTTCGACCGTAGCAGCAACGACATCATCACGACCGAAGCGGGCGAGCGCATTGTCGCCCAAGCCCGCCGGGTTTTGGAAGAAGCAGAACTCATCAAGCACCTTGCCAATGAAGAGCAAAACGAATTGGAAGGCGCGTTCAAACTCGGCCTGATTTTCACCGTTGCTCCCTACCTTCTGCCCAAGCTCATTACCGCGCTGCGTGAAACCGCGCCGAAAATGCCACTGATGCTGGAAGAGAACTATACCCACATCCTGACCGAGTCGCTCAAACGTGGCGATGTCGATGCAATCGTCGTTGCCGAGCCGTTCCAAGAGCCGGGCATCGTGACCGAGCCTCTGTATGACGAACCTTTCTTCGTCATTGTTCCCAAAGGCCATCACTTTGAAGAACTCGATGCCGTTACGCCTCAGCTTTTAGGCGAAGAACAAGTGTTGCTGCTGTCCGAAGGCAACTGTATGCGCGACCAAGTGTTGGCGAGCTGTTCCGAATTGGCTTCCAAACAAAAAATCCAAGGTTTGACCAATACCCTGCAAGGCAGCTCCATCAACACCATCCGCCACATGGTTGCCAGCGGTTTGGCCATCAGCGTCATGCCGGCTACCGCATTGACCGAAAACGACCATATGCTTTTCAGCATTATCCCGTTTGAAGGCACTGCACCGCACCGCCGTGTCGTTTTGGCCTATCGCCGCAACTTTGTCCGACCGAAAGCACTGACTGCTTTGCGCACTGCCATTTTGCAATCGCAACTGACCGGTGTAACCTTCGTCAACGAATAAACCACAAAACAAAAGGCCGTCTGAACATTCAGACGGCCTTTTTATTTTTAACCGAATAAAGGATTAGTAGCGGGTATGAACTTGACTGCCGATAACGCCACCCAAAGCCGCACCACCCAAGGTAGAGCCGGTATCGCCACCAATCAAGTTACCTGCCACGCCACCCAATACCGCACCAGCAGCAGTGTTGCGTTGGGTTTGAGTCATATTGGCACATGCACCCAAAGAAGCGGCCAGCATGATCAAGGTCACAGTTTTTGCGAAAGTTTTCTTCATGGTTTGATTCTCCATCAGGGGTTAAGCTGTATATGGAACAGTATGGCACAACCTTTCATTAATATATTTTCTGATAAGTAAAGACAGATTAAACTAAGATAATGCTTTTGATGAACGGTTAACTTCAAAAACAAACGGAAATTCCAATAGAATATTTATAAATTTTAATATATTTGGCATAAAATTGCGCATACATCAACCGCATTCGGTAGTGATACAATGACGACTTGTCTGAACTACCGGAAACACCCGTCATGAGTACCTACGCACTGGCACACATCATCCACGTTTATTGCGCGATTGCCTTTGTCGGCGGCGTATTTTTCGAAATGCTGGTTCTCTCCGTTTTGCACACCGGCCGCGTTTCGCGCGAATCGCGCCGCGAAGTCGAACGTGCCATGTCCCATCGTGCCGTCCGCGTAATGCCGCCTGTCGTCATCACCCTTTTCATCAGCGGCATCGTGATGGTGTACAACCGTTACCTGCCGATACTGCACCACCCATTCGACAGCTCCTTCGGCATCATGCTGAGCATCAAAATCCTGTTGGCAATAAGCGTTTTGGTACATTTTGCCATCGCCGTCGTCAAAATGGCACGGCACACTCTCACCGTCGGCTGGTCGAAATACATACACGCCGTCGTATTCAGCCATATGCTGTTTATCGTCTTTTTTGCCAAGGCGATGTTCTACCTGTCTTGGTAAACCTTACCCATACCCCACACACAAGGATTGTTTATGACCCAATACCCGTCCGTCGGCTCGCCGATGTTTTACGGCATCTTCTTTATTGCCGTCTTAATCATGATCGCCATCGATATGGTATCGTTGAAAAAAAACGGCGCCCACAAAGTCAGCATCAAAGAAGCCCTCGCTTGGAGCGGCATTTGGGTGGCCGTATCCTGCGCATTTGCAGGCTGGCTCTATTTTGAACTGGCGGTCAACCCGACTTACGGAGCCGTTGTCGCCAAAGAAAAAGTCCTCGAATTCTTCACCGGCTATGTACTCGAAAAATCCCTCGCCGTCGATAACATCTTTGTCTTCCTGATGATTTTCGGCTATTTCAAAGTCGAACCCAAATTCCAACACCGCGTCCTGCTCTATGGCGTATTCGGCGCAATCATCCTGCGCGCCATCATGATTTTCATCGGCGCAGCCTTGGTACAACAATTTGAATGGATTTTGTACCTCTTCGGCGCATTCCTCTTATACACCGGCATTCACATGATGAAGCCCGAAGCCGAAGCTGAAGAAGACCTTTCCCAAAACAAGATTCTGACCCTACTCAAAAAAGTCATCCCAACCAGCCCACAGTTTGACGGTGAAAAATTCTTTACCATTGAAAACGGCAAACGCATCGCTACGCCGCTTTTGCTGGTATTGATTATGATCGAATTGAGCGACGTCATCTTCGCCGTAGACAGCATCCCCGCTATTTTTGCCGTAACCACCGACCCTTTCATCGTCCTCACCTCCAACATTTTTGCCATCTTGGGCCTGCGTGCCATGTACTTTTTACTGGCAGACTTTGCCGAACGCTTTATTTTCCTCAAATACGGCTTGGCTTTCGTGTTGAGCTTTATCGGTATCAAGATGCTGATTATGCACTGGGTACATATCTCGATTTCCATTTCCCTGTCTGTCGTCTTCGGCGCACTGGGTGCGTCCATCCTGACTTCTTTGGTATATACGCGTCAGCAAGAGAAAAAATAATCTGCCGATATAAAAAGGCCGTCTGAACATTTCAGACGGCCTTTTCAAATATCAAACACCAGCTTATTTAGCAGCGTCTTTCAATTTGTCGGCAGCTTCTTGAGTCGCATCGGCTGCTTTACCCATAGCGTCTTTAGCTGCGTCTTTGGCAGCATCCTTAGCATCAGAAACAGCTTCTTTAGCTTCTTCAACCGCTTTACCGGCAGCATCTTTAGCGTCAGAAACTGCTTTATCTGCAGTTGCTTTAGCATCTGCAGCAGCGTCTTTAACATCAGAAACAGCTTGCTCAGCCGCACCTTTGGCTTCAGAAGCAGCAGCATCAACAGCAGAAGCTGCATTTTCAGCAGCAGCGTTTACATCGGAAGCAACAGCAGAAGCCGCCTCTTGGGTTTCTTTTTTCGCTTCTTGTGTACACGCAGCCAAGCCGGCTACCATCATTGCAGCAATCAATAATTTTTTCATATTGTATATCCTTTGGTCTAAAAAATATCTGTCAAAACTGACAGACCCAAAAATCATAACATAATAAATGCTCAAAAAAGGAAGAATTAACGCCAAATGACAGCCGATTTACGTTTTTTGAAAAAAATTTCAAAAAAATAGTTGACGAAAAGAAACAAGTTCCCTATAATGCACAGCTTATCGGGTCGTTAGCTCAGTCGGTAGAGCAGCGGACTTTTAATCCGTTGGTCGAGCGTTCGAATCGCTCACGACCCACCAAATATGAAAACCTGCTTTGAAAAAAGTAGGTTTTTTTTATATTCTCCATCAAGCCTTTCTTCACTCGATACCTCCCTTATTATCAACATCAAGAATATTCGAGCTTTGTCACAATGCTGTTATAGATGTAACTGAAAGCATCACAAACCTCTTGAATCAATCAAACCCAACTCCTCACCCAACATCTTTTTCTAAAAACTTCCAAATACCTACCATCAACCCACGCTAAATCCTCTTGTATGCCAGACAATTTAGGCATAGACTAAAACTACATCCAACTACAACAACAGGAGAAGGTTTGATGAAACAACTGTCTATGTATATTAACGGCCGCTTTGAAACCGACTTTAACGGCGCATGGCGTGATGTATTGAATCCGGCAACCGAAGAAGTCATCGCACGTGAGCCTAAAGGCGGAAAAGCCGATGTTGATCGTGCCGTTGCTGCGGCCAGAGATGCGCAAACTGCATGGGAGCGTTTGCCTGCCGTTGAACGCGGCGCATACCTGCGCAAAATCGCCCAAGGCATCCGCGAACGTGCCGACGAGCTGACCGACACTATTGTTGCTGAAGGCGGCAAAACCAAAGACTTGGCACGCATAGAAGTCATGTTCACTGCCGATTATCTCGACTACCAAGCCGAATGGGCGCGCCGTTATGAAGGTGAAATCATCCAAAGCGACCGCCCGCGCGAAAATATTTTATTGTTCAAACGTCCTTTGGGCGTAATCGCCGGCATTTTGCCGTGGAACTTCCCATTCTTCCTGATCGCCCGCAAAATGGGCCCGGCTTTGGTAACAGGCAATACCATCGTCGTCAAACCGAGCAGCATTACCCCGATTAACTGCCACATTTTTGCTGAAATCGTTCATGCTTCAGGCTTACCGGCCGGCGTATTCAACGTCGTCAACGGCCCTGGCGCAGAAATAGGCAATGCCTTGGCATCGCATCCGCAAGTCGATATGGTCAGCCTGACCGGTTCTGTCGATGCAGGCCGCCAAGTAATGGAAGCCGCCGCCACCAACATTACCAAAGTCTCACTGGAACTGGGCGGCAAAGCCCCTGCCATCGTTTTGAAAGACGCGGATTTGGACTTGGCAGTGAAATCCATCTTGGCTTCACGCGTGGGCAATACCGGCCAAATCTGCAACTGCGCCGAACGCGTGTATGTCCACAGCAGCCTGAAAGACGCATTTATTGAAAAAATGACCGCCGCCATGAAAGGCGTGCGCTACGGCAACCCGGCCGAAGCCGAACCCGGCGCACTGGAAATGGGCCCATTGATTGAAGAACGCGCCGTAAAATCCGTTGCCGAAAAAGTCGAACGCGCAGTTAGACAAGGCGCAACCTTGGTTTGCGGCGGCAAACGTGCCGACGGCAAAGGCTACTTCTTCGAACCTACCCTGCTGACCGATACCGACAACAGCATGGACATCATGAAAGAAGAAACCTTCGGCCCAGTCCTGCCGGTTGCCACTTTTGACACACTCGACCAAGTCATCGCTTTGGCAAACGACAGCGAATTCGGCCTGACCAGCTCCGTCTATACCACCAATCTGAATGAAGCGTTTTATGTAACCCGCCGCTTGCGTTTCGGCGAAACCTACATCAACCGCGAAAACTTCGAAGCCATGCAGGGCTTCCATGCCGGTTGGAAAAAATCAGGTATCGGCGGCGCGGACGGTAAACACGGTTTGGAAGAATATCTGCAAACCCAAGTTGTTTATTTAGAAACCGATATCTAACTGCCCTTCATAAAACAAAAGGCCGTCTGAAACCGATTTTTCAGGTTTCAGACGGCCTTTCTGCCTTTATAGAAAAAAACACCGACATCGCGTAAAATAGAGCCAATTTTTCACTTTATTCAGGCCGTCTGAAAACTCCGGCAGCCTGACTCATTTTTCCGGAAAACACCATGAGCGAACAAAACAATCCGCAAATCGAGCCGCAGTTGGACGAAAACCAAATCATCGCCCTGCGCCGCGAGAAACTGCACAACATCCGCAAAGAACGCAATGCCTACCCTAACGATTTCAAACGAGACAGCTTTGCCGCCGACCTGCACACCCAATACGGTGAAATCAGCAAAGAAGAACTCGACCCGCAAGGCATTCCCGTCAAAGTGGCCGGCCGCACGATGCTCAAACGTCAAATGGGCAAAGCCAGCTTCGCCACCATTCAAGACGTGACCGGTCAAATCCAGCTTTATCTGAACAACAAAGGCGTGAGTCAGGAAGTTTTGGACGATTTCAACCATTGGGACTTGGGCGACATCGTCGGCGCGGAAGGTACTTTGTTCAAAACCAACCACGGCGAATTAACCGTGCGCGTGTCCAACATCCGTCTGCTGTCCAAATCCCTGCGCCCTCTGCCGGACAAACACAAAGGTTTGAGCGATCAGGAAACCAAATACCGTCAACGCTACGTCGATTTGATTGCCAACGAAGAATCGCGCAATACCTTCATCAAACGCAGCCAAATCATCCAATCCGTGCGCAATTTCATGGTCAACGAGCATTATTTGGAAGTTGAAACCCCAATGATGCACCCGATTCCAGGCGGCGCAACAGCGAAACCTTTCGTTACCCACCACAACGCTTTGGATATTCCGCTCTACCTGCGCATTGCTCCCGAGCTGTATCTGAAACGCTTGGTTGTCGGTGGTTTGGAACGTGTGTTTGAAATCAACCGCAGCTTCCGTAACGAGGGCATGTCCGTACGCCACAACCCTGAATTCACCATGATCGAATTCTACGAAGCCTTCTCCGACTACGAACGCATGATGCAAATGGCGGAAGACATCATCCGCAACGCTTCCCGCGCGGTAAACGGTACGGCAAAAATCAGCTACAACGGCAAAGAAGTCGATTTGGAAAGCCCGTTTGAACGCCTGACCATTCTCGGGGCCATCAAAAAATACAATCCGCACTACACCGATGAGCAGTTGAACGATGAAGAATGGCTGAAAAAAGAAATCGTCAAACACGGCGAAAGCCTGCCTCCGTCTCCGGGTATCGGCAGCCTGCAACTCGCCCTGTTTGAAGGTTGCGCCGAGGGCAAACTGTGGAACCCGACTTTCATCATCGACTACCCTGTCGAAGTATCGCCATTGGCACGCGCATCCGACAGCAAACCGGGTTTGACCGAACGCTTCGAGCTTTTCGTTGTCGGCCGCGAACTGGCAAACGGCTATTCCGAGTTGAACGATCCGGAAGATCAAGCCGAACGCTTCAAAGCGCAAGTGGCGCAAAAAGATGCCGGTGACGACGAAGCCATGCACTACGATGCCGACTACATCCGCGCCATGGAATTCGGCCTGCCACCGACAGGCGGCTGCGGCATCGGTATCGACCGCTTGGTAATGTTGCTGACCGATTCGCAAACCATCCGCGACGTGATTCTGTTCCCACAAATGCGTCCCGAATAACGCATTGAAATAAAATCAAGGCCGTCTGAAAACAAGACTCTGTTTTCAGGCGGTCTTTTTGTTCAAATATGTAAAACGGAAGAGTTTAAATCGATAAATCCTTTACACCATAATAATAAAATTACATGATAATCAAAAAGATAATATAAAAAAGAATATGTAAACGTTTTTCAGTTTGTTGACAGTCTGCTAGAATACATCCAGTTACAGACAGCCTCCACACACAGGCCGTCTGAAAATGCAGAAACTCTGAAAGGTTTGTATGGATCAATTTTTCGAACAGCTTCACGGCTTGATAAACGCCATCAACGACCAAATGTGGTCGGGGTTGGTATATATGCTTTTAGGCGCAGGCCTCTTTTTCACCGTTACCACCGGTTTTGTACAATTCCGCCTCTTCGGCCGCAGTATTAAAGAAATGTTGGGCGGCCGCAAACAAGGTGATGATCCGCACGGAATCACACCGTTCCAAGCATTCGTTACCGGCTTGGCCAGCCGCGTAGGCGTGGGCAACATCGCCGGCGTGGCGATTGCCATCAAACTCGGCGGACCGGGCGCGGTGTTCTGGATGTGGGTAACCGCCTTAATCGGCATGAGTTCGGCGTTTGTCGAATCTTCACTGGCCCAACTCTTTAAAGTCCGGGACTACGACAACCACCACTTCCGCGGCGGCCCTGCCTACTACATCACTCAAGGCCTGGGACAAAAATGGCTGGGCGTTTTGTTCGCCCTGAGCCTGATTTTCTGTTTCGGCTTTGTATTTGAAGCTGTACAGACCAATACCATCGCCGATACCACCAAAGCGGCATGGGGCTGGGATCAACACTATGTCGGCGTCGCCCTGGTCATTCTGACTGCCCCAATTATCTTCGGCGGTATCCGCCGCGTATCCAAAGCCGCGGAAATTATCGTTCCGCTGATGGCGGTTTTATATCTCGTCATAGCACTCTTCATCATTGCTACCAATATTTCCCTGATTCCTGACGTGTTCGGTCAGATTTTCTCCAACGCGTTCAACTTCGATTCGGCTGCAGGCGGTTTCCTCGGCGGTCTGATTTCAACCACCATGATGCAGGGCATCAAACGCGGCCTGTATTCCAATGAGGCGGGTATGGGTTCCGCGCCGAACGCCGCAGCCGCAGCCGAAGTGAAACACCCCGTCTCCCAAGGCATGATTCAAATGCTGGGCGTTTTCGTCGATACCATCATCGTCTGCTCATGCACCGCCTTTATCGTCTTGATCTATCAACAGCCTTACGGCGACCTGAGCGGTGCGGCGTTGACGCAGGCAGCGATTGTCAGCCAAGTGGGTCAATGGGGCGCGGGCTTCCTTGCCGTCATCCTGTTTATGTTTGCCTTTTCAACCGTTATCGGTAACTATGCCTATGCCGAGTCCAACGTCCAATTCATCAAGAGCCATTGGCTGGTTACCGCCGTTTTCCGTATGCTGGTTTTGGCATGGGTCTACTTCGGCGCAGTTGCCAACGTACCCTTGGTATGGGATATGGCAGACATGGCCATGGGCATCATGGCATGGATTAACCTCGTCGCCATCCTGCTCCTGTCCCCACTTGCCTTCCTGCTGTTGAAAGACTACACAGCCAAGCTGAAAATGGGTAAAGACCCAGAGTTCAAACTCTCTGAACACCCAGGCTTGAAACGCAAAATCAAATCCGATATCTGGTAAAACCAAAGGCCGTCTGAAATTTCAGACGGCCTTTTTAATCCCTGCCATTTAGACAAAACGATGCCCCTTAAAGCAGAAGCCTTAAGGGGCAGAGCGTTGCGGCACATCTTTTCAGACGGCCTTATTGTAGCAACGTTTCTCATTTCGCAGTGCAACAATATGGACAGATTCTAATTCCAAATCGGTACCTAGTCAAGTATTTCATTTGCATGGTAATACTTACCTGGGATATATTTATACTTACCAAACATCACATTACGGAGAAACTGATGGCTGCATTCAAACCCAATCCAATCAACTACGTCCTCGGCCTCGATATCGGCATCGCATCCGTCGGCTGGGCGATGGTAGAAATTGACGAAGAAGAAAACCCCATACGCCTGATTGATTTGGGCGTGCGCGTATTTGAGCGGGCCGAAGTACCAAAAACAGGCGACTCTCTCGCAGCGGTAAGACGCTTAGCACGCAGCGTCCGCCGCCTGACCCGCCGTCGCGCCCACCGCCTGCTTCGGGCCCGTCGCCTATTGAAACGCGAGGGCGTATTACAGGCTGCCGATTTTGATGAAAACGGCTTGATCAAATCCTTACCGAATACACCATGGCAACTTCGCACAGCCGCATTAGACCGCAAACTGACGCCTTTAGAGTGGTCGGCAGTCTTGTTGCATTTAATCAAACATCGCGGCTATTTGTCGCAAAGAAAAAACGAGGGCGAAACTGCCGATAAGGAGCTTGGCGCTTTGCTTAAAGGCGTAGCCGACAATGCCCATGCCTTACAGACTAGCAATTTCCGCACTCCGGCCGAATTGGCTTTAAATAAATTTGAAAAAGAAAGCGGCCATATCCGCAACCAGCGCGATGATTATTCGCATACGTTCAGCCGCAAAGATTTGCAGGCAGAGCTGAATTTACTGTTTGAAAAACAAAAAGAATTCGGCAATCCGAATGTTTCAGACGGCCTTAAAGAAGGTATTGAAACCCTGCTGATGACGCAACGCCCTGCCCTGTCCGGCGATGCCGTTCAAAAAATGTTGGGGCATTGCACCTTCGAACCGACAGAACCTAAAGCCGCTAAAAACACCTACACAGCCGAACGTTTCATCTGGCTGACCAAGCTGAACAACCTGCGTATTTTAGAGCAAGGCAGCGAGCGGCCATTGACCGCTACCGAACGCGCCACGCTTATGGACGAGCCATACAGAAAATCCAAACTGACTTACGCACAAGCCCGTAAGCTGCTGGGTTTAGAAGATACCGCCTTTTTCAAAGGATTACACTATGGTAAAGACAATGCCGAAACCTCAACATTGATGGAAATGAAGGCCTACCATGCCATCAGCCGTGCGCTGGAAAAAGAAGGATTGAAAGACAAAAAATCCCCATTAAACCTTTCTCCCGAATTACAAGACGAAATCGGCACGGCATTCTCCCTGTTCAAAACCGATGAAGATATTACAGGCCGTCTGAAAGACCGTGTTCAGCCCGAAATCTTAGAAGCGCTGTTGAAACACATTAGCTTCGATAAGTTCGTCCAAATTTCCTTGAAAGCATTGCGCCGAATTGTGCCTCTAATGGAGCAAAGCAAACGTTACGATGAAGCCTGCGCCGAAATCTACGGAGACCATTACGGCAAGAAAAATGCGGAAGAAGCGATTTATCTGCCACCGATTCCCGCCGATGAAATCCGTAACTCAGTCGTCTTACGCGCCTTATCTCAAGCCAGAAAAGTCATTAACGCCGTTGTACGGCGTTACGGCTCTCCTGCACGTATTCATATTGAAACGGCAAGGGAAGTAGGAAAATCGTTTAAAGACCGCAAAGAAATCGAAAAACGCCAAGAAGAAAACCGTAAAGACCGAGAAAAAGCCGCCGCCAAATTCCGAGAGTATTTCCCCAATTTTGTCGGCGAACCCAAATCCAAAGATATTCTGAAACTGCGCCTGTACGAGCAACAACACGGCAAATGCCTGTATTCAGGCAAAGAAATCAACTTAGGCCGTCTGAACGAAAAAGGCTATGTCGAAATCGACCATGCCCTGCCGTTCTCGCGCACATGGGACGACAGTTTCAACAATAAAGTGCTGGTATTGGGCAGCGAAAACCAAAACAAAAGCAACCAAACCCCTTACGAATACTTCAATGGCAAAGACAACAGCCGCGAATGGCAGGAATTTAAAGCGCGTGTCGAAACCAGCCGTTTTCCTCGTAGTAAAAAACAACGGATTCTGCTGCAAAAATTCGACGAAGACGGCTTTAAAGAACGCAATCTGAACGATACGCGCTACGTCAACCGTTTCCTGTGCCAATTTATTGCCGACCGTATGCGGCTGACAGGTAAAGGGAAAAGACGTGTCTTTGCATCCAACGGACAAATTACCAATCTGTTGCGCGGCTTTTGGGGATTACGCAAAGTGCGTGCGGAAAACGACCGCCATCACGCCTTGGACGCAGTTGTCGTTGCCTGTTCGACCGTTGCCATGCAGCAGAAAATTACCCATTTTGTACGCTATAAAGAGATGAACGCATTTGACGGCAAAACTATAGATAAAGAAACAGGAGAAGTGCTGCATCAAAAAGCACATTTCCCGCAACCTTGGGAATTTTTCGCACAAGAAGTCATGATTCGCGTCTTCGGCAAACCGGACGGCAAACCCGAATTTGAAGAAGCGGATACCCCCGAAAAACTGCGTACCCTGCTCGCAGAAAAATTATCATCTCGTCCCGAAGCCGTACACGAATACGTTACGCCACTGTTTGTTTCACGCGCGCCCAATCGGAAGATGAGCGGGCAAGGCCATATGGAGACCGTCAAATCCGCCAAACGACTGGACGAAGGCATCAGCGTGTTGCGCGTACCGCTGACACAGTTAAAACTGAAAGACTTGGAAAAAATGGTCAATCGGGAGCGTGAACCTAAGCTATACGAAGCGCTGAAAGCACGGCTGGAAACACATAAAGACGATCCGGCCAAAGCCTTTGCCGAGCCGTTTTACAAATACGATAAAGCAGGCAACCGCACCCAACAGGTAAAAGCCGTACGCGTAGAGCAAGTACAGAAAACCGGCGTATGGGTGCGCAACCATAACGGTATTGCCGACAACGCAACCATGGTGCGCGTAGATGTGTTTGAGAAAGGCGGCAAGTATTATCTGGTACCGATTTACAGTTGGCAGGTCGCAAAAGGGATTTTGCCGAATAGGGCTGTTGTACAAGGAAAAGATGAAGAAGATTGGACGGTAATGGATGATAGTTTTGAGTTTAAGTTTGTACTTTATGCGAATGATCTGATTAAGCTAACCGCTAAGAAAAATGAATTTTTAGGCTATTTCGTCAGCCTAAATAGAGCTACAGGAGCAATTGATATTCGTACACATGATACGGATAGCACCAAAGGGAAAAACGGCATTTTCCAAAGTGTTGGTGTCAAAACCGCCCTTTCATTCCAAAAATACCAAATCGACGAATTGGGCAAAGAAATCAGATCATGCCGTCTGAAAAAACGCCCGCCTGTTCGTTAAATAAACCTATCCCTGTTTCAGACGACATGAAACAGGGATTTTTTGTATAAAAATAAGGGGAAGAAACATGACTTGGCGCAGTCTGCTTATTCAAAACGGCGGTAAATTATCCTTGCAACGCCGGCAACTGCTGATTCAACAAAACGGCGAGTCCCATACCGTACCATTAGAAGACATCGCCGTTATCATCATCGAAAACCGCGAAACCCTGATTACTGCCCCGCTCCTATCAGCCTTAGCCGAACATGGCTCAACCCTGCTGACATGTGACGAACAGTTCCTACCCTGCGGACAATGGCTGCCTTATGCCCAATATCACCGCCAACTTAAAATCCTCAAGCTGCAGCTGAATATAAGCGAACCCTTAAAAAAGCAACTCTGGCAACATATCATCCGCCAAAAAATCCTAAATCAAGCATTTGTCGCAGACGAAACAGGCAATGATCTTGCCGCCAAACGGCTGCGCACTTTGGCAGTCGAAGTCCGTTCGGGCGATACAGGAAACCGTGAAGCCCAAGCTGCCGCCCTCTACTTCCAAGCCCTCTTTGGAGAAAAGTTTACTCGCAATGACAACAATGCCGTCAATGCCGCATTGAACTACACCTACGCCGTACTCCGTGCAGCAGTTGCACGCGCCCTGACTTTATATGGATGGTTGCCTGCATTAGGCTTGTTTCATAGAAGCGAACTAAATCCATTCAACCTCGCCGATGACTTTATCGAACCCTTACGCCCATTGGCCGACCTGGTCGTTATACATTTGCATGAACAAGGCCGTCTGAAAACTGATCTGACCCCTAATATCAAACAAAACCTTATCAAGACCCTTCACTGTCAAATCTGCATCGAACGGCAATACTTCAGCACCTTGGCTGCCATAGACAAAATGATTTCCTCATTTCAAGCCAGCGTAACTGACAAAAATGCCAAACAGCTGAAACTGCCTGAAATCTTGCCATTGAAAGAATACCAATATGAGTGAGGCCAAATTTATGAGGATTATTGTCTTCTTCGACCTACCGGTTACCACAGCGGCAAAGCGCAAAGCTGCCAATCAATTCCGCCAGTTTCTATTAAAAGATGGATACCAAATGCTCCAGCTTTCCGTATACAGCCGTATTGTCAAAGGTCGAGATTCGTTGCAAAAACACCACAACAGGCTATGTGCAAACCTACCGCAAGAAGGGTCAATCCGCTGTTTGGAAGTAACGGAAAAGCAATATGCCACCATGAAACTACTATTGGGAGAGCTAAAAACCCAAGAAAAAAGAGTAAATTCAGACCAACTATTATTATTTTAAGCTCATTTTTTAGACAAAATAAAACGGGAAACCCTTATAAAATAAGGATTTCCCGTTGAGGTATTGTAGCACTGCGAAATGAGAAAGGGAGCTACAACCAATAGGAAACAGTATGGCAGTTCCGGTCAATTGTAGCACTGCGAAATGAGAAAGGGAGCTACAACCAACAACGGTTTATGTCGAGTTTCCATTCGATTGTAGCACTGCGAAATGAGAAAGGGAGCTACAACATAAGTCAACCGTCGGACAACGCCAACGCCATTGTAGCACTGCGAAATGAGAAAGGGAGCTACAACCATGGAAAGCAACGGAAAGCACGCAAATGCATTGTAGCACTGCGAAATGAGAAAGGGAGCTACAACCATGCAATTACCCATAGACGGGTCAATTTTATTGTAGCACTGCGAAATGAGAAAGGGAGCTACAACTATTCGGCTACGTTGGCCGTCAA
The DNA here is from genome assembly GCF_051963655.1 of Neisseria sp. P0001.S007. Taxonomy (NCBI): domain Bacteria; kingdom Pseudomonadati; phylum Pseudomonadota; class Betaproteobacteria; order Neisseriales; family Neisseriaceae; genus Neisseria; species Neisseria sp. P0001.S007. The sequence goes on along the minus strand of NZ_JBQCUB010000010.1, from coordinate 14,535 downwards.
TAACTCAATTGTAGCACTGCGAAATGAGAAAGGGAGCTACAACCATGCAATTACCCATAGACGGGTCAATTTTATTGTAGCACT
>NZ_JBQCUB010000010.1:0-14351 GCF_051963655.1 Neisseria sp. P0001.S007 | reverse complement strand
GCGAAATGAGAAAGGGAGCTACAACGCGGACTGGCTACGTATCTTGCTGGAAGACATTGTAGCACTGCGAAATGAGAAAGAGGCTATTCAAATAAAAAAGCACCACCTAAACAGGTAGTGCTTTCATATCAATTTGCTTATTCAGCAGAATCAGCTGCTTTTTCAACCAATTCAACCAATGCCAAAGGAGCATTGTCGCCTTTACGGAAACCGTATTTCAGTACACGAACATAGCCGCCGTTACGAGCAGCAAAGCGTGGACCTAATTCGTCAAACAATTTAACTACAACATCACGATCGCGAGTGCGGTCAAAAGCCAAACGACGGTTTGCCAAAGAAGGTTTTTTACCCAAGGTGATCAAGGGCTCAACTACGCGGCGCAATTCTTTTGCTTTAGGCAAAGTTGTCACGATGGTTTCGTGAGTCAACAAGGAATTCGCCATATTGCGCAGCATCGCAGCACGGTGGCTGCTAGTACGGTTTAATTTGCGGTTGCCATTACGATGACGCATGTCATTATCCTTTAATCTTCAAACTTACGGCTTTTCTAAGCCTACAGGCGGCCAAGCTTCTAATTTGGAACCTAATGTCAGACCTTTAGAGGCCAACACTTCTTTGATCTCATTCAAAGATTTACGACCCAAATTAGGGGTCTTGAGAAGCTCGGTTTCAGTACGTTGAATCAAATCGCCAATATAGTAAATATCTTCAGCTTTCAGACAATTAGCTGAACGTACGGTTAATTCCAAATCATCTACAGGACGCAGCAAGATAGGATCGATAGGAGGCGCTTTTTCTTCAACCTCTTCAACCGGAGTACCTTGCAGATCTGCAAAAATAGACATTTGGTCAATTAAGATACGTGCGGCACTACGTACAGCTTCTTCTGGATCAATAGAACCATTGGTTTCAATATCCAAAACCAATTTATCTAAATCCGTGCGTTGCTCTACGCGTGCAGGTTCAACTTCAAAGCTAACACGACTGATGGGCGAAAAGCTCGCATCCAACTGAATCGCACCAATCTGTTTATTCTCATCACGCAATACGCGACGGCCTGAAACAGATTGATAACCACGACCTTGCTCTACTTTAATTTCCATGTCGATTTGGCCATTGTCGGACAAGTGGCAAATAACATGTTCAGGATTGATGATTTCCACATCGTGTGGCAAATCAATATCACCGGCTACAACAGCACCGGCACCTGTTTTTTTCAAAGTCAACTGAACTTGATTACGACCGTGAAGCTTGAATACGATACCTTTAATGTTCAAGAGAACGTCAACAACATCCTCTTGAACACCATCAATAGTAGAGTATTCGTGCAATACGCCGGAAATAACTACTTCAGTTGGGGCAAAGCCATTCATGGATGACAGTAAGATACGACGCAAAGCATTACCTAAAGTATGACCAAAACCACGTTCAAATGGCTGCATAGACACCTTGGCCCGTGTGGAAGACAAAGTATCTACATCGATTTGACGAGGTTTCAAAAATTCGGTTGTGCTATTTTGCATTTAACTGTCCCTCATTGAGCTAGCATTATTTAGAGTAGAACTCTACCACCAGCTGTTCATTAATATCGCCAGACAATTCTGAGCGATCCGGCATATTTTTGAATACGCCTTCCAATTTGTCGGCATCAACAGATACCCAGCTTGGCAAGCCAATTTGAGTAGCCAGGCTCAATGCTTCTTGGATACGTACTTGTTTCTTAGCTTTTTCACGAACAGCTACAACATCACCTGCTTTAACTTGGAAAGAAGGGATATTAACAACTTGACCGTTTACGACGATAGCTTTGTGAGAAACCAATTGACGTGCTTCAGCGCGAGTAGAGCCGAAACCCATACGGTAAACGACATTGTCCAAACGAGACTCCAGCAATTGCAACAGCAGTTCACCGGTAGAGCCTTTACGACGAGCTGCTTCCGCGAAGTAACGACGGAATTGACGCTCTAATACGCCATAAATACGACGGATTTTTTGTTTTTCACGTAATTGCAAACCGTAGTCTGACAAACGTGGTTTTTTCGCACCGTGTTGACCAGGTGCAGAATCCATTTTACATTTGGAATCCAAAGAGCGACGTGCACTCTTCAAAAACAGATCCGTACCTTCGCGACGTGCTAATTTACATTTAGGGCCAATATAACGTGCCATGTTTTAAATCACTCCAATATTAAATACGACGTTTTTTAGGCGGACGGCAACCGTTATGAGGCAACGGGGTAACGTCAGTAATGCTGGTAATCTTGAAACCAAGAGCGTTTAAAGCACGTACAGAAGATTCACGACCAGGACCAGGGCCTTTAATGCGAACTTCTAAATTTTTAACGCCATACTCTTGGGCAACTTTACCAGCTGCTTCTGCTGCAACTTGTGCTGCAAATGGTGTACTTTTACGAGAACCTTTAAAACCAGCGCCGCCAGAGGTAGCCCAAGACAATGCATTGCCTTGACGGTCAGTGATTGTAATGATGGTATTGTTGAAAGATGCATGAACGTGCACAATACCTTCGCTTACGGTTTTACGTACTTTTTTACGTACACGCGAAGCTGTGTTTGCTTTAGCCATTAATCAAATTCCTTAAAATTTATTTCTTACCGGCAATCGCTTTGCGCGGACCTTTACGGGTACGAGCATTTGTGCGAGTGCGTTGACCACGACAAGGCAAGCCACGACGATGACGGAAGCCGCGATAGCAACCCATATCCATCAGTCGTTTAATGCTCATCGTTACTTCACGACGCAAATCGCCTTCAACTTCATATTTAGCAACTTGCTCACGCAAAGCGTCTAATTGAGCCTCGTCCAAATCTTTTGCTTTAGTAGTAGGAGCAATATTTGCTGCCTCACAAATCAATTTAGCACGAGTCGCACCAATACCATAAATAGCCTGAAGGCCGATTACGATATGGGCATTATTAGGGATATTTACCCCTGCAATACGAGCCATATTTTTTCCTTTTTAGGGCAAAGTATGTCACTATACCACAAAATCAATAGTTAAGAAAACTAGCTTCTTAACCTTGACGTTGTTTGTGACGTGGGTCAGTACAAATTACGCGAACTACACGATTACGACGAATAATCTTGCAATTGCGACAAATTTTCTTTACAGAAGGTTGTACACGCATTTTATTTCCTTTTATCGTTTATCTTGCTCGGAAAACAATCCGAGCACGGGTTAAATCATAAGGAGTTAATTCAACTGTTACCTTATCACCTGGAGAAATACGGATATAGTGCATCCGCATTTTGCCAGATATATGACCAAGTACTACATGATCATTTTCCAGTTTTACTTTAAATGTTGCATTGGGCAAAGTCTCAAGGATTTCGCCCTGCATCTGTATGGTATCTTCTTTAGCCATAAGCCTACTTACGTGACAAAGATTTCATATCTGGACGACTCATCAAGTCTTCATACTGACTACTCATTCGATATGAATTGATTTGTGTCCTAAAATCCATTGTAACGACAACCAAAATGAGCAGAGATGTTCCACCTAAATAGAAAGGAACCTTCAATGCTGTCGTTAAAAATTCAGGTATCAGACAGATTGTAGTGATATACAAAGCACCAAATAATGTCAGTCTCAGTACAACTTTTTCCAAATATCTAGAGGTTTGCTCACCAGGGCGAATACCTGGCACAAATGCACCACTCTTCTTCAAATTTTCAGCCATCTCTTTAGGGCTAAATACTAAAGCAGTATAGAAATAGCAGAAGAAGATAATAGTTGTGGCAAATAATACAATATATAAAGGCTGTCCGTGTTGCAGCATTGCAGCAACCTTATGAAGAACAGAATTCGTACTATTTGAACCAAACCAACCTAAAAGTGTAGACGGAAATAAAATGATACTGGAAGCAAAAATAGGAGGAATAACACCTGCCATATTTAGCTTGAACGGCATATGAATGCTTTGTCCTGGCATCATTCCAGAGCCAAACTGTCTTTTAGCATAATGCACAGGAACTTTACGCTGAGCACTCTCAAAATAAACTACAGCATAGATCAACAGCAAAATACCAATCACAATTGATACCGCCATCAACATACTCATAGAGCCTTGTTCAGTCAAAGTTAGCATCCGGACAATACCGGATGGAATACCCGATACAATGCCTGCTGTAATAATTAAAGAAATACCATTACCAATACCACGCTCGGTAATTTGCTCCCCTAACCACATCAGAAACATAGTACCTGTAACCAAACAGACTACTGTAGAAATATGAAACTCAAGCGAACTCGTTACAACAACACCTTGTTGATAAACAAATGTTGCAACACCAAAGCTTTGCAATACAGCCAATAATACCGTCCCATACCTAGTATATTTCGTAATTATTTTCCTACCAGCCTCACCTTCCTTCTTCAAAGCTTTTAAAGAAGGAACAATTTCAGAAGCAAGCTGAACAATAATCGATGCCGAAATATAAGGCATGATACCAATTGCAAATATACTAAAGCGCTCCAACGAACCACCCGAGAACATATTTAACATTCCGAATATGCCGTTTGCAGCGCCTTCGTATAACTTAGCTAATGCAACAGCATCTACGCCCGGTACCGGTATATGAGCACCAATACGGAAAACGACTAAAGCACCTAAAAGGAACACCAGACGTTTTTTCAGATCACCAAATTTGGATAATCCTGATAAAGATTGTTGATTAGCCACTGTAGTGCAAGCCTTATTCTTCTACTTTACCACCGGCAGCTTCAATAGCAGCTTTAGCACCTTTAGTAGCTTTTACACCTTTCAAGGTAACTGCTTTTGAAATTTCACCAGAAGCAATAACTTTTACATTAGAAGCAGTTGCAGAAATCAGACCAGCTTGTTTAAGAACCAAGACATCAATCTCGTTCACAGCAATCAGATTTAATTCACTCAAACGAACTTCAGCATTAGCGGCAGCAGTCAAAGATTTGAAACCACGTTTCGGCAGACGGCGTTGCAAAGGCATTTGACCGCCTTCAAAACCTACCTTGTGGAAGCCACCAGAACGGCTTTTTTGACCTTTATGACCACGACCACCTGTCTTACCCAAGCCGCTACCAATACCACGGCCTACACGACGACTAGCGTGAGTAGCACCCTCAGCAGGTTGAATAGTATTCAAAAACATATTAAGACTCCACTTTCAACAAGTAGCTGATTTTATTGATCATGCCACGGTTTTCAGGGGTATCCAAAACCTCTACAGTATGTTCACGGCGGCGCAAACCTAAACCACGAGCACATGCACGATGAGATTCAATTGTACCAATCAGGCTCTTAACCAATGTAACTTTAATCTTTTTTTGCTCAGTCATGGTTAGCTCCCAAAATATCTTCTACTGTCAAGCCACGTTTAGCAGCAATATCAGCAGGGGTATACAGTTTAGACAAACCGTCTAATGTAGCGCGTACAATATTGTAAGGATTAGTAGAACCATGTACTTTAGCTGAAATGTTATGGATACCCATAGCATCAAATACTAAACGCATTGGACCACCAGCTTTTACACCGCTACCTTCTTTAGCAGGTTGCATAAATACCTTAGTAGCACCATGACGGCCAATAACCTCATGATGAATAGTACCATTTTTCAAAGGTACTTTAATCATAGAGCGTCGAGCTTGATCCATTGCTTTTTGAACAGCAACTGGTACTTCTTTTGATTTACCTTTGCCCATACCGATGCGGCCATCACCATCACCAACAACAGTCAGTGCAGAGAAAGCCATGATACGGCCACCTTTAACTACTTTAGTCACGCGATTAACTGCGACCATCTTTTCAATCAGGCCGTCACCGCGTTCTTCAATTTCATGTTTTGCCATCTGAAAGTCTCCAAATATTAGAAGCTTAAACCATTTTCACGTGCAGCTTCAGCTAAAGCTTTCACACGACCGTGATATTGGAAACCTGAACGGTCAAAAGCAACTTTTTCAACACCCACTGCTTTAGCTTTTTCAGCAATACGCTTACCAACTACAGCCGCTGCTTCAACGTTGCTACCTGATTTCAGGCTACTACGTACTTCAGCTTCCAATGTAGAGGCTTGAGCCAATACTTTATCACCTTCAGCACTAATTACTTGAGCATAAATATGATTATTGCTGCGGAACACACATAATCTTACCATTTTCAAGTCCGCAATACGCGCACGGGTTTTGCGTGCACGACGGAGTCGGGTTGTATGTTTATCCATTAGTGAACCTCAATTATTTTTTCTTGGCTTCTTTCATCACTACTACTTCACCTACATAACGAACACCTTTACCTTTATAAGGCTCAGGAGAACGGAATGCACGAACTTCAGCAGCGACTTGGCCAACCACTTGTTTATCTGCACCAGTCAAAACGATTTCTGTTTGGCTAGGGGTTTGAACAGAAACACCTTCAGGCATTTCGTATACGATTGGATGAGAGAAACCCAAAGACAAGTTCAGAACTTTGCCTTGAGCTTGGGCACGATAACCCACACCAATCAATTGAAGTTTTTTCTCAAAACCTTCAGAAACACCCTTAACCATGTTATTAACCAATGCACGAGCAGTACCAGACATAGCATTAGCCTGTTTACTGTCATTTTTTGCAGCAAAAGTCAATTTACCATCGTTCAGTTCAATAGCAACATCGGAATGCAAAGGAAAAGACAATTCGCCGTTTTTACCTTTGATAACCAATGCATCTGTTCCGAATTTTACTTCTACACCAGCAGGAACAGTCACTGGGTTTTTTGCGACGCGTGACATTTACTTTTCTCCACTAGGCTACGATGCACAACAACTCACCACCAACACCCTCAGAACGGGCTTTGCGATCAGTCATTACACCTTTAGAAGTACTAACAATAGCGACACCCAGGCCATTCATTACGCTAGGGATCTCACTTGATGCTTTGTAAATACGCAAACCTGGACGTGAAACACGTTTAATTTGCTCAATCACAGGACGACCTGCATAGTATTTCAATTGAATTTCCAATACCGGTTTTGCATCAGCAGAAACCGCAAAATCCTCGATATAACCTTCTTCTTTCAAAACTTTTGCAATTGCACATTTCAGTTTAGAGGAAGGCATGGCAACTACTGCTTTATTAGCACGTTGCGCATTGCGAATACGAGTCAACATATCGGAAATAGGATCATGCATACTCATTATTTATACTCCTATTACCAGCTAGCTTTAACAACACCAGGGATCTCGCCACGCATAGCGATTTCACGGATTTTAATACGGCCCAAACCAAATTTACGGAAAGTGCCACGAGGACGACCTGTTAAAGCACAACGACGACGTTGACGTACAGGTGCTGCATTACGAGGAATGGATTGAAATTTCAAACGTGCTTCAAAACGTTCTTCTTCAGTCGCATTAGCATCATTAATAACAGCGAAAATTGCCTCACGTTTAGCTGCAAACTTTTTCGCCAATGCTTGACGTTTCAGCTCACGATTAATAAGTGCTTTCTTAGCCATGATTATCCTTTAAACGGAAACTTGAACAGTGACAACAAAGCTTTCGCTTCTTCATCAGTTTTTGCAGTAGTTGTAATAGTAATATTCAAACCACGCAAAGCATCGATTTTATCGTATTCAATTTCCGGGAAAATAATTTGCTCACGAACGCCCATATTGTAATTGCCACGACCATCAAATGATTTACCGCTTACACCACGGAAGTCACGTACGCGAGGCAACGCAATAGTAATCAAACGATCCAAGAATTCAAACATTTGATCACGACGCAAAGTTACTTTGCAACCAACTGGATAGTTATCACGGATTTTAAAACCCGCGATAGATTTACGAGCAACAGTAACAACTGGTTTTTGACCAGCAATTTTCTCTAAATCAGAAACAGCGTGTTCCATAACTTTTTTATCAGCAACAGCTTCACCCACACCCATATTCAAGGTGATTTTTTCAATACGTGGAACTTCCATTACTGATTTGTAACCAAATTGTTTAACCAATTCAGGAACAACTGTATCTTTATAAAACTCTCTCAAACGAGCCATGTTATCTCCTTATGCTCCAATGATAGAGCCATTTGATTTGAAGAAACGAACGCGTTTAACTTTGCCTTCATTTTCAATCAGCTTAATACCAACACGGTCTGCTTTATTAGTTTCCGGATTCAGGATTGCAACATTAGAAATATCCAAAGGCATTTCTTTAGTAATAATGCCACCCTCAATACCGCGCATTGGATTAGGTTTTTGATGGCGTTTTACAACATTAACACCCTCAACAACAACTTTATCACCCAATACTCGAACTACTTGACCTTGCTTACCTTTATCTTTACCGGTAATCACTACAACCTGATCGCCTTTAATGATTTTATTCATCGCGCTATTCCTTATAATACTTCAGGCGCCAATGAAACGATTTTCATAAATCGCTCAGTACGCAATTCACGGGTTACCGGACCAAAAATACGAGTACCCAGAGGTTCAAGTTTATTATTCAACAACACAGCAGCATTGTTATCGAATTTAATTAACGCACCATCAGGACGACGCACACCTTTAGCAGTACGAACAACTACCGCATTGTATACATCACCTTTTTTGACACGACCACGTGGGGCTGCATCTTTAACTGCAACTTTAATAATATCGCCAACAGAAGCGTAGCGACGCTTAGATCCGCCTAATACTTTGATGCACATTACGCGACGCGCACCAGAGTTATCAGCCACATCTAAGATGGTCTGCATTTGAATCATATTAGTACCTTTAAATTAACCAACTTAATTTACCACTTTCATATAACTCGCACCTTACTTTAAGCTGCTTATTAAATGAAACCATCACGGTTCTAGTAAACCAGTCTTGGATCCCGAAGGGAGAGAAACTTCCATAAGAAGCTGGAAGATAAGAAACGAAGTTTACACGCAAATTAACTTTGCTGCAAGACTTCGTTTCTTATTAAGCTACATTACTGTGTTTTAAATCAAACAGTACGCGCTTTCTCAACCAATTCTTTTACAACCCAAGACTTGGTTTTTGACAAAGGACGAGATTCCTCGATTACCACTACATCACCAATGCCATATTGATTGTTTTCATCATGAGCATGGATTTTAGTTGATAAACGAATAATTTTACCGTACAAAGGGTGTTTAACTTTACGTTCAACCAATACTGTAACAGTTTTGTCCATTTTGTCGCTTACCACTTTGCCTTGCAAAGTACGAACATTTTTAGCTTCGCTCATTACTTAGCACCTTTTTCAGTTAAAATGGTTTTAATACGAGCAATATCGCGACGTACACGTTTCAACTCGCTAGATTTACCCAACTGACCGGTTGCATTTTGCATGCGTAAGCCAAACTGAGCTTTCAACAAGTCCAACAAATCAGAGTTTAATTGCTCAATAGATTTGTCTTTCAATTCATTTGCTTTCATTATTGACCCACCTGTCTTACTACAAAGGTTGTAGGAATAGGCAATTTGGCAGCGGCCAATTCAAATGCTTCACGAGCCAAAGACTCAGGAACACCGTCCATTTCGTACAATACTTTGCCTGGTTTAACTTCAGCAATGTAATATTCCACATTACCTTTACCGCCACCCATACGAACTTGGATAGGTTTCTCAGTAATTGGTTTATCAGGGAATACACGGATCCAAATACGACCGCCACGTTTAATATGACGAGTCATAGTACGACGAGCAGCTTCGATTTGGCGGGCAGTCAAACGACCACGGCCTACGGCTTTCAAACCGAACTCACCGAAACTTACTTTGTTACCGCGAGTAGCAATACCGGTGTTACGGCCTTTTTGTTGCTTGCGATATTTCAGTCTAGTTGGCTGCAGCATTACGTCCACCTGCCTTTCTTTGTTTCTTCTCATGCTCAGGTTTAGAAGATTTAATATTACCTTCTGTATAAACCCAAACTTTCAGACCCAGTACACCATAAGTAGTGTGTGCTTCGCTAGTTGCATAATCTACGTTCGCACGCAAAGTATGCAAAGGTACACGACCTTCACGGTACCATTCGCTACGAGCGATATCAGCACCATTCAGACGGCCTGAAGTCATGATCTTGATGCCTTTAGCACCAGAACGCATTGCATTTTGCATTGCACGTTTCATAGCGCGACGGAATTGAACACGTTTTTCAAGCTGCTGGGCAATACCATCAGCAATGATTTGCGCATCCAATTCAGGACGACGAATCTCTTCAATATTTACATGAACAGGCACACCCATCAGAGCTTGCAAGTCACGTTTCAAGATTTCGATATCCTCACCTTTTTTACCAATAACCACACCTGGACGAGCAGAGTGAATGGTAATACGCGCAGATTTTGCAGGACGTTCGATCACTACGCGACCAACTGAAGCATTGGCCAGTTTTTTACGCAAGTAATTACGAACATCAATATCTTGTTTCAAAACAGTAGAAAAGTCGGTGCTTTTAGCAAACCATTTTGAAGCCCAGTCTTTAGTTACCGCCAGGCGAAAGCCTGTAGGGTTAATCTTTTGTCCCATAGCTTTTCCTTAGTTGCCCACTGTCACATTAATATGACAAGTTTGTTTCTCGATGCGGTTACCGCGACCTTTGGCACGAGCTTGGAAACGTTTCAAGCTTGGGCCTTTGTCAACAAAGATAGTTACCACTTTCAATTCGTCAATATCAGCACCATTGTTGTGCTCGGCATTGGCGATTGCTGATTCCAATACTTTTTTAATCAGCTCAGCACCTTTTTTAGGGCTGAATGCCAAGATATTCAAAGCTTGAGCAACGTCTTTACCACGAATTAAATCAGCCACCAAACGAGCTTTTTGAGCTGAAATACGGGCGTTTTTATGTTGTGCACTTACTCTCATGATTCACCTTATTTCTTTTTAGCCTTTTTATCAGCCAAGTGGCCTTTAAAGGTACGGGTCAATGAGAACTCACCTAATTTATGACCAACCATATTGTCGCTGATGAACACAGGCACGTGAGTGCGACCGTTGTGAACAGCGATAGTTAGACCGATAAAATCAGGCAAAATGGTAGAACGACGTGACCAAGTTTTAATTGGGCGTTTGTCGTTGCTTGCACGAGCAGCATCTACTTTTTTCAGCAAATGCAGGTCTACATATGGGCCTTTTTTTAATGAACGAGCCATACTAATTAACCTTTATTTGAGTAACGACGACGAACAATCATGTTATCCGTGCGTTTGTTATTACGAGTGCGGTAGCCCTTAGCAGGAGTACCCCATGGGCTAACCGGTTCGCGAGCCTCACCAGTACGGCCTTCACCACCACCATGTGGGTGATCAACAGGGTTCATTACAACACCACGAACGGTCGGACGAATACCACGCCAGCGGTTAGCACCAGCTTTACCGATTTTTTTCAGGCTTTGTTCTTCGTTACCAACTTCACCGATAGTTGCACGGCAATTTACGCTAATTTTGCGTACTTCACCAGAACGCAAACGAACTTGTGCGTAAGCACCTTCTTTTGCAAGCAATACCGCAGAAGCACCAGCAGAACGCGCAATTTGCGCACCTTTACCTGGTTTCATTTCGATACAGTGAATAGTTGTACCAACAGGAATATTGCGGATCGGCAGAGTGTTACCTACTTTGATAGCAGCCTCAGCACCGGAAACCAATACTGCACCTGCTTGAATACCACGAGGAGCAATGATGTAGCGACGCTCACCATCTGCATAGCACAACAGTGCGATAAATGCAGTACGGTTAGGGTCATATTCGATACGCTCTACTTTCGCAGGGATACCGTCTTTGTTACGTTTGAAATCTACAACGCGGTAATGATGTTTATGGCCACCACCTTTATGACGGGTAGTGATATGACCATTGTTGTTACGACCGGCAGTAGAATTTTTCTTTTCCAGCAGAGGCGCATAAGGTGCACCTTTGTGCAAACCTTCTGTTACCACGCGAACCATGCCGCGACGGCCTGCAGAGGTCGGCTTCATTTTAACGATTGCCATTTTGTTTATTCCTTATCTGCAGCTGCAGCAGCGGCTTCCAAATCCAACTCTTGACCGGCAGCCAGGCTTACATAAGCCTTTTTAACATCGCTGCGACGACCTAAAGTACGACCAAAACGTTTAACTTTACCTTTAATGGTAACAGTAGTAACGTCTGCAACTTGAACGCCGAACAGCAGCTCAACAGCCGCTTTAATTTCAGGTTTGGTTGCATTTGCCAAAACTTTAAACGTCATTTGGTTACGTTTTTCAGCCAATACGTTGCTTTTTTCAGAAACGATAGGTGCCAAGATTACTTGAGTCAAACGTTGTTGATTCATACCCATTGCTCCTCTAATTGTGCAACTGCATCTTTAGTGATAACGACTTTTTTGTAACGCAGCAAGCTGTAAGGATCAACTTGTTGAGCTTCCAAAACCAATACGTTAGGCAAGTTGCGTGAAGCCAAGTAAACATTCTCGTCGAGCTGTTTAGTTACAAACAGAACTTGCTCCAAACCCAAGTTCTTCACTTGTTCGGCAAAAACTTTGGTTTTAGGAGTTTCAGCAGTCAATGCTTCGATTGCAAACAAACGTTCATCACGAGCCAGTTGGGATAAAATAGTCGCCATACCGGCACGATACATTTTACGGTTCACTTTTTGAGTGAAGTTTTCGTCAGGTTTGTTTGGGAATGCACGACCACCTTTACGCCACAGCGGAGAAGAAGTCATACCAGAACGAGCACGACCGGTACCTTTTTGGCGCCATGGCTTTTTAGTAGAGTGGTTTACTTCGGCACGAGTTTTTTGAGCACGATTACCAGAACGGGCATTTGCCAAGTAAGCAGTAACCAGTTGGTGAACCAAAGCTTCATTGTATTCACGAGCAAACAAAGCATCAGAAACAGCCAAGCTGCCAGATACTTGTCCTTTAGCGTCAATTACTTTCAATTCCATTACGCACCTACTTTCACGCTAGGACGAACCACGACGTCGCTGTTAACCGAACCCGGAACAGCACCTTTAACCAACAAGAGTTGGCGTTCAGCATCAACACGTACAACTTCCAATTTTTGAACAGTTGCTTTAGTGTTACCGTATTGACCTGCCATACGTTTACCAGGGAACACGCGACCAGGGTCTTGTGCCATACCGATAGAACCAGGAACACGGTGAGAACGGGAGTTACCGTGGGAAGTACGTTGAGCACCGAAGTTATGACGTTTGATCGTACCAGAGAAACCTTTACCTTTAGAGGTACCGGTTACATCTACCAATTGACCAACTTCAAACATAGAAACGGTAATTTCATCACCGGCTTTCAATTCAGCCAGTTTTTCTTCAGTCAAAGCAAACTCAACCAAACCGCGACCAGCTTCAACACCTGCTTTAGCAAAGTGACCGGCTTCAGTTTTGTTGACACGATTAGCTTTTTTCTGACCAAAGGTAACTTGTACAGCAGTGTAGCCGTCAGTATCTTTGGATTTCACTTGTGTAACGCGGTTGGCAGACATATCCAAAACGGTTACCGGAACAGAAACACCCTGTTCGTCGAACACGCGAGTCATACCAACTTTGCGTCCAACCAGACCTAAAGTCATGATTATTTTCCTTTTAAGTAAAGGGGCGGGCTACGATTGGCCTGCCTTTCAGACAAAGTTAAACTTGATACGGATGTACCAAGTCCGCCATTATAATTGACAAATCAAAGAAATATCAACAAAAATTTCAATTTTACTTCTTAAACCCATCATTTTTTTCGGATGAAGTGTTGCCAAATATCTGAAAATTTTCAGACGGCCTAAGAATTCTATAAAAAACCGAACAGCCAAGCTGTTCGGTTTTTTAGTTCTTATTGAACTTTAATTTCTACATCCACACCTGCTGGAAGATCCAGTTTCATCAGTGCATCAGTAGTTTTGTCAGTCCAATCCACGATGTCCATCAGACGCAAGTGGGTACGGATTTCCAATTGTTCACGAGAAGTTTTGTTCACGTGAGGAGAACGCAAGATGTTGAAACGTTCGATTTTAGTTGGCAAAGGAATCGGACCTTTAACAACAGCGCCAGTACGTTTGGCAGTTTCAACAATTTCTTGCGCAGAACGGTCAATCAGACTGTAATCATAAGCTTTCAGGCGGATACGGATTTTTTGGTTTGCCATTTATCAATATCCCTCAATTAAGCAATTACAGAAGAAACCACACCCGCACCTACGGTACGACCACCTTCGCGAATCGCAAAGCGCAGACCTTCTTCCATAGCGATTGGCGCAATCAGTTCTACAGTAATGGTTACGTTCTCACCTGGCATTACCATTTCTACGCCTTCTTCCAAAGTAACTGCACCAGTTACGTCAGTAGTACGGAAGTAGAATTGTGGACG
>NZ_JBQCUB010000009.1:0-115120 GCF_051963655.1 Neisseria sp. P0001.S007 | reverse complement strand
GCCCCTTTGTTAAAGGGGCTTTAGTTATGTTAAAAATGCCCCTGTGATAGGGCGCAATATATAAGGCCGTCTGAAAATCTGTTTTCAGACGGCCTTTTTATAGACGCTATTTCTCGTTTTTGCGATACCATTCGATGAAAGCATCGGGTTTGACAAAGCCTAATAAGGGTTCGCTATGACTGCCGTCGGCGCGGACAACAAACACGCCCGGAGGACCGAAGAGGCCGTATTCTTTCAGTAAGGCCTGATGGTCGGGAGTGTTGGCAGTTACGTCGATTTGGAAGAAGCGCTGCATATCGACCGCTTCGTGTACCTGCGGTTGGTTGAGCGTGTAGGCGGCCATTTCTTTGCAGGATACGCACCAGTCGGCGTAGAAATCAATCAGCACGGGCTTGCTTGGGTCGGCTTTCAAGGCGGCATCCATAGCGGCTTTGAGTTCGCCGACATCGGTAAACATTTTGCCGTGGTCGGTTTCTTGTCCGGCTTCGGATGGCGGGACCAGCGTTAAGAAGTGGTGCAGGGCGGTGGTTTGTTTATTAAAGCTTTGCCAGCCAAACCATGAGCCGCCAATCAGCAGTAAAAAGCCCAATACGGCGGCAACTGTTTTCAGACGGCCTTTTTGTTTGCCGGATTTCGCCAAAAGCATAAGGGCGGGAACAATCATCAGCAAGGTGTAGAGGCCGACTACTGCGAAATAAGGCAGATGCGGTGTGGCAAGGTATACGGCAACGGCCAGTAAGATGAAGCCGAATGCGTATTTGATGCCGTTCATCCAGTCGCCTGCTTTAGGCAGGATATGGCCGCCGAATGTGCCGATGATGATGAGCGGCACGCCGGTGCCGAGCGCTAATGCATAAAGTGCAAGGCCACCCAATACGGCATCGCCGGTCTGGCCGATATAGCCCAAAGCAAATGCCAGCGGAGGCGCAACGCAAGGGCCGACAATCAGCGCGGACAAAATACCCATGATGAAGACGGAAATGATTTTGCCGCCGGAGAGTTTGTTGCTTTGGTTTTGGAAATAGGATTGGACGGAGTTGGGCAGTTGGATGTTGAAGAGACCGAACATGGACAGCGCCAGTACCACCATCAACGCGGCGGCAGCAAGTACGACCCACGGCTGTTGTAGCCATACGGTCAACAGCGCGCCTGTCAAACCGGCAATCACACCGACCAAGGTATAGGTCAATGCCAAACCTTGTACATACACCATAGACAAGATGAACGCGCGGCCTTTGCCGGCTTTTTTATCGCCCACGACAATGCTGGAAACAATCGGCAGGAGTGGATACATACAGGCTGTAAAGCTTAAGCCCAAACCTGCGACAAAAAACGCCAACAGGTTGGCGTTTAAAGTATCCCAAGAGAGCTTGAAGCGGCTGCTGTCGGGATTGTTTGTACTGGGTTGCGTGGGCATTTGGCCGTCTGAAGAGGCGGACGGTTGCAAAAAGCGGTCTTTGGCAGAAACCGGCTCGTCGCTTTGCGGCTGGTAAACCCCGTTGCCTTTTACGTCAAACTCGGTGTCCACAGGCGGATAACACACACCCACTTCGGCACAGCCTTGATAAGTCAGTGTCAGTTTGTATTGCGGTACGGCTTGTTTGTAAGGCAGGTTAACCTGTGCAGTATGGTGGTAAACCGTTTGTTTGCCGAAGAATTCGTCTTCTTTTTCTTCGCCTTTGCTGAATTTGGGTTCGGCCAAGACTTTGTCAGGATTGGTCGCAGCAACGATTTTGGACTGGTACATATAGTAGCCGTCAGCGATCTTGAACTGAACGCTGATGCCTTGATCGGTTACATTGACTTGAGGTACAAAGGCTTGCTCTGGAGGCAGCAAATCATTGGCGTCTACTGCGAATGCGAAGCTGCTCAAGCCTAAAAATGCAATGAGGAAATAAAGGAATTTTTTCATAGTATCTACGGAGATGCCGTTGAGGAACCGTCATTATAAATGATGGAAAAAATAAACGGCTTAATTTATGTTAAATATTGCGAGAGAAATCTAATGCTTTTGAATTATATCGAAATAGAGTTGCCCATATATGACCGATAGTCTCATGTTATCGTTCAATCTATGCCAAAGGCCGTCTGAAACTTTCAGACGGCCTTTATTTCTATTCGGCTCGGCTTTTAAGGATAAGCGATATAAGCGTAAGCGGAATGGTTGTGTATCGATTCGAAGTTTTCGCTTTCGACAACAAACGACTCGATGCGTTTGTCGGCAATCAGCGCAGTGGCTACATCGCGAACCATGTCTTCGACAAACTTCGGATTTTCGTACGCTTTTTCCGTTACATACTTCTCGTCAGGGCGTTTGAGCAAGCCGTAGAGCTGGCAGCTTGCTTGCGCTTCGACGTAATCGATAATTTCTTCAATGCCTACATCTGCGTTTGCAATCAGGCTGACCGTCACATGCGAACGTTGGTTGTGTGCGCCGTATTGGGAAATTTCTTTGGAACACGGACACAATGAAGTAACCGGAACCATCACTTTCAGGCTGTGGCTGTATGTACCGTTTTTGATTTCGCCGGTCAGGGTGACATCATAGTCAAGCAGCGATTGGATGCCGGAGACAGGCGCACTTTTCTTGCGGAAAAACGGGAAGGAAACGCTGATTTTGCCGGAATGGGAATCCAACAGGGCAACCATATCGGCGGTCAGTTTGTGCAGCGTATCAAAATCCAAAGCATCGGTTTGTTTTTCCATCAGGGCGACAAAGCGCGACATATGCGTGCCTTTTTGGTCGGCAGGCAGAAAAACCGTCATGGTCAGGCGGGCGACGGTGGATTGTTCGCCTTCTTTGCTTTTAAGGGAGATTGGAAAGCGCAGGCCTTTAATGCCGACCTGATTAATCGGCAGGTTGCGTAAATCGCGGCTGGATTGCACGTCTGCAATGGCGTTCATGCGTGGTATGTCCTTCATGATAGGATTGTTGAGATGCGTGTGGAGGGAATCGGCTCGTGTCGGCCGATTTGCAAATGCGAGATTATATCACTTGCTTTATCTGCCTGCATTGATTGTTTCTATTTTTCAGATAGTGATAAAATCTTCGATTATTCACATCTATATAGGCAGAGACCCAATGAAATTCGCCACGAAAGCCATCCATTCCAGCTACGATTGCGACGAACACAACCGTGCGCTGATGCCGCCGATTTATCAAAACAGTATGTTTGCGTTGCACGAGATTGGCGAAAATGTGCCTTACCGCTACTCGCGCCTGAGCAACCCGACCCGTCAGGTCTTGGAAGATACCGTTGCCGATTTGGAACATGGTGCGGCCGGCTTTGCATTTTCCAGCGGTATGGCGGGGATTGATGCCGTGTGGCGCACTTTCCTGCGCCCGGGCGATACCATTGTCGCAGTCGCCGATATTTATGGCGGCGCTTATGATTTATTGGTCGATGTTTATCAAAAATGGGGTGTGAACGTTGTTTTTGCCGATTTGGGCAATCCAGATAATTTGGACGAGCTGCTCAAAGCGCACAATGTCAAACTGGTTTGGCTGGAAACGCCGTCCAATCCGCTTTTGCGCTTGGTAGACATCAAAGCGCTTGCCGCGAAAGCCAAAGCGGCTGGCGCGCTGGTTGGTATTGACAACACCTTCGCCACGCCGTATCTGCAACAGCCGTTGGATATGGGTTGCGATTTTGTGTTCCATTCCGCTACCAAATATTTGTGCGGCCATTCCGACGTATTGATGGGCGTAGTCGTTGCCAAAACCAAAGAGCTGGCTCAGCCTTTGCACGACATGATGGTGCATACCGGCGCGATTGCAGGCCCGATGGACTGCTG
The DNA here is from genome assembly GCF_051963655.1 of Neisseria sp. P0001.S007. Taxonomy (NCBI): domain Bacteria; kingdom Pseudomonadati; phylum Pseudomonadota; class Betaproteobacteria; order Neisseriales; family Neisseriaceae; genus Neisseria; species Neisseria sp. P0001.S007. The sequence goes on along the minus strand of NZ_JBQCUB010000009.1, from coordinate 111,325 downwards.
GCTGGTGTTGCGCGGTATCAAAACGTTGGCTCTACGTATGAACGCCCATTGCCAAAACGCACTCGAAATCGCGCGCCGTTTGGAAGCCCATCCTGCCATTGAAAAAGTGTTCTATCCCGGCCTGCCGTCGCACGAACATTACGAACTCGCCCAAGCACAAATGCCCAAAGGCATTGGCGGCGTGGTTACGGTTTATCTCAAAAACGACACGCGTGAAGCAGCCAATAGCGTGATTAAAAACATGAAACTGGTCAAAATGGCTTCCAGCCTCGGCGGCGTGGAAAGTCTGGTCAATCATTGCTATTCCCAATCCCACAGCGGCGTGCCGCATGATGTGAAAATGGAAATGGGCATCAAAGTCGGCCTGCTGCGTTTCTCTGTCGGTATCGAAGATGTGGACGATATTTGGAACGATATTTCCAAAGCATTGGATACGACTTTGTAAATAAGGCTTAAAGGCCGTCTGAAGGAGGATAGTTTTTCAGACGGCCTTTAGCAATAATTAAGGAATGGATATGAAAACATTATTCGGTGCATTGATGAGTATGGTAGTTTTGGCAGCTTGTACATCTCCTTCAGCATCTCAGACTGAACAAGCCTCTAAAGCGCAGGTACAAACTCAACAAGCTGCGCAACCTACTTTAGCCGCCAAATGGCGTGTTGTCGCTTTCAATAAATTCACTGAAAAAGAATTGGCAGATAAAAACGCCTATTTGGATTTCAGCAAAATGCCTAAGGCTTATGGCAATATGGGTTGCAACGGTATGATGTTTCAAGCGAATGTAATCGGAGCGGGCAAAATTGATTTTGGCCATATTGCGGTAAGCATGATGCTGTGTGAAGACATGAAGCTGGAAGATACGTTTTTGCGCAAACAAAGCGTGTGGAACTATCGTTTTGACGGTAACGATTTGATTTTGGAACAAAAAGTCATCAGTATCCGTTTGCGCCGTGAATAATCTTAAAGGCCGTCTGAAAATAAATATTTCAGACGGCCTTTTGAATCTTTATAATAAGCCCTATTTGAAACTGATACCGAATATCAAGGAAACCTATTATGGCAGCTTCTCCAGAAGCCAAGTTTACCGAAGAAAAAGTCTTGTGGATCAAACACCATACGCCCAAGCTGATGACTTTTACCATCAGCCGTCCCGAGTCCTACCGTTTTTCGGCAGGGCAGTTTTCGCGCCTTGGTTTCCGTGACGGCGAGGGCTTTATTTGGCGCGCGTATTCTGTCGTGTCTGCCGAATACGCCGATACGCTTGAGTATTTCGCGGTATTAATCGAAGGCGGCCCGATGTCGGCGCGTTTTGCTGCGATGAAAGAGGGCGATACTATTTTGCTGGATAAAACGGCTACCGGTTTCCTCTTGCCCGAGCGTTTCCCCGACGGCAAAGATTTGGTTATGCTCTGCACGGGTTCCGGCATTGCGCCTTTCCTCTCCATTATCGAGCAGCCTGAAATTTGGCAGCGTTTTGACCGTTTGGTTTTGGCGCATTCCGTCTCTTATGCTGATGAGTTGATTTTCAACCAGCGCCTTGCTGATTTGAAAGAGCATCCGCTGATTGAGGAATATTTCCATAAATTCACTTTTGTTCCGGTCACTACGCGTGAGGAAACGGAAGGCGCATTGAGCGGCAAACGGATTCCCGAATTGCTGAAGAATGGCGGCTTGGAAGAAAAAGTCGGCTTTAAGTTTACCAAAGCCGATACGCGCTTTATGGTTTGCGGCAATCCGGCAATGGTCAAAGACACTTTCCAAGCCCTGATGGATTTGGGCTACGCTATGCACCGCAACCGCATCCCCGGCGAAATCATGATGGAAAATGGTTTTTAACAGGTAAATGTTCAAAGGCCGTCTGAAAGTTTCAGACGGCCTTCAATATTAAATATAAACCGAAAATTAGAGAAAATATGAATATCAAACAAATTATCCAAGCCCTGCCCAAAGCAGAGTTGCACGTCCACATCGAAGGGACGTTCGAGCCGGAGTTGATGTTTGAAATCGCCAAGCGCAACCACATAGCGATTCCTTATGAAAATGTCGATGCGGTACGGCAGGCTTATGATTTTCACAATTTGCAGTCGTTTTTGGATATTTATTATGCCGGTGCCGGCGTATTGTTGCACGAGGCGGATTTTTACGATTTGACCCGCGCGTATCTTGAGCGTTGCCATGAAGACAATGTCGTGCATACGGAAATATTTTTCGATCCGCAAACCCATACTGTGCGGGGCGTGGCGTTTGAAACCGTGATTAACGGCATTGTCCGTGCCTGCCGTGAAGCCGGGCAGCAATGGGGCATAAGCACGCGTTTGATTATGTGTTTCCTGCGTCATTTGTCGGAAGAAAGCGCATTTGAAACCTTAAATCAGGCTTTGCCATATAAAGAACACATCATCGGCGTAGGCTTGGATTCGAGCGAATTGGGGCATCCGCCGTCTAAGTTTGAGCGCGTGTTTGCGCAGGCGCAGGGTTTGTTGACGGTGTGTCATGCTGGAGAAGAAGGCCCGCCCGAATATGTTTATGAGGCTTTGGACTTGCTGCATGTCCGCCGTATCGATCATGGCGTACGGGCGGAAGAAGATGAGGCTTTGATGGCGCGTTTGATTGCAGAGCAAATGCCGTTGACCGTTTGCCCGTTGAGCAATTTGAAATTAAAAGTGTTCCCTGAAATGGCGAAACACAATTTGCGCCGTATGTTGCAACGCGGCGTGTTGGTAACCGTCAATTCCGATGATCCGGCATATTTTGGCGGCTATATGAACCGCAATTTTGAAGCGCTTGCCGAGGCTTTGGATTTGAGTGCGGAAGAAATCAAAAACTTGTGCGCCAATTCGTTCCGCGCTTCGTTTTTGAGCGAGGCGGAAAAGGAAGAGTGGATACGGAAGATTGAAGGTTTTGATGCTGAATAACGATAAAAGGCCGTCTGAAAAAGTTTTAGACGGCCTTTTATGTCGGCGACGGGCTTATTCGCCTACGGTTTTTTGTATCAGTTTTTCGGCGTTTGCCAAAGTGTTTGCCACTTCGTCAAAACCGATGCGGCTGCCGGCGATGAGGGCGCGCGTATCGGTATAGGCGGCGCGTACTTTGCCGTCCGTTTCGGTAACGAGGACGCGCAGGGGCAGTTGCAGGGCGAAGGCGGGGTCTTTGACCATCAGCGGCGTGCCGGCTTTGGGCGTGCCGAAGACGATGACTTTTGCCGGCTGCATCGTTAAGCCGTTTCGGCGGGCGGCTTCCTGATGGTCAATGACGGCAAAAATGTCCATTCCTTTGCTTTTTATGGCGGTTTCAAGGCGGCTGACGGTTTCGTCAAAGCTGTATTTTGAGGTGAGGGTATGCGTGGTCATAGCGGTTTCGTTTTGGGTGGACGGTTCGCCGGTAGGATGTGCCGAAGCGGTTGAAATGCAGAGTGCGGATGCGGCAATCAGGGGGAGTATGTGTTTCATCGTATTTCCTTATCGGTTTGTTTATCAGGCTTCGGACGGGGCGGCACGCGCCGCGCCTGATGTTGCGCCGCGTGCCGGAGTGCCGTATGCCGTCTGAAAGCCTGTCCTTTCAGACGGCATTATGATGGCGGTTAATAGTCGACTTTGATTTTGGGCGTTTCCTGAGCGGCTTTGTATTCTTCTTCCAATTCAAAGCGCAGCGGATACAAATTCAATTTTTCCATCAGCAGGCGGTCGCCGTCTTCGTCCGGATTGCCCGTAGTCAGCAGCTTGTCGCCGTAGAAAATCGAGTTTGCGCCAGCCATGAAACACATGGCCTGCATGGATTCCGGCATATTGCTGCGGCCAGCGGACAGGCGGACGTAGCTATGCGGCATGGTAATGCGTGCGACGGCGATGGTGCGGACAAATTCAGTCCAGTCCAAATCTTCGGCATCGGCCAGCGGCGTGCCTTCTACTTTAACCAACTGGTTAATCGGCACGCTTTCAGGTTGCGGGTCGAGGTTGGCAAGGCTGGCAATCAGGCCTGCGCGTTCGGCGCGGGTTTCGTTCATGCCGACGATACCGCCGCAGCAGACTTTCAAACCGGCATTGCGGACTTTGCCTAAAGTATCCATGCGGTCTTCGTGTTTGCGGGTGTGGATGATGTCGTTGTAGCGTTCGGGGTCGGTGTCGAGGTTGTGGTTGTAGTAGTCCAAACCGGCTTTTTTGAAGTCTTCAGCCATGCCGTCTTCGAGCATGCCGAAGGTGCCGCACACTTCCATGCCCAAGCCTTTCACCGCGCTGATGATTTCGGAAACGACAGCCACGTCTTTGGGTTTGGGGCCGCGCCATGCCGCGCCCATGCAGAAACGGCTGGCGCCGCGCGATTGGGCAATTTTGGCTTTTTCGACGATTTCGTCCACATCCATCATCTGCTCTTTGCCCAGATTGGTGTTGTGGTGTGCCGATTGCGGGCAGTAGGCGCAATCTTCGGGGCAGCCGCCGGTTTTAATGGAGAGCAGGGTGGAAAGTTGGATTTCGCGCGGGTTGAAGTTTTGGCGGTGGATTTCGGCGGCTTGGAAAACGAGGTCGAGGAAAGGCAGTCCGAACAAAGCCTCGACATCGCATTTTTTCCAATAACGCGCAGTCGGATGCGGCTTGCGCTCGGTTTGACGGCGCAAGGCTACGGGAGATACGGTCATAGTGTGTTCTTTCGTGTTTACAGCGACGCAGTGTCGCTGACGGCTTGACTGCCGGCGCAATGACGGCAGCAGCAGGTTTGAAATCAATATAAAAGGCCGTCTGAAACGGCGCAGCAAGTGTAACGCTTTTGATAATGTAGAGCAAATGTTTCAGACGGCCTGAAATATGGTTTGCCCGGGTTTGCTATAATCGCATTTTTAATTTTTCCGTTTTCTTATGAACGCGCCCAAAGCCTTCGCCGTACTCGGCCCGACCGCCGGCGGTAAAACCGCACTGGCCTTAAATATTGCCCAATCGCTGCCGGTGGAAATCATCAGTTTGGATTCCGCACTGGTGTATCGCGGCATGGACATCGGTACGGCCAAGCCGACTGCCGAAGAGCTTGCCGCCGTACCGCATCATTTGATTGATATTATTTCGCCGCTGGAAAGTTACAGTGCGGCAGATTTTGTCGGCGACTGCGTGCGCTTGGTGAACGAAATACATGCGCGCGGTCGCTATCCGCTGATTGTCGGCGGCACGATGATGTATTTCCACGCGTTGACGGAAGGTTTGAACGACTTACCTAGCGCGGATGCGGCAGTGCGCGCACAACTTCAGGCAGAAAAAAACGAACACGGTTTGGCAGGCCTGTATTGCCGTTTGCAGGAAATTGACCCGATTACGGCAGGCCGTCTGAAAGCCAATGACAGCCAGCGTATTGAGCGCGCTTTGGAAGTCTATCTTTTAACCGGCAAGCCTTTGAGCGAACATTTCACAGAACAAAAGCAGGCCGTTCCTTTATTAGATTTATGCACGGTTGCCTTGATTCCCAAAGACCGCCATTTGTTACATCAGCAAATCGAAAAACGCTTTTTAAATATGCTGGAACACGGTTTCCTAGATGAAATGCACACCTTGCGCCGCGATTATCCGCAGCTGCATGCCGATATGCCGTCTATGCGCTGCGTGGGCTACCGTCAGGCTTGGGATTATCTCGAAGGCGAAACCGATTATGATACCTTTGTCGAAAAAGGCATTGTCGCCACGCGCCAGCTTGCCAAACGCCAGTTGACCTGGTTGCGGAAAATTCCTTTGGCGCACACGTTAGATCCTTACGCAGACAGCGATTATGTTCAGACGGCCTTAGCCTTGGCGCGTCAGCATTTTCAGGAATAATCCATGCTGACCACGCCACCACTTGCGCCTAAGACGTTGGCCGCATTAAAAAAATTGGGTATTCGTACACTGGAAGATTTACAGGAAATCGGCGCAGTCCGCGCATTTCTATTGCTGAAAGCGTCGGGTTTGACCGTAACCAAAAGCACCTTGTGGCAACTGGACACGTTGGTTTCGGGTGTGGATGTCCGGCATATTTCCGAGGAGAGAAAGACGGAGCTGGGCGAGGCCTTGAAAAACCATCCGCCTGTTGCTGTTTTTCCTTCTCAAAACGATATGGAAGCCTTTATGTGGCTGGCGATAGAACAGGCCAGACAATCGGCGGCCTTGGGCGAGGTGCCGGTTGGCGCAGTCATCGTATATCAAGGCGAAGCAATCGCTGCGGCACATAATACCTGCATTGGCGACCACAATGTCAGCCACCATGCCGAAATCAATGCACTTTCCGCCGCTGGTAAGGCCTTGCAAAACTACCGTTTGGAAGATTGCGACGTATACATCACATTAGAGCCTTGCTCCATGTGCGCATCTGCCTTGATACAGGCGCGGGTCGGGCGCGTGATTTATGGTGCGGCCGAAGCTAAAACCGGTGCGGCAGGCAGCGTGGTCGATTTGTTTGCCGACAAACGTCTGAACAAGCATACTGCAATTTTGGGCGGCATATTGGCAGAAGAATGCCAAAACGTATTGCAGGATTTCTTTGCGGCCAAACGTAAGGCCGTCTGAATTTCAGACGGCCTGTCAGCAAAAACACTTTATTTTAAATTTTCGGATTTCCCATGTCAGTCAATCATTACGAAAACTTCCCAGTCGGTTCCATTGTGCTGCCGCGCCGTTTGCGCAAGCCGATTCACGCCGTTTACGCTTTTGCACGGACGGCGGATGATATTGCCGACGAAGGCAATGCCGAAGCAGCCGAACGCCTGCGCCAACTGGATGAACTGAAGGCAGAGTTAGACCGCATTGCACAAGGCGGGAAACCGCAAACGGCTTTGATGCAGCGTTTGTACAACGAAGCGATTGAGCCGTTTCAATTACCGTTGCAGCCGTTTTATGATTTGCTGGCGGCGTTCAGTCAGGATGTGGTCAAAACCCGTTATGAAAACTTTGGCGAATTGATTGCCTATTGCCGTTTGTCCGCCAATCCGGTGGGGCGCATTATGCTGCATTTGTACGGGCAAACCGATGAAGTGAGCATGGCGCAAAGCGACGGCATTTGCACTGCCTTGCAGCTGATTAATTTCTGGCAGGACGTGGCGGTAGATTGGCAGAAAGGGCGCGTGTACATCCCTCAGGAAGATTTGCAGAAGTTCAAAGTCAGCGAAGAGCAGATTGCGGCCGGCAAAGCCGACTTTGCTTTTCAACGACTGATGGCACATGAGTGCCAACGTGCTTTTCAAATGCTGAAGGCAGGCTCGCCGTTGGGCAAAACCCTCAAAGGACGAATCGGTTTTGAGCTGCGCATGATTATTGTCGGCGGCCAGTTGATTTTGCAAAAGCTGGACGGTTGCAAATATGACGTGTTTAACCAGCGCCCGCTGTTGGATAAGAAAGACTGGATGATTATCATCAAGCGGGCTTTGATGAAGAAATAAAAAAAGGCCGTCTGAAATTGATGTTTCAGACGGCCTTGATGTTTTCGACTAGCGGTTTTTCAAACGGTTGATGCGGTTGTCCAAAGAAGGATGGGTGCTGAACCAAGAATCTTTGGCTTCGCTGGCAATGCCCATTGCCGTCATGGTTTGCGGCAAATCGCTGGGGTTGCCTTTCAAGCGTTGCAGGGCGGCAATCATTTTCGGCGCGCCCACCAGTTTTGCAGCGCCCGCATCGGCGCGGTATTCGCGTTGGCGGCTGAACCACATCACGATGATGCTGGCGAGGAAGCCGAATACGATCTGCAATACCATGCTGACCATGAAATATGTACCTTGCGACGTACTGCCGTCATTGTTGCGCGCCACTATACTGGAAACGATACGCGCCAAGAAGACGACAAAAGTATTCACAATACCTTGAATCAGCGTCAGCGTTACCATATCGCCGTTGCCAACGTGCGCCATTTCATGCGCCAAAACGGCTTCGACTTCATCGCGGGTCATGTGGTCGAGCAGGCCGGTGCTGACAGCGACGAGCGAGCTGTTTTTGGTCGCGCCGGTTGCAAAGGCGTTAGGCTCGGGAGAGTCGTAAATGGCGACTTCCGGCGTTTTCAGATTCCATTGGCGGGCTTGCGCTTCAACAGTTGCCAACAGCCAAGCTTCTTCTTCGCTTTGGGGCTGGTCGATGACGACGGCGCCGACCGAATGTTTGGCGATGGTTTTCGACATCAGCAGGGAGACAATCGAGCCGCTGAAGCCGACGACTGCGGAATAAGCCAACAGGCTGCCGACTTGGTCGGTGCTGTTGATGCCCAATATGGCCAAAATAACACGGATGACAACCAGAACTGCGATATTGGTTGCGATAAATAAGAAAATGCGTTTCACCGATTATTCCTTTTTAGTGTGGTTTGTGAGGTGATTTTTATATGGGCGCATTGTCTCAAAAACTCTATAGAGATGAAACAGCGCAATAGGCAAAGGTATGCAAATTCAAAGCAATTGAAGAAAAGGCCGTCTGAAAAAGCAGTATTTATGGTTAAAAACAGCCTTTCAGACGGCCTGTATTGCAAACAGATATTATTTTCCGAATTCCTGCAGCCAGTCTCGCGCTACTAAAAATTGATTTAATGCGGCCTCTGGAGAACCTTCTTCCGGCACATATTGATACTCGAAGCGTACCAAAGGCGGCATGGACATCAAAATGCTTTCCGTACGGCCACCGCTTTGCAGGCCGAACAGCGTGCCTCTGTCCCAAACCAAGTTAAATTCCACATAGCGTCCGCGACGGTAGAGTTGGAAATCTCGTTCACGTTCTCCATAAGGCGTATTTTTGCGTTTGGCCACAATCGGTAGATACGCTGCGATATAGCCTTCCCCGACCGCCTTGATAAAATTCAAGCAGGTATCGAAATCCCAGCGGTTTAAATCGTCAAAAAACAGGCCGCCCACGCCGCGTGTTTCGTTACGATGTTTCAAATAGAAATATTCGTCACACCATTGTTTGAATTCAGGATAAACCGATTCGCCAAATGGCGCGCATACGTCCCGCGCCACTGTGTGCCAATGCACGATATCTTCTTCAAAAGGATAAAACGGCGTCAAATCAAAGCCGCCGCCAAACCACCAAACCGGCTCGGCATTTTCAGGATAGGCAATAAAAAAGCGCACATTGGCATGGCTGGTCGGAACATAAGGATTTTTCGGATGAATGACCAGCGACACGCCCATGGCTTCAAACGCAGCGCCTGCCAATTCCGGACGATGGGCCGTGGCAGAAGCCGGCATTTTTGTTCCCTTTACATGCGAAAAATTCACACCGGCCTGCTCGAATACTGCGCCGTTTTTCAATACACGGGTTTCGCCGATACCCAGCTTCCCAGTCCATACTTCATGCACAAATTTGGCTTCGCCATCTTCTTGCTCCAGCGCGGCGCAGATTTGGTTTTGCAGTGTTTTGAGGAGGGTTAGAACGGATTCTGTGTGCATGATATATCCTTGATGGTTTCGTATTTGTAAAATGACAGGGCGGAAGATGATTTAAGTTGTTGAAACTAATTGTTATTTTTCTGTTTCTTTATTATGGGTAAATTTTTGCATAGGCGTATCTTGCAATCAAGCGTTACTCATCGGCAATAGATTGAAAGGTATTACGGGGTTAAAAATACAGTTGCTACTCTTGCTGCATGATATTGGCAAGATTTAATTTAAATGTTTGTTGAATCTTGTTTACATCCTTAGCAAAAATATGATAGTCACTCGAAGAATAGATAGATTTTATTCTATCCAAATTAGTTTGTTGATAACATTTTTTCATTTCCGCGATGAAAAAATTATCTTTTCCTCTTTCATTGAGACAGTTATTTTCTAACAGATAGATTGCCCATGCTGTAAAAATAAATGTACTATCTTCCGGATATTCAGATAAATAAATTTCGAATTCAATTATAGAATATTCAGCTGCTTCAATTAATGTTATATCTAAATCTCTGACAAATTTTTCCGTTATATTTTTAAATAATTTCTTGAATTCTATATAATTTTTTATTTTTTCCATGATTCTATTTTCCTGTAAAAATATTTAATTAAATATTTGGATAGCGATTTCTAAACTCTAAAATAACATTGCTGCAAGATTGACAGGCCTTTAATGATGATATTGCGATACCTTTCAGACGGCCTTGATTTATTCAGTAAAAAAAGTATGTGCGCCCAAATAGTTTTTTGCGTAGAACGGAGTGGAAAGTTTTTCGGTTTTGATGGTTTTACCGCTGCTGGGGGCGTGAATAAATTCGCCGTTGCCGATGTAGAGGCCGACATGGGAATATTTGTGTGCGCCGCCGGTATTGAAGAAGACAAGATCGCCGGCTTTCAATTTGCTGTCGGGAATTTTTCGGCTGGCTGCGGCCATATCGCGTGCGGTGCGTGGCAGATTGACGTTGAGGGCGTTTTTATAGACGAATTGGATCATGCCGCTACAGTCAAAGCCTGTGGCTGTGGTGCTGCCTCCCCATTTGTAGGGCGTACCGATCAGGCCTAGGCTGTGAAGCATCAATTCCTGCGAACCTTGGGTGTGGTCGATATGGGAAATGCGGACAGGTTGGATTGTTCTGGCGGTTGTTTGCGGCTTGTGGGATTTATGCTTGCCAGTGGTGCCGCAGGAGGCCAACAATAAGCAGGTGGTACAAACAAATAGGGTTTTGCAGATGAGTCGAGACATGGTGAATTCCTCCGGCTGCATGATTTTTGTTTTCAGACGGCCTCTATAATAATCCTTCTATGGGCAGGATGGACAGGATTTTTGAAGTCATCCGTTTCCAGAACTTGGCTTCGGGTTCGTGTGCGTAAGTTCGTTTTTCGCTTGGGTCATACCAGTATAGTTTATTGTAATTGCCAAGCGTTACCTGATAGGCGTAATTTGGGGTGGTCGTTACGAGGGTGCGCTGCATTTGGCCTGCGATTTCGGGGCTTTCGATGACGACACCCATTTCGGTATTGAGGCGTGCGGAGCGTGGGTCGAGGTTGAATGAGCCGATGAAAATGCGTTTCTCGTCCACGATGAATGTTTTGGCGTGCAAGCTGGTGGCTGAACTGCCGGTCAAGCCGCGGTCTTTGGAGGTCGGAACGGCGTGGTTGGGTTGAAGCTCATAGAGTTTAACTCCGGCTTTAAGCAAGGGCTTGCGGTATTTGACGTAGCCGGAATGGACGGCGGCAACGTCGGTCGCCTGGAGGGAATTGGTCAGAACGGTAACATCCACGCCGTTGTGAATCAGCTTTTCTATGGCCTTAACGCCTGATTTTGTGGGTACAAAATAAGGGGAAACAAGGTAAACGCTTTTTTCAGGTTGCTTGAGGGCGTCTTGCAGGCGTTCGGAAATAGGCGGTTTGTGCCGGTCGCGGTCTAAGCCTTTGGCCGGGTCATCGCTGATCAGGCGTGTGCTGACACTTTGCCACTCCATAAGGTTGCTCTGCATTTTTTGATAGAGGTTGGAGTGTTCGATGCTTTGACGGTAGCGGATGAGCGTTTGATTTTTATCTTGGGCGGTGTAATCAAGCTCTGCCAATCCTTTTTGCATGTTTCCCCGTTTGATGATGCTGGTCGCGTTATAGGCGGAGTGGCTTGCCCAATAGCGGTCGAAGTCTTGGGAAACTTCGGTTACTACGCGGCCTGTGGCGAGGATATCAAGGTCGGCAAAAATGGTATCGTCGTTAACCTTAAAATATTCGTCGCCGATATTGCGTCCGCCCAAAATGGTGGCACGGTTGTCCGCGGTAAACGATTTATTGTGCATTCTGCGGTTAAGTCGCGGGAAGTCGGCAACGTAGCCGAGTGCACGCCATTTTCTGAAAATAAAGGGATTAAACAGACGGACTTCGATATTGGGATGATTGTCGAGTGCAAGTAGGAGATCATCCATGCCGTTGGTGTTGTTGTCGTCCAGAAGCAAACGCACACGGACGCCGCGTTCGGCCGCGCGATGAATCAGGTTGAAGAGAAGCTTGCCGGAGATGTCGTTGTGCCAGATATAGTACTGCAAATCGAGGGTATGGTCGGCGGATTCAATCAGGGCGGCACGGGCGACAAAGGCTTCATGGGCATCGTTCAACAGATAGATATGGGAAACATCGGTCTTGGAGGATGTAGAAGGAATGCCTAATGCGCTGTCCAGCCGCGGCGTTGCAGGTATGTCAAGATAACTGCTTTGGGTGCGTTCATCCAATGAAGGCAAAAACGCGGCACACCCACCCAATAGCAGGATATAAAGAAAGGGAAGATGAAATTTCATGGGGAACCGGTACAAACAATCCCTACCTAAATGACATTTAGGCAGGGATTGAAGTGAAATTAGGTTGCTTGAATCAGCTTAGAAGGCAACATAATTTGCCGGATTGACCGGTTTGCCGTTTTGACGGATTTCAAAGTGCAACTGAGTACGAGATGCATCGGTATTACCCATGTGCGCAATGGTTTGACCGCGTTTAACGGTTTGGTTTTCATTAACCAGCAGGCGTTGGTTGTGGCCGTATGCGCTCAAGAATGAGGAGTTGTGTTGGATGATGACCAAGTTGCCGTAACCGCGCAAGCCTGAGCCTGCGTAAACGACTTTACCGTCTGCCGCTGCAACAACAGGCTGGCCTTGTGTACCGGCGATATCTACACCTTTGTTGCTGCCGCCGAAGTTGGCGATAACGTTACCGGTAGTCGGACGCTGCCATGTGATGCCGCTGACGTTGCGGCTGCTGCCGGTAGATACGGTTGGTGTATTGGCAGGAGTGCTTGGAGTCGGAGCAGTGGTTGTAGTTATTGGCGTAGAAGGTTTGCTTGCAGAAGCTGCAGGTGCAACGTAGCCTTCAGGTTTCACACGGAGGGTTTGACCAATGCTGATGGTGTTGTCGGCCAAGTTATTCCATGCGCGCAGATTGTCTTGGGTAATGTTGTAGCGTTTGGAGATGTTGTAAACGGTATCACCACGAACAACGGTATGTGTCGCTGCATTAATATCAACAGGCGCATAAGAAGGCGTGTAAGTGCCGGTGCTGCCGCTGTTGTATGTTGGAGCAGGTGTACTTGCCGGCGGAGTGTATGGAGCATCTGCCGCTGGGCTGGTGTTGGTATTGTAAGGCGCTGCGCCGTAAGGATTGTCAACGGTAGAGCCTGTTGTTGAACCACCGCTTTGAGTGCCGACGACTACAGGAGCCGGTTGTTGGCTGGCACAGGCTGCAAGTAATAAAACCAAAGCTGCCGATCCGGCATAAGATACACTTTTTTTCAACATGTTAATGACTTTCGTATTCGGGTAATTGTTCTCGTCGAGGCATATCATAATAAAAATATGCTTGTTTCTCAAGTGTTCGGCTGTTAGGGACTGTTAAGGCGCAGGGATTTCTGACCAAAAGGAAGCGGTTTGCTCCATTTGTCCGTAGGCAGTCAAATCGACTTGCAGGGGGGTAATCGTGATGAAGCCGGACGCGCATTCGCCAAAGTCGGTACCTTCTTCGCTGTCGGAAACATCGCCGACCGGCCCAATCCAATAAATTTGTTCGCCACGTGGATTATACATGGGAACAATGCTTTGTTCATGATGACGACGGCCGAGCCGTGTAATTTTTATGCCTTGGATATCCTCAGGTGCGACGGCAGGGATATTGATGTTCCATAAGATGGGTTCGGAAATAGGGCGTTTGAGAAAGTAGGAAAGCAGCATCCAAGCGGCTTTTTCTGCAGTTTCCCAATAACGGCCGCTTGAATCGGCAAGCGAAAAGGCAATAGCGGGAATACCCATCAGATAAGCTTCCGTTGCGGCGGCAACCGTACCAGAATAAAGCGTATCGTCGCCCATGTTTGCGCCGTTGTTAATGCCAGACAAGACTAAGTCGGGTTTGAAGTCGGCAAGGGCGTATTGACAGACATGAATGCAGTCGGTGGGGGTGCCGTTGACATAGTAAAACCCATTTTCCGCCTGTTTCAGTTGTAAAGGACGGTCTAAAGTCAGGGAATTGCTGACGCCGCTGCGATCGCGTTCGGGCGCAACCACCCTGACATTGGCAAATTCTGCACACACTCTTGCCAAAACTGCCAAACCGGGCGCAAGATAACCATCGTCGTTTGAGATTAATATGTTCATGTGACAATATTGTGTCTATTGGTAAGATGGGCGGTATTGTACTGGTTTGCTTGAGCGATTGTCCACGAATCGGCAACGTTTGGGCGGAAAGGATAATAATGAAACATTATGAGTTAGACCCCAAAGCTTTATTGGGCGGCGTGATTGCTTCAGACGGCAATCAGGAGATTGTTCAGCTTTCACTGCAGAAGAATAATGAAATTCCGGCATATGAGGCGGATGCGATTATTTTGCTTTTGGTTTTAAACGGCAAAGCCGAAATCAAAACGGTGGGCGAAGTTTTGCAAACCGAAGGCTTGCAAGTTATCCGTCTTGAGCCGATGGAAGCGCACAGCATTCGCGCGTTGGCCGATAACACCAATATTTTGGTTATCAAACAATTGATTCACGAAACCGGTCTCAGCAAACGTTTGAGATTTGGAAGTTGCTGTCTGTAATGCAATAAAGGCCGTCTGAAAAGTTTCAGACGGCCTTTTTAAAATCAACTAGATTTATTTCAAACCTTTTTTCACCAAGTCTTCATAACCGCCATGGTTGGTTACGTTGGTGTAGCCGGCTTTTTTCAGCTCAGTCAGCGCGGCTTCTGCACGGCGGCCGCTGCGGCAGTAGAGGTTTACCGGTGCGTTTTTATCCGGGCTGACGGATTTGATGCGGTCAACGATTTGGTCATGCGGAATATTGAGCGCACCTTGCAAATGGCCTTCTTTAAATTCTTCGGCAGAGCGGACATCAATCCAAACGCCTTTTGCTTTTGCAGGCTGTGCCGCAATTTTTTCAACTTTAGGCATAGAGGCAGCGGAAGTGGCCAAAGGAGTGGCAACAGCGGCGGCAAAAAGTACGGCGGTCAGCAGTTTCTTCATGGTTCAATCTCCTATTAGACAGAAAACAATATGATAACTTTATCAGTTTAGCATTTCATCAGGCCGTCTGAAAGGGGAGTTGGCTTTCAGACGGCCTGATTTTACAAACCGATTAGCGTTGGGTTTCTACTGCTTCCAAAGCGCGCAAAGCGTAGGTATAAGCGGCACCTGCATTCAGAGCGATAGCGGTGGCCAATGCGCCGGCGATTTCGCTTTCGGTTGCACCTGCTTTGGCTGCGGCGGCGGCATGCACGCTGATACAGCTTTCGCAACGTGTGGTAATGGCAACGGCAATGGCGATCAGTTCGCGTGTTTTGGCATCCAGTGCTTCGGCAGCGGCTGCTTG
This sequence comes from Neisseria sp. P0001.S007, assembly GCF_051963655.1. Classification (NCBI taxonomy): domain Bacteria; kingdom Pseudomonadati; phylum Pseudomonadota; class Betaproteobacteria; order Neisseriales; family Neisseriaceae; genus Neisseria; species Neisseria sp. P0001.S007. Next base: position 96,105 of record NZ_JBQCUB010000009.1, on the reverse strand, counting down.
ATCCAGTGCGCCGTAGGCTTGCAGCATTTTAGGATGGTTTTTACCCAGTTCACCGAATGCTTTTTTTACCAAGGCGGTATGTTCAGGCCAGTCTTTAAACATGATATGTCCTTTCTTAATGTGAGTGGATAAGATAAAAAATCCTATCCGTTTGTGTTTGGTGTGTGTATTATTGCAATAATTGGAAGAATAAAATCGTCAAAACATCTCATTTATTGGTAAAAAACACTATGGATATTTTGGATAGGCTGGTCGAATTGGCGCAGGTAAAAGGCAGCGTGGATGTTCAATGCCTGTTTCAGGGGGAATGGTATGTGCGGCATGAGCCAAAGCGTGCGCATGGTTTGGTGCATATCGTAACTGCCGGTTCGGGTTATATCCGAATTGATGGGGAGCAAGAGGCTAGGCTGCTGAGTGCGGGGGATATCATTTTTTTCCCGCGCAGCGTAGGGCATACTTTGAGTAGCGACAGCAGTTGTGAAAATCTCGGCGTCAATGTGCTGACGAGTGAAAAAGGCGCATTTAAAGTTAAGCAAAGTCATGCAGGAGGCGATGCGGCTTTGCATCTTTTCTGCGCGCGGTTTGAATATGAAGCGCAGGCAGATATTATGGCAGGGTTGCCTGACACAGTTTTGCTGAATATCAACCATCCGTCTTTACAGTATTTGGTAGCATTGTTGCAATATGAGAGCGGTCAGGCTTTGTCCGGTTCGGTAGCGGTTGTGAACGCATTGGCTTCGGTGTTGCTGGTATTTCTACTTCGAGCCAGCCTGGAGAAAAATGGGGCAGCGCAATTAAGCGGTTTGCTGAATGGTTGGCAGGACAAACGTTTGCGGAATTTGCTTCAGGCAGTAGTGGATAAGCCGGAAGAGGAATGGAATATCGAGAAAATGACCGAGATGGCCAACTTATCTCGCGCCCAGTTGATGCGGGTATTTAAGCAGCAGACGGGAACAAGCCCTCATGCTTTTGTAAACAGTATCCGCTTACAGCAGGGGGCATTATTGTTGAAACAGACGGCGGATTCGGTTTTATCGGTTGCGCTCTCGGTCGGTTTTCAATCGGAAACGCATTTTGGCAAGGCATTTAAAAAGCAATATGGGATATCGCCGGGGCAATATCGTAAGAATGATCGCGCTGATGAAGCAGCAGTACAAGCGGAAGAAATGCCGATTTACTTTATTTGAACAGATGATAAAAGGCCGTCTGAAAGTGTAAAAATGAAATCTAGGATTTCCAAAACACTTTTCAGACGGCCTCAATTTTAAAACGTATCAATCAAACAGAATTAGTCCAGTTTTTTGAAATGACGGCGACGTTCCAATTCGCTCAGGTAGCGTTTACGCAGGCGGATGGATTGTGGCGTAATTTCAACCAGTTCGTCATCGTCGATGAACTCAACTGCACCTTCCAAAGTCAATTTGATCGGCGTAGTCAGGCGTACGGCTTCATCTGTACCGCTGGCACGGACGTTGGTCAGTTTTTTACCTTTTAGAGGGTTTACCACCAAGTCGTTGTCGCGACTGTGAATACCGATAATCATACCTTCGTAGACTTTGTCGTTTGGAGAAACGAACATACGGCCGCGGTCTTCCAAGTTCCACAGGGCGTAAGCAACGGCTTCACCTTGCTCTTGAGAAACCAGTACGCCGTTGTGACGGCCGGGCATATCAGGTTTAACCGGAGCATAGTCGTCAAAAACGTGGCTCATCAAGCCGGTACCGCGGGTCAAGGTCAGGAATTCGCCTTGGAAACCGATCAGACCGCGTGCAGGAATGTGGTATTCCAGACGGGTACGGCCATTACCGTCGCTTTCCATATTGGTCAATTCGCCACGGCGACGGCCAAGCTCTTCCATAACGGCACCTTGGTTGTCATCAGGTACGTCCACGGTCAGGTTTTCGTAAGGCTCGCATTTTTGACCGTTGATTTCACGGAATACCACGCGCGGTTTACCGACTGCCAATTCAAAGCCTTCACGGCGCATGTTTTCCAACAAAATGGTCAGGTGCAATTCGCCACGGCCGGAAACGCGGAATACATCAGCGTCGGCAGTATCTTCAACACGCAGGGCAACGTTGGTCAGCAATTCTTTTTGCAGGCGGTCGCGGATTTGGCGGGAAGTCACGAATTTGCCTTCAGTACCGGCCAAAGGAGAAGTATTGACCATAAAGTCCATGGTCAGGGTAGGCTCGTCCACGCTCAACATAGGCAAGCCTTTAGGATTGTCTTTGTCGGTAATGGTTACGCCGATACCGATATCTTCGATACCGGAAATAATCACGATATCGCCGGCTTCAGCTTCTTCCAAAGGTACGCGTTCCAAGCCTTGGAAGCCCAACAGCTGGTTGATGCGGCCTTGGGCGACTTGTTCTTCATGATTCATAACGGCAACGACTTGGCCGGGTTTGATGCGGCCGTTCAGGATGCGGCCGATACCGAGGCGGCCGGTATAGTTGTCGTAGTCCAGTTGGGAAATTTGCAGTTGCAGCGTTTCGTCCGCGCTGCCGCTTGGTGCAGGCGTGTGTTTCAAAATGGTCTCGAACAGAGGGCGCATGTCGCTGCTCTCGTCGTTCTCATCCAGTTTGGCAAAGCCGGACAGGCCGGAAGCATAGACGATAGGGAAGTCCAATTGCTCGTCGGTTGCACCCAAGTTGTCGAACAATTCGAATGTTTGGTCGATAACCCAGCTTGGACGGGCAGACGGTTTGTCGATTTTGTTGATGACAACGATAGGTTTCAGACCCAAAGCCAAGGCTTTTTTGGTCACGAAACGGGTTTGCGGCATAGGGCCTTCTTGTGCGTCAACCAACAGTACGACGCAGTCAACCATGCCCAATACACGTTCCACTTCGCCACCAAAATCGGCGTGTCCCGGGGTATCTACGATGTTGATGTGGTAGCCTTCGTATTCGATGGCGGTATTTTTGGCGAGAATGGTAATGCCACGCTCTTTTTCAAGATCGTTGCTGTCCATGACGCGCTCTTCTACTTGCTGGTTGGAACGGAATGTACCGGACTGGCGCAGCAATTGGTCAACTAATGTGGTTTTGCCATGGTCGACGTGGGCGATGATGGCAATATTGCGGATTTGTTTCATGATAATTTATGTGTTTCAGCTAGGTGCTTAAAAAAAAGGTAACTGGTAATTATAGCATGATTCCTAAGTGTTGGCCGAATAGAAGAGTCAAAAAAATGAGGCAACAGTAGTTGAGAATAATTTATAATTAAATTTGATTGATTTTGTTGGATTATTTGCTTTTATTTATGGTTAATGAATGTAAATGTTTTTGAATAATGCAATGGATTCTTAATACTAATGTCAAAAAATTGTTATTAAAAACAGGGGATTAATTTTTCAGACGGCCTTTAAAGCGGGTTAAATTTTTTGATAATTGTTTGTATTTTAAATAGAAAATTTGTCAAAAGTGCTACTTATGCATACAATTACCTCATTCCATAACAACACACGAATCTTCATTTCGTGATTATCAACTTTTAAAAGAAAGAGAAAGAATTATGCAAGGCAACCAAGCAGTTATTGATTACATGAACGAATTATTGTCTGGTGAGTTGGCTGCTCGCGACCAATATTTTATCCACTCTCGCCTGTACTCTGAATGGGGTTACACCAAACTGTTCGAACGTTTGAACCACGAGATGGAAGAAGAAACCACTCACGCCGAAGACTTCATCCGTCGTATCCTGATGTTGGGCGGTACGCCTAAAATGACCCGTGCCGAACTGAACATCGGTACTGACGTAGTCTCTTGTCTGAAAGCAGACTTGAATACTGAATACGAAGTACGCGATGCGTTGAAAAAAGGCATCAAATTGTGCGAAGAAGCTCAAGACTACGTTACTCGCGATTTGATGGTTGCTCAACTGAAAGACACTGAAGAAGATCACGCTCACTGGTTGGAACAACAACTGCGTCTGATCGAATTGGTCGGCGAAGGCAACTACTACCAAAGCCAACTGTAATCTAGCCTATAACATATAAGGAGCTGAATATGAAAGGCGATCGCTTAGTTATTCGCGAGCTGAACAAAAACTTAGGTTTGTTGCTGATTACCATTAACCAATACTTCCTGCATGCCCGCATTTTGAAAAACTGGGGTTTTGAAGAATTGGGCGAACACTTCTTCAAACAATCCATCCGCGAAATGAAATCCGCAGACGATTTGATCGAGCGTATTTTACTCTTGGAAGGCCTGCCTAATCTGCAAGAACTGGGTAAACTGTTGATCGGTGAATCTACCGAAGAAATCATTGCCTGCGATCTGAAAAAAGAGTATGAAAAACATGATGCTCTGGTTGCAGCCATCGCTCTTGCAGAAGAGCAACAAGACTACGTCAGCCGTGATTTGTTGGAAAAACAAAAAGACATCAACGAAGAACACATCGACTGGCTTGAAACTCAGCAGGAATTGATTGGTAAAGTTGGTTTGCCAAACTACCTGCAAACAGCGGCGCAAGAGGACTAAAACACAAACCACTGCCAAATATAGCAGTCCCTGCTCCCATCAACGGCATATCTTTACGATATGCCGTTTTCTTTTATGGAAATGTTTAAAGGCCGTCTGAATGTTCAGACGGCCTTAATTTTATATCGCTTTCAAACGGTATAGATAAGTAGTTTCTTTGTTTCTGGCAAACGCCAAAGGATCGGATTCATCTATTGCTTTTTTGTGTTGCGGTTTAGTTTTCAAAATATCAACTACATTGAGCGAGGCCATCTGAAAGCATTGGTTTAGAAAGTCTTTATCGCGTAAATGCAAGTGTTCTGCCAAGTCAGAAATAATCAGCCAAGCTTCGCCGTTTGGATTTAAGTGATGACGTACGCTGTTGAGGAACGCGGTCAGCATGGCATTATTGGGGTCGTAAAGGGCAGTCTCAATAGCGGAGGTCGGTTTTGCCGGCAGCCAAGGCGGATTGCAGACGATAAGGTCGGCGCAACTCTCGGGAAATAAATCAATCGATTGGATGTTGACGGCTTTATCCAAGCCTAGGCGTTTGAGGTTTGCTGTGGCACAGGCAATTGCTTTGGGGTTGGTGTCTGTGGCAATGATGTCGGGTATGCCTCGTTTGGCCAAAATTGCGGCAATAATACCTGAGCCGGTGCCGATGTCAAAGGCCGTCTGAATATTGGGAGCGAGTGGTGCTTGGGCGATTAAATCCAAATATTCGCCACGCAGTGGAGAGAATACGCCGAAAGGAATATGGATTTTTTCATCAAGCTGAGGAATGTCTATGCCTTTTTTGTGCCACTCGTGTGCACCGATAAAACCCAATAATTGATTCAGCGGCAAAAGAAACGGTTTGTCGTTTGGTGTGTCGTAAACATCGCACAAAGCGGCGTAGATGTCGGGTGCGCGTGCATTATCCAGTTGAAAATTTGGTTGGATTTCAACAGCAAGCATATTGAGCAAACGGCTTTGTTGCGCCTGTTTCATACGGTGGGCATGAAAGGCCGTCTGAATATCGGCAGGTGCGCCTTTCTTTTTTTCAGACGGCCTGCGGATGCGTTTTTTCATTGCGGCCAAGACTTGCTTGGCATTGTGAAAATCGCCAGTCCAAACAGTTGCAGTTTGTGCGTGGGCATTTTTTAAAATTTCTGCTGCGGCTGCTTCTTGAATGTAAACCGCCTGCTTGGGCGACTTTTGTGTGCTTTCGTTGCGCCATTCGATGTCGGAGCGGTTGGTAGGGATGGTGTGGGGCATAATGTATTTCAAATCGAGGACATAAGGGATTAGTTTACTATATTTAGGATAGGTTCGGTTTGAGATGGGCTTTTAATAGTCTGAATTAGACAAAATGTATAAAAATTTCTCAAGTTTTAAAATTTAAGCCAATATTTTTATAAAAACAGATTGTCGTTTTGTCTAAAATGAGTATAATGCAAAACCAGAACACAATAATCTTAATCAGATTTGGACAAGGAACATCATGCAATTAGACATTGACCGTTTGGTTGCCTATTTTGGCGGCGTAAACGCGCTGGCCGAAGCCCTGAAACAGCACGACCCGGAAAATGCTGCGACCACAGCGGCTATCTACAAATGGCGTACACGCGGTTCCCTGCCTTTGGCTCAGTTGCAAAAACTGACCGCTTTGGCGGAAGCGCAAGGCAGACCGCTTGATTTGAATGCTTTTTTACAAAAAAACGAATCTCTGGAGAGAACAGAAATGACACAAACCAATCGTGTAATTATTTTCGACACTACCATGCGCGACGGTGAGCAGTCCCCTGGTGCATCCATGACCAAAGAGGAGAAAATCCGTATTGCCCGCCAGTTGGAAAAGATGGGTGTTGATGTGATTGAGGCAGGTTTTGCAGCAGCCAGTCCGGGTGATTTTGAATCGGTTAATGCGATTGCCAAAATCATTACCAAATCTACAGTTTGCTCATTGGCGCGTGCCGTTGAAAACGATGTGCGCAAAGCAGGCGAAGCTGTTTCCCCTGCTCCAAATAAACGTATTCACACTTTTATCGCCACCAGCCCCATCCACATGGAGCACAAACTGAAAATGAAGCCGCAGCAGGTCATCGATGCGGCGGTCAAAGCGGTAAAAATTGCTAAAGAATACACTGACGATGTGGAATTTTCTGCTGAAGACGCAGTACGTTCGGATTTGGACTTCCTTGCCAAAATCTTTACGGCGGTTATTGAAGCGGGGGCGACTACTATCAATATTCCTGATACTGTCGGCTACTCCATCCCTTCCGTATGGTACGAGCGTATCAGCAACATCATCAAAAGCGTTCCCAATGGCGACAAAGTAGTTTGGTCGACCCACTGCCATAATGACTTGGGTATGGCGGTTGCTAACTCATTGGCTGCTGTTCAGGCAGGTGTGCGTCAGGTGGAATGTACCATCAACGGCTTGGGCGAACGCGCGGGCAATGCCAGCCTTGAAGAAATCGTGATGGCGTTGAAAGTGCGTCATGATTTGTTCGGCTTGGAAACCGGCATCGATACCACGCAAATCGTGCCGGTATCCAAACTGGTATCTACTATCACCGGCTATCCGATTCAGCCAAACAAAGCAGTAGTCGGCGCAAACGCCTTTGCGCACGAATCAGGCATCCACCAAGACGGCGTGTTGAAACACCCTGAAACCTATGAAATCATGACTGCCGAATCAGTCGGCTGGTCAACCAACCGCTTGACTTTGGGCAAACTCTCTGGCCGCAGCGCATTCCGCAGCAAGCTGGCAGATTTGGGTATTGAGTTGGAAAGCGAAGAGGCGTTGAATGCGGCATTTGCACGCTTCAAAGAGCTGGCGGATAAGAAACGCGAAATCTTTGATGAAGACCTGCACGCTTTGGTGTCTGACGAAATGGGCAATATGAATACCGAAAGCTATAAATTCATTTCCCAAAAAATCAGCACCGAAACCGGCGAAGAACCTCGTGCCAATATCGTGTTCAGTATTCGCGGAGAAGAAAAACACGCTACCGCTACCGGTTCTGGCCCTGTTGATGCGATCTTTAAAGCCATTGAAAGCGTAGCACAAAGTGGCGCAACCTTGCAGATTTACTCTGTCAATGCGGTGACGCAAGGCACAGAAAGCCAAGGCGAAACTTCTGTCCGTCTGCAACGTGGCGATCGTGTGGTCAACGGTCAAGGCGCAGATACCGACGTGTTGGTGGCGACTGCCAAAGCCTATTTGTCTGCGCTGAGTAAATTGGAATTCGGCCAAGCCAAGCCAAAAGCGCAAGGCAGCGGCATGATTTAATGCTTTGAACAAGTAAAGGCCGTCTGAAATCGTAGTGATATGTTTCAGACGGCCTTTTTTATTTAGTCAAAAAATAGTTTGTTTATTGAAGTTTAAGCAGTCGGTCTTGTTCGACAGACAAGACGCCGTTTACTTTCTTGAAATAGGCAATGGCATCTTTAATCTTGGTCTTGGAAGACGGACGAATAGCAATGCCGTTCAGGTTTTTGTATTCATAAATCAAACTTGCACCCGAGGTTTTCACTGCTTTTAGCAATGGCGCAGAACCGGTTTGGGCATCATAGAAGATAATCAGGTTTCCATTTGTATCTTGGGCTTGCTGTTGAGATGGAATGGCGGTTGATTGAGTAGGAATACTTGGGCTTTGGCAGGCGCAAAGCAGGGTGGAGAGTAGGACGAATGCTAGGGTTTTCATGGTATTAGTTCAATTTGATAAAAGACTAAGGCCGTCTGAACAATCATAAAACGAAATCAAAGTTTCCCTTTACAACGTTCAGACGGCCTTTGTCAGTTATGCTTTAGGCAATTCCATGGCAAGAACGGTTTGTTCTTGTTTGGCACGGAAAGCGGCCAATTTTTCAGCCAATTCAGGATTTTCGTTGGCCAAAAGTGAAATGGCAAACAACGCTGCATTGGCCGCACCGGCTTCGCCAATGGCAAATGTGGCAACAGGAACGCCTTTGGGCATTTGCACAATTGAAAGCAGGGAGTCTTCGCCGCGCAGATATTTGCTGGGAACGGGAACGCCCAAGACGGGAACCGTGGTTTTGGCAGCGACCATGCCCGGCAAATGCGCTGCGCCGCCTGCGCCGGCAATGATGGCTTTGATGCCGCGTTCGCGTGCGGTTTCGGCGTATTCAAACATCAAATCAGGCGTACGGTGTGCAGAGACGACACGCGCTTCATATTCAACGCCGAATTCTTTGAGAAATTGTGCCGCCTGCTGCATCACCGGCCAATCGCTGTTGCTGCCCATAATAATGCCGACTTGGATCATGAGGAATTCCTTTTGCTTGAATGGATTAAGGGTAAAAAATGTTCAGACGGCCTAGGGGATGACAAGGCCGTCTGAACGTTTATCTTTGTTTAAGGCTGATGGAAGCGCGTTTTGCCGCTTCGCTGTTGGGGAAGCTTTGTATCAGTTTGCGCCATGTGCTGCGTGCGATGTCTTTTTGTTGCAGTTTGTATTGGCACTGGCCGATGCTGTACATGGCATCGGGAGCTTGCGGGCTGTTGCGGAATCGGTTGGCGTAGCGGTTGCCGATTTCGATAACGGATTCGCAGTTACCCAGACGTTGTTGGCTTTGCAGGAGCAGATACATATTGCGGCGGGCAATTTCGCTGCCGTTGCCGCCGTCAGCCTCTTTCAAAATGGCCACAGCGGCGGAATAGTTGTTACGCTGATAGTATTTTTGCGCCTGATTATAAAGGCGTAATTCGTTTTGTGCGGCTGAGTCTGTTTCAGACGGCACGCCACCGCCATTGGCCAAATAATTCATTTTCAGATTGCGGTCGTCCAATCGCTGGGCTTTGGGTTTGGGAGCTAAAGGGGTTGGACGTTTGATGTTTCGTTGTTGTTCCAATGTGTGCAAGCGTTGATTTAATTCTTCAACCGTACGTTCCAGTCGGGCAATTTGTATGCCCAAGTGGTCAATCTGGGTTTGTGCGTCCAAACGCGGATAGGGGATACTTTTTTCATGTAAAGGCTCACGCGGAATATCCGGTAGGACAAAGTTGGGATTGTCGGTAGGTTGGGGAGGATGGGAAACGGTGCATGATGCGGCCAATAGAGTAAGCGGCAAAAGAAACAGGGAATGTGATAATGTTTTCATCGGATTGTGTCGTTTTATTTTTTTAGTAGTAATGTCAAACCGTCGCCGATAGGCAGGGTAATAGGAATAATGCGTGTATCGTGCGGCAGATTTTGGTTGAAATGGCGCAGGATATCCAAGCTGGGCGGGTCATTTTCGGCAGCTTCATTCATGACGCGCCCACCCAATAAGATATTGTCGATGGCAATCACGCCGCCACTCCGTACCAGTTGCAAACAGCGTTCGAAATATTTCGGCGTAGGCGGTTTGTCGGCATCGATAAGTGCCAAGTCATAGCTTTCCGATTCGCCTTGCGCAATCAAATCATCCAAAGTCAGCAAAGCCGGCTGCAGATGAAGTGAGATTTTATGCGCTATGCCTGCAGCCTGCCATGTTTCGCGGGCAATATCGGTAAAGGTTACATTGATGTCGCAAGCCGTGATTTTGCCGTCTTCGGGGAGGGCAAGTGCCACGGAGGTGCTGCTGTAACCGGTAAAGACGCCAACTTCCAAATATTTTTTGGCATTCAATAATTTGGCCAACCACACCAACATGGCCGCCTGCTCTTGGGCGATGGCCATCTTTCCCAGACGATGTGATTGGGTACGCTCGCGCAATGCGGTCAAAACGGGATGTTCGGATTGACCAATGCTGTTGAGGTAATGTTGTAATGCCGGATCGGTATTGTGGGTGTTGGTCGTCATACCGATACGGGATTAGTCTTGATAGTAGGTGTAGGGTTTTTTGTTGACTTTGGCCGCTTCAAATTCGGCCTGCTCTGTCGGATTGAGGGTAACATCCCACAGCAAATGGCGGTTTTCGAGGCGTTGCGCTTCCATTTCGGGGTTGTCTTCCATGAGTTTGTCGAGGAATTGGGTAGCTTCGGATTTGTAGTGGTACATGATGTTCTGCCTGAATCGTTGTCAGACCGTCATTATAGCCGATATTTTTTGCCAATACGCTAATTAATCGAACTTCCATAAGGTATAATGGCACGTCTTTTTTAGGCCGTCTGAAGCCTTTGCTCAATGTTTTCCCCTTCTGCGGCAGAATATTGTGCAAAGGCTTAAGCCAGACAAGTTTCAGACGGCCTTTTTTATTGTGAAAAGAGCTGCTTATGTTAAAAAAATGGCTGCATAAAGTGTTGCCTAAAAAACACGTCAAATCGTTGCCCGAAAAGGAAATTATCCCGCTTGAGCAACACGGTATCCGCGCGGATATGTTGAGCTTTGCCGCGGAGAAAATTGCCAAACGTCTGCATGAAGCCGGTTTTCAGGCTTATGTTGTGGGTGGTGCCGTTCGGGATTTGTTGCTTGGGGTCGAGCCCAAAGACTTTGATATCGCAACTGATGCCACGCCGGAGCAAATCCGCAAAGTATTCCGCCGCAGCCGCATTATCGGCCGCCGCTTCCAAATCGTTCATGTGATGATCGGACCTGAAACCATTGAAGTGACGACGTTCCGCGGTGGCGATAAGGTTCAGCAAAATGCGCAAGGCCGTATTATGAAGGACAATACTTACGGCAGCATTGAAGAAGATGCCATGCGTCGCGATTTTACTTGCAATGCGCTGTATTACGACCCGATTAAAGAGGAGATTTGGGACTTCCATCAGGGTGTGGCTGATGTTGCTGATAAAAAATTGGTGATGATAGGCGATCCTGCCGAACGCTATCAGGAAGATCCTGTCCGTATTCTTCGTGCTGTACGTTTATCGGGCAAGTTGGGCTTTGAAGTGGAAGAGCAAACGGCTTTGCCGATTGCCGAATATGCAGGCCGTCTGAAAAATGAGCCTGTTGCTCGTCTTTTTGACGAAATTCTGAAAATTCTGTTTTCCGGTTATTCCCGTGCCTGTTTGAAACGGCTAAACGAGCTGGGTATTCCCGAAGGCATCCATCCACTTTTAGATGCCTTGAAAACTGCTGAAGCGGCTGAAAACCGTATGATTATGTTGGCCTTGAAAAATACCGATGAGCGTATCCGTGCGGATAAGTCCGTTTCCGTCGGTTTCGTATTGGCGGCGGTATTGTGGCCGACACTAAATGCTATGTGGCAACGCAATCTAAGCCATGGACAAAAACCTGTCCCTGCATTGATGGATGCGATGAACACCATGCGAGATACGGTAGAGAAGGGTTGGGGCGTACCGCAACGATTTTCTGCAACCATGCGTGAAATCTGGCAATTTCAGCCGCAATTTGACAATATGCGTGGCGTACGCCCGTATCGCCTGCTATCGCAAACACGTTTCCGGGCCGCTTATGATTTCCTGATTTTGCGTAGCGAGGTTGGCGAGGTTGATAAAGAGATGGCTTCTTGGTGGACAACTTTCCAACATGCCGATGAGGAAACACGCCAGCAAATGACTGCGGCCAATGATCACAAACGTCAGAAACAAAGTGGATCAACCGATGGCAAACCCAAACGTCGCCGCCGCCATCCGAAAAAGAAAACCACTGAGGCTGAATAAATTATCAAAATAAGTTTAAGGCCGTCTGAAACGATTAAATCTTTTGAGATTTGTTTTTCAGACGGCCTTATTATATTTCAATAAAAAACCGCAGGTCTTTTAACCTGCGGTTTGCTTTTATGATTTGTTTTCTTCGCTGTCGAGGAAGCTGCGGAGGCGGTCGCTGCGGGTCGGGTGGCGCAGCTTGCGCAGGGCTTTGGCTTCGATTTGACGGATACGTTCGCGGGTTACGTCAAATTGTTTGCCGACTTCTTCGAGCGTGTGGTCGGTATTCATATCGATACCGAAACGCATACGCAAAACTTTGGCCTCGCGCGGCGTCAGGCTTTCGAGGATTTCTTTGGTTACTTCGTGCAGGCTAGTGTACATCGCAGCTTCTGCCGGCGCAACGTTGTTGGCATCCTCGATGAAGTCGCCCAAGTGCGAATCGTCGTCATCGCCAATCGGTGTTTCCATGGAAATCGGCTCTTTGGCGATTTTCATGATTTTGCGGATTTTATCTTCCGGCATTTCCATTAGCTCGGCCAGTTTAGCAGAATCAGGCTCTTCACCGGTTTCTTGCAGGTATTGGCGCGAGATACGGTTCATTTTGTTGATGGTTTCAATCATGTGAACCGGAATACGGATGGTACGCGCTTGGTCGGCGATAGAACGGGTAATCGCTTGACGGATCCACCATGTGGCGTAAGTTGAGAACTTGTAGCCGCGGCGGTATTCGAATTTGTCCACCGCTTTCATCAGGCCGATATTGCCTTCTTGAATCAAATCAAGGAACTGCAAGCCGCGGTTGGTGTATTTTTTGGCAATGGAAATAACCAAACGCAAGTTGGCCTGAATCATTTCCTGTTTGGCGGCTGAGGTTTCTTTTTCGCTCAACACCATGTTTTTGTTGATTTCTTTCAACTCTTCGATGGAAATGCGGGTTTCAGCTTCCATATTTGCCAGCTCGGTTTGTTTTTCGAGGATGGCGTGGCGGAAACGATCTAACGCGTTTGCCCATACACGGCCTTTGGCTACTTCTTCTTCTACCCATTCCAAATCGGTAATAGCTGGCAGGAAGTTTTTGATGAAGTAGTCGCGATCCATACGGACGCGGTCGATACAGATGTCGCGGATTTCACGCTCGAGTTTACGGATGTTTTCAACGCGGCTGCGCAGGTTGCTGCTCAGGTTTTCGATTTGACGTGTGGCAAAACGGACTTCTAACAGTTTGTTGGCAATGGCATCACGGTGTTTCAGGTAGTTGGCGTGCAGGCTGCCGTATTTTTCCAACTGCTTGATCATTTTGCCGTATTCGCTCTCGATAAAGGCGAAGTGTTCCAAAACTTTTTGCTTCAGTTCGGCCAAATGGGCAGCGGATATGGCTTCAGAGTCGCTACCTGAATCGTCTTCATCTTCATCGTCGCCATCTTCATCATCGCTAACGGTTTCGCCTTCTTCGTCATCTGGTTTGGCATTTTCCAAATGACCCAAGCCCAATTCGTTCAACAAGACTTCATTAGGGTCGATGATGGCTTCAACCACTTCATCCACACGGATTTCGTCGTTGCGGACTTGTTCGATCAAAGCCAGAATTTCGGCAATTGAGCCTGGGCAGGCGGAGATTGCCTGCACCATGTTTTTCAGTGCATTTTCGATTTTTTTGGCGATGATGATTTCGTCTTCACGCGTCAACAGATCGACTTGACCCATTTCACGCATATACATACGCACAGGGTCGGTTGTGCGGCCGAATTCTGAATCTGCACTGGAGAGTGCTGCTTCGGCTTCTTCAACGGCATCGTCGTCGGTCATGGCGGCGGCGTTGTCGCTCAAGAGGATGTCTTCAGCATCGGGAGCTTGCTCGGTTACTTGGATACCCAAGCCGGAAATCATGCTGACGATGTTGTCGATTTGCTCGGCATCGGACATATCGTCGGGCAGGGCATCGTTAATTTCGGAATAAGTGATGTAGCCGCGTTCTTTACCCATGATAATGAGTTGGCGCAGACGCGCGCGCTGCTCTTCGATACTCAAAGGACGGTTGTCGTCTTGGTCTTGGTATTCTTCGTAGTTTTGATTTTTAGACATGGATTGCTCTCTAGGTTGGTAGGATGCCGACGGTTTACGGTGATGTGGCCGTACCTGAAGGCGGAGCAGAGCTTTTTGTTGTGAAATCAGATTTCACTTTAATACTCTGAGGCCGTCTGAAAATATTACAGATGGGGTGTTCTGCGTGTCATGTTTTGCAGCGTGTGTTTAGATTGTTCAGACGGCCTGAGGGGTTAGTTTTGCTTTGCCGTCAAAAGTGACAGCAAGAGCCTTTTTTCATTTTCGGTCAAACCAGTTTGAATACTTTTTTGCTTTAAAGTTTCGATTTGACTGTATTTTAATTCATTTAACAACTTTTTCATGCCGATTTGGAAACTTTCGCAATCTTCTTCGTTATCCCCTTCCATTTCTTCAGAGTGAAGGGTCGATAAAAAGATTTGATTGACGGTTTCCTCATAGGGCGAACCGCGCATATATTCAAGCACTTGCGCAGTTGCAGGAGTCGTATCGTGATGCTTGATGGTTTCGGCTAAATTGGCAAGGCAGGCGAAGTCGCCGCTTAAAGCCAGATAATCGGGCAGGTCTATATATGAAGCCCAAGCCGGATTTATCAAGAGGCTGCGTATCTGTCTTTGAACCAGTGTCAGCATGGTTGGCTGTTTGACAGAAATAGGCGGCAGTTTGTAACTTTTTTGTTTGACGTGCCGCTTGGGCGCTTCTTGTCCGAGTAACTGGGCGAGGTTGTCAGGGTCAATGCCCACCAACTCGCTGAGTTTTTGTTTCAGGAGATAGCCCAATGCCGGCGCGGTAATTTGCGCTAAAAGCGGAGAACTGGTTTTGACCAATTCTGCTTTGCCTTCTTGTGTATTGAGGTTGAGGCCGTCTGAAAGATGTTCCCAAAAGTATTCCGATAGGGGCTTGCTTTGGTTTAACAAGGCATCTTCAAATTGAGCCTTGCCATAGGCGCGAATGTAGCTGTCTGGGTCGTGTTCTTCGGGTAGGAATAGAAAATGCAGCGATTTATCGTCTTTTAATTGCGGCAACGCATTTTCCAGCGCGCGCCAAGCCGCTTTACGTCCTGCGCTGTCGCCATCAAAACAAAAATAAATACTGTCTGCCTGGCGCATCAGGATTTTGACATGTTCCGCCGTGGTTGACGTACCTAAAGCCGCTACGCCGTAGCCGACGCCAAACTGCGCCAATGCGACCACGTCCATGTAGCCTTCGACCACCAAAATCCGTCCAGCCTCTTTTACGGCAGCACGCCCTTCATATAGTCCGTAAAGGTTTTTCCCTTTGTCAAACAAAGGCGTATCCGGCGAGTTGAGGTATTTGGGTTTAGAGTCGTCCAATACGCGGCCGCCAAAGCCGATAACCTGCCCGCGCGGATTACGGATAGGGAACATAATCCGATGGCGAAAGCGGTCGTAATGTTTGCCTTCGTTATCGATGACCATGCCCGTATCCACCAACGCAGTATTCGGATAGGGTTGGAACACTTGCGCCAAAGGTTGCCAACCGTCAGGTGCATAGCCCAAGCCATAATGCGCAATAACTTCCGCACTCAAGCCGCGTTTGTCCAAATAAGCCTTCGCCGCCGGATTGAATTTCAACTGTTGCGCATAAAAATCTGCTGCCGCTGCCGTCGTTTCTTCCAAAGTCTGCTGTTTTTTCTTACGTTCGGCACGGATTTCGGGATTGTCTTCCTGCCCGCGAACTTTAGGCACCGTCATGCCGACGCGATCAGCCAAAAACTGCACCGCCTCTGGAAACGACAGTCCCTGATGTTCCATCACAAAACCAATCGCCGAACCATGAGCCCCGCAACTGAAGCAATGGTAAAACTGCTTGGTCGGGCTGACTGAAAACGACGGCGTCTTTTCCTTATGAAACGGACAGCAGGCCATATAGTTCGCCCCGCCTTTCTTCAGCGGAACCTGCTCGTCGATAATATCGACAATATCGACTTTGGACAAAAGCTCATCAATGAAATCAGATGGAATCATGGCTCGACAGAAGAGGATGGACGGAAAATATTTCAGACGGCCTTATAAACAGACAAAGGCCGTCTGAAAATGGAATTTTGGATGAGGGTTGAAATGAGGTTTGTATTATAGCAAATTGTTGTAATACATGTGTCTTATCCTTTTGAGGTAGAGTATTAATCATCGTATTTCATTCGTTATTTAAGATAGATATGATGTCGTTAAAGCAAAGGCCGTCTGTAAGATATTCAGACGGCCTTTGATGTTGGTTTATTTTTTGATTTAGTTGCACTTTGATGGTATGAATATGATAATGAACGTATATCCTCGGTTTTAGAAAGGTCGTTTCTCATGAAAGATTTTGCCCGTTTGCTCAATCATCCCGATATTTCCTTTTCTCCGATTCCAAATGCCATTAAAGTTGATAACCCTGCAACAGGTGAGGCTTTGGCGTTTGTCCGTAAGACTGATTCAGACGGCCTGAAGCTTTTGATTCAAAAGGCGGAGGCGGCACAAAAATTATGGGCGGCAAAAACTGCGTTGGAGCGCGCCGATGTGTTGTGGCGTTGGTATTTTTTAATTAAAGAAAACAAAGAAGAACTGGCGCGTATCATGACGATGGAGCAGGGCAAAAGTCTGACTGAGGCGCGTGGCGAGATTGATTATGCGGCTTCGTTTGTGCGCTGGTTTGCGGAAGAGGCTCGGCGGATTGACGGTGATGTGCTGACGAGTGTGAAAGCGTCGCAAAAACTGGTTGTATTGAAACAACCCGTCGGCGTTACTGCTGCGATTACGCCGTGGAACTTCCCGTCTGCGATGATTGCGCGCAAGGCTGCACCTGCTTTGGCAGTGGGCTGTGCGATGATTGTCAAACCTGCATCGCTCACGCCTTTGAGTGCGTATGCGTTGGCCGTGCTGGCTTATGAATCAGGTATGCCGCAGGATTTGTTGCCTGTTGTCAGCGGTAGTGCTTCGGAAATCAGCCATGAATTTGCCACAAATCCAACTGTGCGCAAAATTAGCTTTACCGGCTCAACCGAAGTCGGCGCAAAAATTTTTGCCGACAGTGCGGCAGACATTAAAAAACTTAGCTTAGAACTGGGCGGCAATGCGCCGTTTATCGTGTTTGACGATGCCGATTTAGACAAAGCCGTCGAAGGTGCGCTCGCCAGCAAGTTCCGTAACAGCGGTCAGACCTGCGTCTGCACCAACCGCGTTTACGCTCAATCCGGCATTTACGAGGAATTTTGTCACAAATTGAGTGAAAAAGTGGCTGCGCTCAAATTGGGCAACGGCTTGGAAGATGATGTAAACCAAGGACCGCTGATTGAGGAAAAAGCGGTGGAGAAAGTAGAGCAGCACATCGCCGACGCATTGGCTAAAGGCGCAAGTTGCCTGACCGGCGGCAAACGCAGCGCGTTGGGTGGAACGTTTTTTGAGCCGACTGTTTTAAGCAGCGTTACGGCGCAAATGGCGGTAGCCCACGAGGAAACCTTCGGGCCTTTGTGTCCGGTGTTCCGTTTTGAAACCGAAGCCGAAGTCATCGAGGCTGCGAACAATACGGAATACGGTTTGGCAGCTTACCTTTTCACCTCCGATACCGCCCGCCAATGGTGCGTCGGCGAAGCCTTGGAATACGGCATGGTCGGTATCAATACGGGCTTAATTAGTAATGAAGTAGCACCGTTTGGCGGCGTAAAACGCAGCGGTTTGGGACGTGAAGGCAGCAAATATGGTGCGGACGAGTATTTAGAATTGAAATATTTGTGCATTGATGTAGCGGAATAAGGCTGCATAGTAAAGACCGTCTGAAATTTGGTTTTCAGACGGCCTTTTTCAAACGCAGAGAAGGTATTGGATAATTTTTATATTGTGAGAGCGAGCTTTATAAAAAAGCAAAACCATAAGAAACAAAGTTGCAAAAAATTTGTCACATGTTTATAAAATTAGTTTGATAACTATTTTTATGTTTTTAATTTCATTATATGTGTATTCCAAATTTCTGGCAGTAGTTTTTCTTTGAGTGATGGCAGCGAAATTTTGGCACATATATCGGCGGCACAATTAGTTATATACACAAATGTGGGCAAGGCGAGATTGGTTCTTTTTGCTCACACGGTGTGGCTCATATCGATAGCGTGGGAACTTTATCTAGGTTACAATTTTTGGGTATGATTTTTATAAAAAAGGTGATGTGAATGTTGAAGAAATTTTTAATCTTGTTTTGCGTAGCTTTCACCGGCGCATGCAGTTCCTTTGATGGAGACGGTTTGACAAATGGCTCATATTCTCAAGGGAAACGGCTTGACCCGAATTGTGATCATTATGCTGTCGGCGGTAGTGGTGGCGGTTGTACACCGTCAGGTCAATGGCATCTTAAAGATAAGCAAGGACAAAGAGTGCCATTCTAGCTTTTAAAAATGATTGTAGAACGGGCATTTAATTATTTAGGCCGTCTGAAATTTGGTTTTCAGACGGCCTTTGTTTTAGAGTAGATCCTGGATGGCTGAACGTTCTTCTTCCAATTCGGCCAGTGTGGCGGCAATACGTTTTTGGCTGAATTCATCCGACAAGTCCAAGCCTTGGACGATGCGGTAGCTGCCTTCGTCACAAATGACGGGGAAGCCGAAAATCAAACCTTCGGGAATGCCGTAGGAGCCATCGGATGGAACGCCCATGGTTATCCATTTACCGCTGCTGCCGAGCAACCAGTCGCGCAGGTGGTAGATGGCGGCATTGGCGGCGGAAGCTGCGGATGATGAACCGCGCGCAGCGATAATGGCGGCACCGCGTTCGGCGATTTTCGGCATGAAGACTTCGGTGTTCCAGTCGGGTTCGGTAATCATGTCTTGGACGGACTCCCCGTTGCTGGTGGCGTAGCGGTAGTCGGCGTACATAGTCGGGCTGTGGTTGCCCCAGACGCACATTTGCTCGATGGAAGTAATCGGGCGGTTGATTTTTTCGGCAATTTGGCTGACTGCGCGGTGGTGGTCGAGACGCATCAGGGCGGTAAAATTTTCCGGCGGGATGTCGGGTGCGGATTTCATGGCGATGTAGGCGTTGGTATTGGCCGGATTGCCGACGACGAGGACTTTAACGTTGCGATGGGCAACTTTGTTCAACGCCGCGCCTTGTACTTTGAAAATTTCGCCATTGGCGTGCAACAAGTCGGCACGCTCCATGCCTTGCGTGCGCGGGCGCGCACCAATCAAGAGGGCGATGTCGGCATCTTTGAAGGCGACTTCGGGGTCGTCTGTGGCGAAGATGTCGGCAAGGAGCGGGAAAGCGCAATCCTGCATTTCCATAATCACTCCGCGCAATGCCTGTTGTGCCTGTGGCAGGTCGAGCAGCTGCAGGATAACGGGTTGGTCGCGTCCGAGCATGATGCCGCCGGCGATACGGAAGAGGGTGGCGTAGGCGATTTGGCCTGCCGCGCCGGTAACGGCGATTCGGACGGGTGGCTTGAGGGACATATTTTTCCTTTTGAAGTCTTTGTTTTACTTGATTTTCGGATTATAGCAGTATTATAGGGAGAATGATGTAGAAAGGCCGTCTGAAATTTGATTTTCAGACGGCCTTGAGTGTTTGAAAAGATTATTCGCCGCTTTTCTTTTCGGCTTGCTCTTCCGCTGCTTCATAGGCTTCGACGATTTTCTGCACCAAAGGATGGCGGACAACGTCTTCGCTGGTGAAGGTGTGGAAATACAGGCCTTCTACATCGCGCAGTTTTTCTCGTGCATCTTTCAAGCCGGATTTGATGTTGCGCGGCAGGTCGATTTGGCTGATGTCGCCGGTAATGACTGCTTTGGCACCAAAGCCGATACGGGTCAGGAACATTTTCATTTGTTCGGGCGTGGTGTTTTGCGCTTCGTCCAAAATGACATATGCGCCATTCAAGGTGCGGCCGCGCATATAGGCCAGCGGCGCAATTTCAATCAAACCTTTTTCCATCAGTTTGGTGACGCGGTCAAAGCCCATCAAGTCATAAAGCGCATCATAAAGCGGGCGCAGGTAGGGATCGACTTTTTGCGCCAAATCGCCCGGCAGGAAGCCTAATTTTTCGCCTGCTTCGACTGCTGGGCGCACCAAAACGATGCGTTCGATTTGGTGTTTTTCCATGGCATCGACTGCAGCGGCAACGGCAAGATAGGTTTTGCCTGTACCGGCTGGGCCTAAGCCGAACACGACATCGTGGTTGAGCAAGGCGCGGATATAGCCGTTTTGGCGCGGGGTGCGGCCGCCGATGCTGCCGCGTTTGGTGCGGAAATAGTATTGTTGGTCGTGGTGTTTTTCTTCGTGTTTTTCATCTGCTGTTTTTGCTTCAACGGCCGCGAGGCTGATGGCGTTGTCGTCCAAGTCGCCTTTTTCTGCGGCTTCGGCAAGCGACAGCAAGGCGCGACGGCCGGCGTGTGCCAGTTCGCCCATGAAGGTGAAATGTTCGAAGCGGCGGCTGATTTGGATATCAAGGGCTTTGCCTAAGGCTTCGAGATTGCTGTCGAGCGCGCCGCACAGGCGTTGCAACACGGTATTGTCAATTTCTTCAAACTGTAGATGGACGGTGTGGGTCATATCGGTTTCCGTAAATAAATCTAATTTTTCCGTATTATACCCTTGTTCAGACGGCCTGCTTTATAATACGTCGCTTCTTTTTAATAAACCGTTTCAATCAAAATGAATCAGACTGCTTCTCCTCAATCGGAATTTCTGCGCGGTATCAAAGAATGTTCCCCCATGCTGATCGGCTTGTTGCCGTGGGCGCTGATTTTGGGCATGCAGGGTGGGCAGAAAGGCATGAGTTGGCTGGAAATGCTGCTGATGACGGGCATGAACTTTGCCGGAGGTTCGGAATTTGCCGCAGTCAATTTGTGGGCAAATCCTTTGCCGATTATGCTGATTGCAACAGTTACGTTTATGATCAATTCGCGCCATATCCTGATGGGGGCGGCGATTGCGCCGTATATGAGGGATATGCCGCTGAAAAAGGCAATGCCCGCGCTGTTTTTTATGTGTGATGAAAGCTGGGCAATGGCGTTTGCTGAAATTCAAAAGCGTAAGGCGGCAGGTTTGCCTGCTTTCAATATGCCGTTTTATGCCGGCGTGTGTTTTATTTTGTATGTAACTTGGATTGGTTTTGCGGCATTTGGCGCGGCAGTCGGCCCGATGTTCGGCGATGTGGCGGCTTGGGGCTTCGGCATGGCGTTTCCTGCGGTGTTTTTGGTGTTGCTGCGCGGGATGTGGAAGAGCTTTGCGGCTTCACGCCCTTGGTTTGTCAGCCTGATTGTGGCGTGCGCAACCTATTTGACCGTGGATGGCGCATGGTATGTTCCGGCCGGAACGTTGTCGGGCTTGTTGGCGGCGTATGTGTGGGGAGAGCAAAAATGAAGGATTTGTTGTCGCTGCAATCGTTTTTGCTGTTTTTAAGTATGTTGGCCGTTACCTATTCAACCCGATTAATCGGCTTTTTTGCATTGCGCAACCGTACGTTGAGCCGTCGCGCGCAAGTGGTTATGGAGGCCGCGCCGGGCTGTGTGTTGATTTCCGTGATTGCGCCTTATTTTGTGTCGGACAAACCGCATGAGCTGATTGCCATTGCTTTGACGGTATTGGCGGCCAGCCGGTTTTCGATGTTGGTGACGGTATTAATCGGCGTTGGCACTTCGGGCATACTCGGTTATTTGATGAAATAAAAAATTTTCAGACGGCCTTACTTGTTATAATGGCCGTCTGAATTTTTTGATAAAGCAAAAACATGGCAAACCAACGACTCATCTATGGCTTTCACGCCGTCAATGCCCGTTTGTGGCAAAACCCGAAATCGATTACCGAACTCTATATCCAAGAGGGCAAATCCGATGCGCGCACCCGCGATGTATTGGATAAAGCGGCCTCTGAAAACGTACGCGTGCATTTTGCTGATGCCGACCGCCTGAATGCCATCAGCAAAGGGGCGCGTCATCAGGGCGTGGTCGGGTTTATCGATGCTTCCAAAAACCATGTTCACTTGGAAGATGTATTGGAAAACCTGAGCGAACCTCCGTTTTTGCTGGTATTGGACGGCATTACCGATCCGCACAACCTCGGCGCGTGCCTGCGTACTGCCGATGCGATGGGCGTGCATGCCGTGATTGCGCCCAAAGACAAAAGCGCCGGCCTGAATGCGACCGTCAGCAAGGTTGCCTGTGGCGCGGCGGAAACCGTGCCGTATATTACCGTAACCAATCTTGCCCGTACTTTGCGTGAGCTGAAAGAATACGGCATTTGGATTGTCGGCACGGACATGGGCGGCGACTCCGACCTTTACCATTGCGACTTGCCCGACAGCGTGGCTTGGGTAATGGGCAACGAAGGCGAAGGCATGCGTCGCCTGACGCGCGAACATTGCGATATGCTGGTATCGATTCCGATGTTTGGCACAGTCGAAAGTATGAACGTTTCCGTCAGCGCAGGCATGGTATTGAGCGAAACCCGCCGTCAACGGGTGTTGAAATCGGAAAAATAAAAAGTTTAAAATAAAAAGTTTAATTAAAAGGCCGTCTGAATGTTTTTCAGATGGCCTTTTAAAATTTTAATGTTTTTCCAAACGTTTGACTTCCGTTTCTTCTAAAACTTCCGCCTCCATCAAAGGAATCGTAACATCGGCATCTGTTGATGGTTTTAAAAGCTCATATACGGTTTTTTTAACGGCTGTTTCAATACGAGAACGCATGGCCCATACAAATAAAAACAATAAGATAAAAAATGAGGTAAAGATAAATAGTCCGTATAGGTAGCTGCCCAAAAGCTGGCCTATATAGAGTGAAAGGCTAAGTAAAACCAAAATGACGGCTACTGCTCCTGTAATGGCGAAGAGTAGGTAGAAAACGCTTGGTGCCGCATATTCAGAAGCCGTTTCTGCCAATTGTTCCTGTTTTTCTCGAACACTGTCGGAAATCGGGTCAATGATGGCTTCACGAAATTTCCGCTTTATAAAATCAAACATAGTTTCCCCTTTTTTATAATGATTAAAGAAATAGCATTATCTTATAAATAAGAAATTTATGCCAAAGCATTTGGAAATTTGGATGTATTGGGAAGTAGTAAATATACCGATTAGTTGAGATGAAGGGATAGGCTATTATTGAGTACAGCCTTGTGAAGGTTGGAGCAGCTCTGCTTATATTTAATAATAAAGTAGAAAAAATATAAATTATTCAAATATTTAAAATAAATGGAATAAATTTGTAATAATATGTTTTGTGCTAAGAGATTTGAGTTTTAATTCTCTTGATTTTTATGACTAAAGCAAGATGTTATAAGGCTGAGACGATTTTGCAAAAGTCTCAGCCCCGATTTATCTTACATTAACTTTTCTTCCGGCGACGTTCGCCAGGCAGCAGCATATCTGCCCATTTGATGATGTTGGCGACTTCTGCCGGATTGAGTTCGTAGAACTGGCCGCGTTTGAGGCGGTTTGGCAGACCGATGGGGCCAAAGCCTACACGGACGAGACGGCTGACGGTCAGGCCTTGGCTTTCAAAAATGCGGCGTACTTCGCGGTTGCGGCCTTCTTTGATGACCACGTTATACCATTTGTTTGCGCCTTCGCCGCCTTGTTCGTAGATGCGTTCGACTTTTGCCAAACCGTCTTCGAGCATCACGCCTTCTTCGGTTAGGACGCGCATTTGTTCGGTGGTCAACTCGCCCAATACGCGTACGGCGTATTCGCGTTCGACTTCAAAGCTGGGGTGGGCAAAGCGTTGAACGAGTTCGCCTGAAGTGGTCAGGATCAAAAGGCCGCTGGTATTGATGTCCAACCGGCCGATGGCTACCCAGCGGCTGCTGGCTGCTTGCGGCAGGCGGTCGAAAATGCTGACGCGGCCTTGCGGGTCGTCGCGGGAAACGATTTCGCCTTCTTGTTTGTAGTAGAGGATGATGCGCGGCAGGCGGTCTGCCCATTTGAGTTTGATGATGCTGCCTTTGACGGTAACATGATCGTCGGGCGTAACTTTTTCACCCAGTTGGGCTACACGGCCGTTGACCGTTACCCAGCCGTTGCTGATCCATTCTTCCATTTCGCGGCGTGAGCCGACGCCGGAAGCAGCCAGGACTTTTTGCAGGCGCTCGGGTTCGAAGCGGGAAAGGTCGCTGCGGCGTTCTTTCAAATCGCGGGCGTGCTCCATGATTTTTTGGTTGGGGTTGCGGACAACCAGTTTTTTGGCTTTGGCAGCACGTTGTTTAGGCGCGGTATTTTGAGCTTTAGGGCCGTCTGAAACTTTTTGGCCGTAAGGTTTGCCTGATGTTTTTCGCTCGTTGTCGGGACGTTTTTTATTGGCAAAGGATTTGGCCGGTTTGGAGGGTTTTTGGGCGGTAGATGATACGCCGTCGCGCCATTGGCGTTTGCTGGAAGGCTGTTTGGACATGATTTTTCCTAACTCGCTTGAAAAAGCGGTTCTTCTGCGGCGGTTGCGGCAGGGGTTGGATTGGGGGAAAAGGCCGTCTGAAAATCAGATTCAGACGGCCTGCCGATGAAAGGCTGTATTGTAACTCAACCAGTAAATTTTTGTTTGAAAATCCGAAAATTATGGTGAAAGGCGTTCGCGTATCCAGTTGCCGTCAACCAGGCGGTATTGGATGCGGTCGTGCAGGCGGCTGGGGCGGCCTTGCCAGAATTCGATGCGGTCGGGAATAACGAGGTATCCGCCCCAATGCGGCGGGCGGGGAACATGCAGGGGATGTTTGACACCGACGGCTGCGGCTTTGGCCACTAAAACGGCTTTGCTGGAAATCACTTCGCTTTGTTCGCTTGCCCATGCGCCGATACGGCTGGTGTAGGGGCGGCTTTCAAAATATTCGTCCGAAGCGGCGGCGTCGAGTTTTTCGATGCGTCCTTCAATGCGCACTTGGCGTTCGAGTTCCGGCCAGAAAAAAGTCATGGCGGCAAAAGGGTGTGTCGTATAGGAGCGTCCTTTACGGCTGTGGTAATTGGTAAAGAAAACAAAGCCTTTGGGGTTGACTTCTTTCAGCAGTACCATGCGGCTGTTGGGCCTGCCGTCTTCGCCTACGGCGGCAACATTGACCGCTGTCGGCTCGTTGACTTCGGCGTGAATCGCTTCGTTCAGCCATTGCTCGAATTGGACAATCGGGTCGGCGTGGCATTCGGCTTCCGACAGCTCGCGTTTGCTGTAATCTTCGCGGATATTGTGCAGATCCATGATTTTTCTCCTTAGGTTTGACTGAATCATACCCCGTTTTTTCAGACGGCCTCAAGGGCATTTGTGTATAATCGTAGCCCTTTCCAATATAGAACAATACGGAGTCCTGTCATGCAAACCGAAGTCGAACTGAAAATCTTAAATCCGAAAATGGCCGATTCCCTGCCTGCTTATGCAACGCCCGGTTCTGCCGGTTTGGATTTGCGTGCCTGCTTGGATGAGGCTGTTGTATTGCAGCCGGGCGATGTATATCTCGTGCCGACCGGTTTGGCGGTGCATTTGGCCAACCCTGCTTACGCAGCCGTTTTGTTGCCGCGTTCCGGCTTGGGTCATAAACACGGTATTGTTTTGGGCAATTTGGTCGGTTTGATTGACTCGGATTATCAAGGCGAATTGAAGGTTTCTTTGTGGAACCGTGGTAAAGAAGCGTTTACCATCGAGCCGATGGAGCGTATCGCGCAAATGGTGATTGTGCCGGTTGTCCAAGCCGCGTTTAAGGTTGTGGACGAGTTTGCCGCCAGCGAGCGCGGTGAAGGCGGATTCGGCAGCACGGGTAAAGCCTGATGATTTGAAAGGTCGTCTGTAACAGGATAAATTGAAATTCGATTTCGGTTTGCCGTTGTTCAAACGGCCTTTTTGTTGGGTTAACCTTTGCATAATCACACACAAGATTGCATTTTTATATCTTGCCTGCATGGCCGGCGCACCCAATAATACAGGCCGTCTGAAACCTTTACGGAGTGTTGTTATGTCCCGTCCCTCACTTTTTCTGCCTTTGTTTTTGATTATCTTTGGTGCGATTTGGTTTTTACGTGCTACGGATATTTTGCCTGCGACATCGACCATGATTGCCGGCGCATTAATTATTTTGGGCTTTGCCGTGTTGATTATGGACGGCATCAACAAACAGTCCATCGTTTCCGGCCCGATGCTGGTTTATATCGGTACAGCCATTTATCTGCACATGAGCTACTGGATTTACCTCTCGCCGTTGCTGGCCATCGGCATGGTTGTGTTGGGTTGCCTGCTGTTGCTCTCGCGCAGCGATATGATTCCTGAGAAACACACAAAATAGAAAGATGAGAGATTTGGGTTTTGCCCTATAAAGGCCGTCTGAACAATGGTATAATCCGCCGATTCAGACGGCCTTTTTTATTGTGGTTTAAATTTAAAATTTGCCCTTACGGCCGCACCGTTTTCTTACATTTTGCAAAGTTTCCGCCATGACCCAAGACAAAATCCTTATTCTCGACTTCGGTTCGCAAGTTACCCAGCTGATCGCCCGCCGCGTGCGCGAAGCCCATGTTTACTGCGAATTGCATTCTTTCGACATGCCTTTGGAAGAAATCAAAGCCTTCAATCCGAAAGGCATCATCCTCTCCGGCGGCCCTAATTCCGTTTACGAATCCGATTATCAAGCCGATACCGGCATCTTCGATTTGGGTATTCCGGTTTTGGGCATCTGCTACGGCATGCAATTTATGGCGCACCACTTGGGCGGCGAAGTTAGCCCGGGCAACCAACGCGAATTCGGTTATGCGCAAGTGAAAACCATCGACAGCGAGCTGACACGCGGCATTCAAGACGATGCGCCTAATACGCTCGACGTATGGATGAGCCATGGCGATAAAGTTTCCAAACTGCCTACCGGCTTCTCTGTCATCGGCGATACGCCGTCTTGCCCGATTGCCATGATGGAAAATGCTGAGAAACAATTCTACGGTATCCAATTCCACCCTGAAGTGACCCACACCAAACAAGGCCGCGCGTTGTTGAACCGCTTTGTCTTGGATATTTGCGGCGCACAACCAA
Organism: Neisseria sp. P0001.S007; assembly: GCF_051963655.1. Classification (NCBI taxonomy): domain Bacteria; kingdom Pseudomonadati; phylum Pseudomonadota; class Betaproteobacteria; order Neisseriales; family Neisseriaceae; genus Neisseria; species Neisseria sp. P0001.S007. The sequence continues at coordinate 69,062 of NZ_JBQCUB010000009.1, read as the reverse complement.
GCTGGACCATGCCGAACTACATCGAAGAAGCCGTTGCCAAAATCCGCGAACAAGTCGGCAGCGACGAAGTGATTTTGGGTTTGTCCGGCGGCGTGGACTCTTCCGTAGCGGCCGCACTGATTCACCGCGCCATCGGTGACCAACTGACCTGCGTGTTTGTTGACCACGGTCTGTTGCGTTTGAACGAAGGTAAAATGGTGATGGATATGTTTGCCCGCAACTTGGGCGTACGCGTGATTCACGTTGATGCCGAAGAGCAGTTTTTGGAGAAACTTGCCGGCGTGACCGATCCGGAGAAAAAACGCAAAATCATCGGTGCGGAATTCATCGAAGTATTTGATGCCGAAGAGAAAAAACTTACCAACGCCAAATGGTTGGCGCAAGGTACGATTTACCCTGACGTAATCGAATCCGCAGGCGCGAAAACCAAAAAAGCCCACGCTATTAAATCACACCACAACGTCGGCGGCCTGCCTGAAAACATGAAGCTCAAATTGCTTGAGCCTTTGCGCGACTTGTTCAAAGACGAAGTACGCGAACTGGGCGTCGCTTTGGGCCTGCCGCGCGAAATGGTGTACCGTCATCCGTTCCCGGGCCCGGGTTTGGGTGTGCGTATCTTGGGTGAAGTGAAAAAAGAATACGCCGACTTGCTCCGTCAAGCAGACGATATTTTTATTCAAGAATTGCGCAATACTACCGACGAAAACGGTACATCTTGGTACGACCTGACCAGCCAAGCCTTTGCCGTATTCCTGCCTGTGAAATCCGTCGGCGTGATGGGCGACGGCCGTACTTACGATTACGTCGTAGCTTTGCGTGCCGTGATTACCAGCGATTTTATGACTGCGCACTGGGCAGAGCTGCCATACTCGCTGCTTGGCCGCGTGTCCAACCGCATCATCAACGAAGTCAAAGGCATCAACCGCGTGGTTTATGATGTCAGCGGCAAACCGCCTGCCACGATTGAATGGGAATAATCCCTAAATAATAAAGGCCGTCTGAACAGATATTGTTCAGACGGCCTTATTCTTTAGGAACTAAGCCCAATTAAAATTGATTTTTTAATTCACGCAAAGCAGCGAAGACTTCGAGTTCGCTGTTTAATTTTTGTCCGCTCAATTCTTCGGCGCGTGCCTGAACTTGGGGCAGGTGTATGCGGAAAAACGGATTGACTTTGCGTTCGTGCGCAAGGCTGACAGGCAGTGTCGGCGTGTGTTCGGCTGAGGCCAAGGCCGTCTGAATGTCGGCGTTGTCCGGCTCGATATGCTGGGCAAAGCGTAGATTGGAGGCGGTATATTCGTGCGCCGGATAAAACAGCGTTTCTTCGGGCAGCTGGTTGAATCGGTGGAAACTGTCGTAAAGCTGCTCGATTGTGCCAGTAAATACGCGGCCGCAACCGGCGGAGAACAAGGTATCGCCGCAGAAAACGTGCAGGCCGTCTGAATTTTCCAACAGATAGCTGATGTGGCGGTCGGTATGGCCGGGGGTTGCCCAAACGGTAACCAAGCCTTCGCCAAACGGGAACTGCGTACCTGCGGTGACGGTATGCGTCGCTACGTCGATGTCGCTTTCGCCATAGATTGGGGATTCCAAAAAGCCGTGGAACAGGCTTTTTGCGCCGCCGGTATGGTCGGGGTGCGGATGGGTAATCCATGTTTGCGCCAGCATCAGGCGGTTGTGGACGAGGAATTTCAAAACGGGCGTGGCATCGGACGGATCGACGCAGGCGGCATGGTTGCCTTCTTGAATCATCCAGATGTAGTTGTCGTTTAGGGCTTGGATTGGCGTGATTTTCATATGCTTTCTTCTGGTTTGGGGTTTCAGACGGCCTCTAGATAATCTTTGATATTCGGGCTTTGGCCGAACACGGCTTCATGGGCTTGATGGATGCACAGTCGGTTGAATAGCAATCTTTGGGTTTGATCGCCATCGATAATCCGCACTTGGCCTTGCAGTTTGGGCGCGTCGTGATGAAAGGTGTTTTTAAACGCGTGCCAACGGTCGGTTTGCAGATGGACGATGGCAAACATATCATGCGAGATATTAACGCCGACACTGAATAGCTTGGCCGAGGCTTGCAGGCAGAAACTGCTGTCGCCAAACAGGCAAAGCCCTGTGTTTTCCGGATAGCGGAACAATTCGATTTTCACGGCTTCGGGTTCGGCAAAGATGTTGCAAAACAACCGTTCAAACAACGACGGTTGCGCCACGCCTTCGCTCAACATACCGTAAAGCCCACCCAGCCAATCGACATAGCCGAGAAAAGTGAAACGGTAGTCCTGCATAATGGCTTCGATGCGCTTGGGATCGCGTTTGCTGATCAAGCGGACAAATTCAAAACCGACTTCCGGCAGCCGCGCCCGAAGTGTTTGATGTAGGCGGTGGGCAAACAGGTTTTTATGGTTGTGCGGATTGCGCAGAATACCGAGGAATTTCAGCCGCAATATCCGCCACAAAGCATCCGGTACTTTGGCAGTATTGGCATTTACCGTAGTTGTTTTCAGACGGCCTGCAGGTAAGGTGCGCAGGTGGTTGCAGGCCTCTTCGTAGCCGCTTTCATGACGGTTGAACCAGCTTTCCAGATTGTATTGGTTGGCGGAGTCTTCGACAAAGGTCAGCGTATAGAGGTTTTTCGCCGCCAAGTTTCCGATGATGTTGACGCTTATCGCTTCGCTGCGGTTTTGTTCTTTGCCGCGGGCTTTTTCGCCAGTATGGAACATAGACAGCGGCAGGCGGTAAACGTTTTGGTTTTGCGGGCTGACCTGCGGATTATGCGAATGCTGCCGCTGCTCGGTTTGGGCGATGAAGTGGTGTTCCTTCGTCGGATTTGCGGTCAACAGGGCGTAAGGCTTTTCTCCACATTCGGAAAATTCGCAATCGCTGAGGATAAAGGCTTGTCGGGTCATAATGTCGGGAAAGGCCGTCTGAATATGTCGATTATAGTTTAAAAGTGGGAATTATACAGAAGGACGGCGACGGGTTTGGTCTTTATACGCAAAAGGACGCAAAAAGGTCGTCTGAAAACGGATATAGCGAGGTTCGCTAAATCGTTTTCAGACAACCTTAAATCAACGGACTGTTCAACACTATTTATTCTTCTTTTTGGAAAACATGGTTGCGGTGATACTCGAAATATTTTTCGCTTTCAGGTTCGATTTTTAATTTCATATCGCGAGAAATTCCAAGCCGCTCTTGATTTTCCGGATCGATTGTCGGGTGGATTTTTATCGTCCCGTCGGTATCAAACGTAATCAGTCCTTTATCAAATAATGCGTCAATATTGGGTGCGAGCATCAGACCATTGAAGGGATCTAAACGTTCGTTATTATTGCACACACTCCAAGGTTTGATATGGCTGGCAATGAGTAAAGGCTCGATATCTAGACCGGTCAACGGGCAGCTTGGATATAGTTTGAGTAGGTCTTGTCGGAATTGATCTTGCCCTCTGCGGACTTTTATTAAGATTTTTAGTTCGGTTTGCTTTTCTGTGCTAGTTTCGGAGGCTAAACGGTTTTTGAGTTCAGCTATATTTTTTCCTAAGTGTGGGATAGAGTTCGTGTAAAAATTTTGCTCTTCAGTCAGCCAAGCTGTCTTTTCTTCGTCTAATTCCTTTTTAAAACAAGTTTTACATCTGTTTTCTCTATCGTATTCACTCCAACTCCACTCACTGAGTTTCTTACGGGAGTTGGAACAAACTTTAAAATAATCTGAATCGTTTGTCGTCCAATTTTTGTCTTTTCGTTCAGTAGGAAAGCTGTTACAGCCACCACTAGCTTTGTGTAACATAGGGTATATGGATTGGGTTCCACCTTTGTCTATGTTTAGTATAAAACCATTTTTATTGTTCTTAAGCCAGTCAATATAAGCTCCATCATCTGGCATATCTTTAAAAATTTTTATATCAGACATAAGTTTCTCCAAATTGTTTTCCATAATTTCTATGAAGTTGTTTATTTTCAAAAAGGTCGTCTGAAAACCTCAAATTAAGGTTTTCAGACGACCTTTTCTTGCCAATCAGTCAATCAGGGCACGATTTAGCCCAAAGCCTTCCTTGCTCCGGCGAAGAGGCGGTACCAGCCGGAGAGTTCCGTCCAGCCTTCCGGTTTCCAGCTCATTTGTGCGGCGCGGTACACGCGTTCCGGATGCGGCATCATGATGGTAACGCGGCCGTCGGCGTTGGTCACACCGGCGATGCCTTGTGGCGAGCCGTTGGGATTGAGCGGATAAGTTTGGGTCACTTGGTTTTGACCGTCCACATATTGCAGCGCAATGCCCAAATCGGCAGAAATGTTGCCGCCGTGAAGCGCGAAGTCAGCGCGGCCTTCGCCGTGGCTGACCACGACAGGCAGGCTGGAGCCTTGCATTTCGTTCAGAATCAGCGATGCGGATTTTGGAACATGAACCATACTCAGGCGCGCTTCAAACTGTTCGCTCAAGTTGCGTTTGAACTTCGGCCATGTTTCTGCGCCCGGGATAATCTCGGCAAGGTTGCTGACCATTTGACAGCCGTTGCACACGCCCAATGTCAGCGTGTTCGGGTCGGCGAAGAAGGCGGCAAATTGGTCGCGCAGAGCAGGGTGGAACAGGATGGATTTCGCCCAGCCTTCGCCTGCGCCGAGTACGTCGCCGTAGCTGAAGCCGCCGCACGCCGCCAGCATTTTGAAGTCGGCAAGGTGGACGCGGCCTGCCATCAGGTCGGACATATGCACGTCGTAAGCATCGAATCCGGCGCGGGTGAAGGCGGCGGCCATTTCGATTTGTCCGTTCACGCCCTGTTCGCGCAGGATGGCGATTTTGGGTTTCGCGCCGCTGTTGACGAAAGGCGCGGCGATGTCTTCGTTCACGTCGAACTTCACGTCGGCAAACAATGCGCTGCGGTCGTTGTCGTCAATCAGGGCAAACTCACTGTCGGCGCAGGCAGGGTTGTCGCGCAGACGTTGAATGGCGTGGCTGGTTTCCTGCCATGCGCGTTGCAGGTCGGTAAGGGATTGATTGAAAAATTCTTCTCCTGCATTGATGACCATATGGCCGCTGTCGGCAAACTCTCCCAAATGGTGCAGCGTGAGATTCAGTTTCTCGCACAAATTGAAAATATATTCGTGGTCGGCAGCGTGAACAGCAATAACGGCTCCTAATTCTTCGTTAAACAGGGTAGTTAGGACAAATTTTTGCCATTCTTGAGACGAGTAATACTCGTTTTGAACGTTAATATTTTTACTTACCATTGTCAGCAGGTCGAGATTCATGCCACGGCGAGAAGCAAATGCCATTTCTGCCAGAGTCACAAACAAACCGCCGTCGCTGCGGTCGTGGTAGGCCAGCAACTTATCTTCTTGAACGAGTTGCTGAATTAACTGATAAAACGCTTTCAGATGGCCTGCATCAATATCAGGTGCTTCGCCGCCGCTTCGGTTATACACTTGAGCCAGTGCAGACCCACCCATACGGCACTTGTTGTTGCCTAAGTCAATCATCAGCAGAATAGCGAATGAATTGGCATTGTCTTTTAATACGGGCGTAACGGTTTTGCGTACGTCTTGAACTGGCGCGAACGCGGAGATAATCAGGCTCAACGGCGAGACGACAGATTTTTTCTCTTCGCCGTCCTGCCACACGGTTTTCATTGACAGGCTGTCTTTGCCTACGGGGATGCTCAGATCCAATGCCTGACAGGCTTGGGAGACGGCTTCGACGGTGCGGTAAAGTTTTTCGTCTTCGCCTTCGTTGCCGCATGCCGCCATCCAGTTGGCGGAGAGTTTGATATTGCCGATGTCGCCGATGTTGACTGCCGCGATGTTGGTGATGGCTTCGCCGACGCACATTCTGCCCGAAGCAGGCGCGTCAAACAGGGCGACAGTCGGTTTTTCTCCCATAGACATCGCTTCGCCACGATAGGTATTGAAGCCCATCATGGTAACGGCGCAGTCGGCTACGGGGGTTTGGTATTTGCCGACCATTTGGTCGCGGTGGGTCATGCCGCCGACACTGCGGTCGCCGATGGTAATCAGGAAGTTCTTGGCGGCTACTGTAGGCAGACGCAGAACACGGTAGGCGGCTTCGGTAATGTCGATATCGCCGGCGTTAAACGGTTTTTCAGATGGCGTAACTGTTTTGTCGGTACGCGTGGTTTTAGGCGGTTTGCCAAGCAAAACGTTCAGCGGCAAATCGACAGGGTTGTTGGAGAACAAGTCGTCGCGTACTTTCAAATGGCCGTCGTCGGTTGCTGTACCGACTACGGCAAATGGGCAGCGTTCGCGTTCGCAGATGGCGCGGAAGGTCTCCAAATCTTTTTCCAAAATCGACAACACATAACGTTCTTGCGATTCGTTGCACCAGATTTGCAGCGGGTTGAGTCCGTGTTCTTCCAGCGGCACTTCGCGCAGTTTGAATACCGCGCCGCGACCGGCATCGTTGACGAGTTCAGGGAAGGCGTTGGACAAGCCACCTGCGCCGACATCGTGGATGGAGATAATCGGGTTTTGGTCGCCAAGCTGCCAGCAACGGTCGATGACTTCTTGCGCGCGGCGTTCGATTTCGGGGTTGCCGCGTTGTACGGAGTTGAAGTCCAAAGATGCGTCGTTTGTGCCGGTGTTCATGGAAGAAGCCGCGCCGCCGCCCAAGCCGATAAGCATGCCCGGGCCGCCCAGTTGGATCAGCAATGCGCCTTCGGGAATTTCGTCTTTGTGTGTCTGCTGCGCCTGAATGCTACCCAAACCGCCGGCGATCATAATCGGTTTGTGATAGCCTCGGACCTGACCGTCAAATTTTTCTTCAAAGGTACGGAAGTAGCCCAAGAGATTTGGACGGCCGAATTCGTTGTTAAACGCCGCGCCGCCGATCGGGCCTTCAATCATGATGTCTAAAGGGGAAGCAATATGGCCGGGTTTGCCGTAGGCTTGTTCCCAAGGCTGCTCCAAGCCAGGGATATTCAGGTTGGAAACAGTAAAGCCGGTCAAGCCTGCTTTCGGACGCGAACCTTTGCCTGTAGCGCCTTCATCACGGATTTCACCGCCCGCGCCCGTTGCCGCGCCTGCAAACGGCGCGATGGCGGTCGGATGGTTGTGTGTTTCCACTTTCATGATGATATGGGTGTCTTCTTCGTGGAAACGGTAGCCTTGGTTTTCTGCCGCATTTGGATAGAAACGCTCGACTTTTGCGCCTTCGATCACAGACGAATTGTCTTTATAGGCAACGACTGTGCCTTCGGGATGCGCGTTGTGCGTGTCGCGAATCATGCCGAAAAGGGATTTCGGTTGTTTTTCGCCATTGAGGATGAAGTCGGCGTTGAAGATTTTGTGGCGGCAGTGCTCGCTGTTTGCCTGAGCGAACATCATTAATTCAACATCGGACGGATTGCGGTTTAAAGCCTGATAGTTTTCAACCAGATAATCGATTTCATCGGCCGAAAGCGCCAAGCCCATTTCGGTATTGGCTTTGACCAATGCTTCTTTACCGCCGCCCAATACATCTACGCTGGAGAAGGTTTCCGATTGGATGTGGTGGAACAGTTGCGCCGCTGCATCGATGTCGGTCAACACGCTTTCGGTCATGCGGTCGTGCAACAGGGCTGCCCATTGTTGTTTTTGTCCGTCGGTAAGCGCACCTTCCAACCATACGGCCATGCCGCGTTCAATACGCTCAATACCTTCCAAACCGCAGTTTTCTGCGATATTGGTTGCTTTGGAAGCCCAAGGCGAAATGGTGCCCAAACGGGGCGTTACCAAAAATAAATGCAAGCCCTCGCGCGCTTTGGGCGTTTGTTCAACGCTTTGCGCTGCCAGTAAGGCTTGCAGTTTTTCGACTGTCGCGGCATCAAGTGTTTTTTCGCTACCGACAAAATACCAAAATTCGCTGCTTAATTTGACTTCGGGCAGGCCGAGGGCGGCTGCTTTTTGGAAGAGTTTTTCAACACGGAAATCGGAAAGGGCGGTTACACCGCGCAAGGGCAGAACAACAGACATGGATTCAGCTCACAAAATGCAGTTGGGGAATCCATTATTATACCTGAAAAATGCAATTTTGCTTGTGAATTTATACTTCAAGTGTTGACAATTTTTGCTTGTAAATTGAAGGGGAATGAGGCGATCGTGTTACCTGCTTTTTTTATTTTGTACCTGATTATTCGATTATTTTTGTTTATTTTTGAAGAATCGGGAGGAATGGGGACGGATAGGCGTAAAGGTATAAAGTAAAAATTATTTGATTGTTGACTTTGACATTTTGCTGACAATAAGGCCGTCTGAAACCTTACTTTCAGACGGCCTTGCTTTATCCTTTTCTTTTATTTCCCAGCATATCCAGCAAACCCGCCAGATTACTTTTTCCTTCTTCCTTGCTCACAATCGGCTCGCCGCCTTTGCGGCCTAGGATTTTGATGTCTTCCTGCGGCATTTCGTCTATGAAGCGGCTCGGCTCGGGGAACTGCCATGTGCCTTGCTTTTTGCGTTTGAGGCAGTGGGTCAGTGTAAGTTGGCGTTTGGCACGGGTAATGCCGACGTACATCAGACGGCGTTCTTCTTCGACATTGTCTTCTTCGATGCTGTCATTATGCGGCAAGATGCCTTCTTCGCAACCGACAAGGAAAACGTAGGGGTATTCCAAACCTTTGGAAGCGTGCAGGGTGGAGAGTTTGACGGCATCGATTTCTTCTTCGCTTTTGCCCTCCAAAAGTGTCATCAGGGCAATGGTTTGGGCGAGTTCGATGATGTTTTTACCGTCTTGCTCGCCTTTGCGTTCCAGCCAACCGGTCAGGTCGGTAACGTTGCGCCATTTGATTTCGCCTGCTTTGCCTTCCTCATTGGCTAGCAAGTGGTTTTCGTAGTCGATTTCTCTCAGCAGGTTATGGATAAGCTCGCCTGCTTCGCTGGTTTCGGCTTTGGCGCGGTAGCTTTCAATCATATCCATGAAGGCTTGCAGGTGTTGGCGGTTGGTATGGTTCAACAGGGCAAGTGCTTCTTCGGTTTGCGCGGCTTCATACAGGCTGCATTCGTGTTCGTGCGCGTAGGTGTTGAGTTTGCCCAGTGTCACGTCGCCAATGCCGCGTTTGGGCGTGGTTACGGCGCGAAGGAAGGCGGGATCGTCGTTGGGATTGGCAAGCAGGCGCAAATAGGACAAGACGTCTTTGATTTCGGCTTTATCAAAAAAACTTTGTCCGCCGGAGAGTTGGTAGGGAACGCGCGCGCTGCGTAAGGCTTCTTCGAAAATCCGCGCCTGATGGTTGCCGCGGTATAACACGGCAAAATCGGCGTATTGGGTTTTGTCGCCGCCGACCAGCTTCTGCTTGACGATTTGGCTGACAACCCAGTCGGCTTCATGCTGCTCGCTTTGACAGGCAACGACTTTGACGATTTCGCCTTCGCCGAACTGCGACCAAAGTTTTTTGGTAAAGAGTTTGGGGTTGTTTTCGATGACTTTGTTGGCGATTTTGAGAATCCGCGCGGTGGAGCGGTAGTTTTGCTCCAGCTTGATAACCTTCATCTGCGGATAGTCTTCCTGCATTTTACGCAGGTTTTCCATGTTCGCGCCGCGCCATGCGTAGATGGATTGGTCGTCATCGCCGACGGCGGTAAACATGCCTTCCGCACCGGTCAGAAGCTTCATTAGGGTGAATTGGCAGGTATTGGTGTCCTGACATTCGTCAACCAACAGATAACGCAGCCGCCGCTGCCATTTGTTGCGCACTTCGCTGTTTTGCTGCAACAGTACGGCGGGCAGGCGGATTAAGTCGTCGAAGTCTACTGCCTGATAGCTTTGCAGGGTTTCCTGATAGCTCGCATACACGCGCGCTGTTTGTTGTTCCCACACGTTAGAGGCCGTCTTAACTACCTCTTCAGGCGTTTTTAGATCGTTTTTCCAAAGGGAAATTTGGTGTTGCGCTTTGAATATGGCTTCTTTGCCCGTACCGCCCAAGAGTTCGCCGATAATTTTCGCGCTGTCAGTGGAATCGAGGATGGAAAAATTTTTTTTGTAACCGATATGGTTCGCCTCTTCGCGCAGAATCTTCATGCCCAAAGAGTGGAACGTGCAAATCGTCAGCCCTCGCGTTTGCGATTTAGGCAGCATTTTGGCGACGCGCTCCTGCATTTCCGTAGCGGCTTTATTGGTGAAGGTAATCGCGGCAACGGTATGCGGCAGATAGCCGACATTGACAATCAAATGCTTGATTTTTTGCGTAATCACGCCGGTTTTGCCGCTGCCTGCGCCGGCAAGGACGAGCAGGGGGCCGCCTAGATATTTGACCGCGGCTTGCTGTTGGGGGTTGAGTTTCATTGAAGGGGAAGACGGGTAATGTGGGGAGCAATTATACAACAAGGCCGTCTGAAATTTTCAGACGGCCTTGGGCGTTTTTTAGAGTAAACCCTATTCAAAATATTTCAATTTGCCTTTGAAGTCTTCTATTTTTTCATAACCTTTTTGCGCCATGATGGCTGTTAATTCAAGGGAAACCCGTTCAAAAATGTCTACGCCTTGCTGGTGTAGCGCCGTGCCGATCTGTACCATGCTTGCGCCGCACAAGATGTGTTCAAACGCATCGCGGCCGCTGTAAACGCCGCCCGTTCCAATGACTTGAATAGACGGATCCAGTCTTTGATAGAATGAGTGGACATTGGCGAGCGCAGTCGGTTTGATGTATTGACCGCCTATGCCGCCGAAGCCGTTTTTCGGGCGGATTACGACGGATTCGTCTTCGATATACATGCCGTTGCCGATGGAGTTGACACAGTTGACGAATTTTAGGGGATAGCGGTTGAACACTTTCGCCGCTTGATCGAAATGGGCAATATCAAAATATGGCGGTAATTTGATGCCCAAGGGCTTGTCGAAGTAGGTAAAGGCATTATCCAAAATCATCTCGGTTGTTTCAAAGTCGTAGGCAATTTGCGGTTTGCCGGCGACGTTTGGGCAGGATAGGTTGAGTTCGGTAATGCCGTTGAACCCGCTGTTTTGCACCTTTTCCAACAGGATATGTGTTTCGCCGGGCGACAGGCCGACCAGTGATAGGAAAAATGTCCGTTCCGGCTCAGATTCTTGAAGGGTAAGCAGGTAATCCAGATAGTAATCAATGCCTTGATTCGGCAAACCCATCGAATTGATGCTGCCGAGAGGCACGTCCCGATAACGCGGCTCGGGGTTGCCTTGACGAGGGGTAAGCGTTGCGGTCTTGGTAATGAAAGTGCCTGCCGAAGACTGTCTGACCGCTTCCAATTCCTCAACGGTCATACACGACACACCAGCCGCATTCATCAGGCAGTTGTCAAAAGAAAAACCGGCGATTTGGGTTTTCAACGATACCATCTCCTGCTCCTTTTCTTCGTAAAATCAAATTGTTTGCCAAGCGTAACACGAAGAGGCAGTACGATTTTTAACAAACATCAAATGACAAAACATGTAGGCGGATGTTGTTTTCAATATTAAAAAAAGGCCGTCTGAAAAACTCAAACGGTCTTTCAGACGGCCTTCACTATATGGCATTAATAGAACCAAAAGCTGTCGGCTGATTTGGATATTGGGTTTTAAAAATCAGGCCAACCATTCGTCCAAGGCCGCTTCAAAACGTTTCAAGCCTTCGGCCATGTCTTCATCGTTCAGCAGCAGGCTAGGGGCGAAGCGCACCACATTGGCGCCGGCAACCAGTACCATCAGGCCGTGTTTCAAAGCGGCGGCGGTAATTTCCGATGCCTTGCCTGCGTATTCGTCTGCCAACACGCAGCCAAGCAGCAAGCCCATGCCGCGGACTTCTTTAAATATGCCGGTCTTTTCGCCTATTTCACGCAAGGCCGTCTGAAGTTTTTGGCCTTGTTGTTCAACGTGTGCCAATGTTTCGGGCGCATTGATGATGTCAAATGCACGGCTGCCGACCGCGCACGCCATCGGATTGCCGCCGAAGGTCGAGCCATGCGTTCCAGGGCCGAAGGTTGGAGCGATTTTATCGGTGGTCAGTATCGCGCCAATCGGGAAACCGCCACCCAAGGCTTTAGCGGAGCTGAGGATATTGGGTGTCACGCCGTAATGCTCGTAGGCAAACAGTTTGCCTGTATGGCCCATGCCGGTTTGCACTTCGTCCAAAATGAGCAAGGCGCCGTGTTTGTCGCACAAACGGCGTGCGGCTTGCAGATATTCTTGGGTGGCAGGCAGGATGCCGCTTTCGCCTTGAATCGGCTCGATAATCACGGCGCAGGTTTTATCGCTGATGGTCGCTTCCAATATGGCAATATCATTGAAGGGAACGTGGGTAATGCCGGCCGGCAGCGGCGCGTAGTCTTTGCTGTATTTGGGCTGGCCGCCGACGGATACGGTAAACAGGGTGCGGCCGTGGAAGCTGTTGAGGCAGGAGATGATTTCGGTTTTGTGTTCGCCAAAATGATCGCGGCCGTATTTGCGCGCCAGTTTCAGCGCGGCTTCATTGGCTTCCGCGCCGGAATTGCAGAAAAACACTTTGTCGGCAAAGGTGTTTTCGACCAATTTTTTGGCCAATTCTTGCGCCGGTTGGGTAGTATAGATATTAGAAATGTGCCAAAGTTTTTGCGACTGTTCAGCCAAGGCGGCGACCAAATCAGGATGGCAATGGCCCAGCGCGTTCACAGCAATACCGCCTGACAAGTCAATGTATTCTCGTCCTTCAGTATCCCAAACTCGGCTGCCGAGCGCACGTTCCGGAATCATGGGGGCGAATGAGAAATTGGGTGTCAGGTAGTTTTGCATTTTCTTTTCCTTTTGATATTGTCAACAATTTCTTGAATTATGCGCCTATTGATTAAGAGATTCAATATGGCAATCAGGCCGTCTGAAAACTGGCTTTCAGACGGCCTGATGCTTATTTATGCTTGATTTCCCAGCATTGATGGATTTTTTTGTTGCGGAAATCGTCGGGAACAGACTGCTTGGAAATGTCTTTGACTGCGTATTGTTCCGCGACCGAATCGTCCAACACAAAGCTGCGCAGGTTGTTGGAGAAATACAGAATGCCGTCTGAAGCGAGCAGGCTCATTGCGCCGTCAATCAGCTTTTTATGGTCGCGCTGGATATCGAGGATGTCGAGCATCTTTTTGCTGTTGGAAAAGCTGGGCGGATCCATGACGATCAGGTCGAACTTTTTGCCTTCGTCTGCGGCATTTTGCAGGTATTGGAACACATCGGCGCGGACGATTTTGTGTTGTTCGGGGTCGATGCCGTTGAGTTCGAAATTGCGTTTTGCCCACTCGAGATAAGTGTTCGATAAATCGACGGTTTCGCTGGATACCGCGCCGCCGGTTGCGGCGTAGACGGTAAAGCTGCCTGTGTAGGAAAACAGGTTGAGGAAGCGTTTGCCAGCTGCGGTTTCGCCGACTTTTTTGCGCGTGTTGCGGTGGTCAAGGAAAAGGCCGGTGTCGAGGTATTTGTCGAGGTTGACCCAAAACTTGCGGCCGTTTTCAGTAATGACGAAATCATCGCCGGTTTTGCCGGTTTTCTCGTATTGCTGCAAACCTTTTTGACGTTCGCGGCGTTTGAGGTGGATTTGTTCGGGCGCAAAGCCGGTCACAAAACCGATGGCTTCCAATACATCGGCAAGCCATGCTTCGTATTCTTCGGGCTGCATCAGCCAGCCGGTATCGTATTCCTGAAGATGAATTTGGTCGCCGTAAACATCGATGGCAAAGGGAAATTGGGGAATATCGCGGTCGTAAATGCGCCAGGCTTCGATATTGTTGCGTTTGGCCCATTTCATAAGATGTTTGATGTTTTTGCCCAAGCGGTTGGCAAAGGGGGTAATGTCAGTCATGGTTTCAGACGGCCTGAATAAGTATTGGGAAGGGGTTGGATTTTAACGCACTTGATGTCTTTTTGCTTGACTGTTATCCATAAAATCTATATTATTCGCCGTTCGCCTTTTGATACGAAGCCATCGTCATCCAACCTAAACCGCCGTTTCGGGCGCGTTTCTTTTATTGCTTGCATATTTGCAAAGTCTTTTCTGTGCAGGTTGTCGTCGATGTTAACCACAAGCAAGATGCTTGCGACAACCCTGTAACTTCACATTTCCCGTATCGTTACTTTCCTTTGCTTCAGGTCGTCTGAAATTGTTCAGGCGTGCGTGTTGTTGTCTCTTAGGATAGATATGTCTATTAAATTTGCCGATTTGAACCTTGATAAAAACATTTTGTCTGCCGTAAGCAGCGAGGGTTATGAAAGCCCGACCCCGATTCAAGCGCAAGCGATTCCGTTTGCTTTGGACGGCCGTGACATTATGGCTTCGGCACAAACCGGTTCAGGCAAAACCGCAGCCTTCCTGCTGCCGACTTTGCAAAAACTGACCAAGCGCAGCGAAAAACCGGGCAAAGGCCCGCGCGCTTTGGTATTGACCCCGACCCGCGAACTGGCGGCTCAGGTAGAAAAAAATGCACTGGCGTATGCTAAAAATATGCGTTGGTTCCGTACTGTCAGCATTGTCGGCGGTGCATCTTTCGGCTACCAAACCCGTGCTTTGAGCAAACCGGTTGACCTGATTGTCGCCACTCCGGGCCGTCTGATGGACTTGATGCAGAGCGGTAAAGTTGATTTTGAACGTTTGGAAGTGCTGATTCTGGACGAAGCCGACCGTATGCTGGACATGGGCTTTATCGACGACATCGAAACCATCGTTGAAGCAACGCCGAGCGACCGTCAGACTTTGTTGTTCTCCGCCACTTGGGACGGTGCGGTGGGCAAACTGGCGCGCAAATTGACCAAAGACCCTGAAACCATCGAAGTTGAGCGTGTGGATGATCAAGGCAAAATCGAAGAGCAGCTGTTGTACTGCGACGATATGCGCCATAAAAACCGCCTGCTCGACCACATCTTGCGCGATGCCAATATCGACCAATGCGTAATTTTCACGTCCACCAAAGCCATGACCGAAGTCATCGCGGATGAGTTGTACGAAAAAGGTTTTGCCGCCAACTGCCTGCACGGCGATATGCCGCAAGGCTGGCGTAACCGCACGTTGATGGACTTGCGCAAAGGCCGCTGCAAAATTTTGGTTGCCACCGACGTTGCCGCACGCGGTATCGACGTACCGACCATTACCCACGTTATCAACTACGACTTGCCGAAACAGGCTGAAGACTACGTTCACCGCATCGGCCGTACCGGTCGCGCTGGCCGTACTGGTATTGCGATTACTTTTGCCGAAGTAAACGAATACGTCAAAGTACACAAAATCGAAAAATACATCGGCCGCAAATTGCCTGAGCTGACCATCGAAGGCATGGAGCCGACACGCAAACGCAAATCTGCCGGTGGCAAACCGAAAGGCAAAGGCGGCTGGGGCGATCGTAAATCCAGCGGTTGGCGCGGCGATAAGAAACCGGCTAAAGAAGGCTTTAGCGGCAAATCACGCGGCGAAGGCCATAAAAAAGACGGTTTCAAAAAAGATGGCTTTAAGAAAGACGGTTTCAAGAAGTCTGACGGTTTCAAAAAAGGCGGCGAAGGCTTTAAAGGCAAACGTAAGTCTAACGACGGCTTTGGCGGCAAACATAAAAAAGGTTGATTGCTTCAATCTTAAGGCCGTCTGAAATAAGACGAAAGGGCGTGTGAAGACACGCCCTTTTTTATGGTTTCGAGTTTTCGCATATAAAAAAGCGTGGGATTGGTCCCACGCTTTTTTCAGACGGCCTCTTACAAAGCGGCCAATACGGCATCGCCCATTTCTGAGCAGGAGACCAGTTTGGTACCTTCTTCGTAAATGTCGCCGGTACGCAAGCCTTGTTGCAGTACTTTTTGTACGGCGTTTTCAACTTGTTGCGCGCGGGCTTCGTCGTTCAGGCTGTAACGCAGCAACATGGCGAGGGACAAAACGGTCGCCAGAGGATTGGCTTTGTTTTGACCGGCAATGTCTGGAGCGGAGCCGTGAGAAGGTTCGTACAGGCCTTTGCCGTTTTCGTCCAAAGAAGCGGAAGGGAGCATACCGATGGAGCCGGTCAGCATGGAGGCTTCGTCAGAGAGGATGTCGCCGAAGATGTTGCCGGTAGCAATCACGTCAAATTGTTTAGGCGCGCGTACCAACTGCATGGCGGCGTTGTCCACGTACATATGGGAAAGCTCGACATCAGGGTATTGTTTGCCGATTTCTTCAAAGACTTCGCGCCACAGTTCGGTGGTTTCCAAAACGTTGGCTTTGCCTACGGAGCAGACTTTTTTGCTGCGTTTTTGGGCGGATTGGAAGGCAACGTGGGCAATACGGCGGATTTCGCTTTCACTGTATTTCATGGTGTTGTAGCCTTCGCGTTCGCCGTTTTCCAGAACACGGATGCCGCGCGGTTCGCCAAAGTAAATATCGCCGGTCAGTTCACGTACGATAAGGATGTCGAGACCGGCTACGATTTCCGGTTTCAGAGTGGAAGCGTTGGCCAGCTCGGGATAAAGGATGGCAGGGCGCAAATTGGCAAAAAGATTCAAGTCTTTACGGATAGCTAATAAGCCGCGCTCAGGACGCAACGGACGGTCGAGATTGTCGTATTGAGGAGAACCGACTGCACCAAGCAGAACCGCATCGGCTTTACGGCAAAGGTTTTGCGTGAATTCTGGATAAGGATGGCCGTATTCGTCATAGGCTTCGCCGCCCAAAGGCGCATATTCGTAGCTGACATCCAAACCTTGTTCGATAAGTTTGTCGAGTACACGGACGGTTTCTGCAACGATTTCAGGGCCGATGCCGTCGCCGCGCAAGATAGCGATATGTTTGGTCATTTCGGGTTTCCTTATGGGAAGGTTTAAAGTAAAGGGCAGGTCGCCTGTTTTTCAGACGGCCTTAAATCAATTTGCTCTGAAAACGCTGATTGTACCATTATGGTACTGGTAAAGCTGGGTAGAAATCGCGTAGGCAGAATCTTCAAATGCCTGCAGGGCGATATTCGCCATCGCCTGCAAAGCCTCTTCATCGGATGGGCTGCAAACGAGCAGGGCATTGCGTGCCGGGACTGCAAAAACGGGATTGGCCGGCAGCATAGGATCGTCTTTAAGTACTTCGTCCAAAAGCAAAATCAGGGAAGCATCATAGTCGTTGTCCAAATGGATTTGGGTCAATGACCAACCTTCGGCATGATGAATTTGGACACGTCCATTCATCCGTTGGCGCAAATTATCCATGGCGGTACGATACAAGGCGTCTTCATCTTCAATACCGGCCTCTTGCATATGCTCACGATTGAGCGTATGCATGGATTCTTCCGTATCCACCATATAAAGCAACATGATATCGCCCGCAATCGGTTTATATACCAGGTAATCGGCAGGTTCGTCTTCGTCCGTATTTGTAATCAGTCTGACGTTTTCCAGATAAATTGTATTTTTAATCGTCGGAAGAATTTGTTGTGCTGAAACACTGGCATCAGCGTCTTGAATCTTATCGATAACCGCTAAATTGGCAGCAACAATAGCTTCCAAGGCCTCGGGATTTTGCAGATAACTTGTGTAATGGTTGCTCAAATATGTGCTGAACGATGCTTCATCGTCTTCGGAAAACTGGACAATAATAGGCGAAGAAGCAATGTTTTCGCCCCAGTCGATTTTCGCCTCAAGATCCAATTCTTCTTGGATGCGACGGGCAAAGTATTCGACAAATTCCTGCCAAGTCATTAATTTAGGTTTAGAGCGGAACAACCTGCTGAAAAAAGACATATTGTGTCCTGAATAAGGAAGTAAGGCCGTCTGGAAAGTTATAGGCGTTCGGTTTCAACACGGATTTTAAAAACAACTTTGCGTATGTTTGCCCTGTCGCCGACCAATGGGGCATGCGCATCATTCGGGAAAAATAGTGCAAATTCGCCGGGCTCCAAGGTCAGCCAAGTTTCCGGCTCGCAGTCGAAAAACTCAATATCGCGCTTTTCGTTGTAGCCCAAACCGTTTTTCAGACGGCCTCTGTCTATCCAGCCATACGTTTCGCTGCCATCAATCGGCGTTTGAATATCAATGTGTTTTAAGTGCGCTTCAGGCTTAGCTTCGCCTTGAGTCCTCATCGGCTCGCTGCCGATAAAAATACGGATATTGGGATTTTCGCACGGCACTTGACCGTCCGGCAGATTGGCAAAATCTAGGGTCTGCAACAGATGGAAGGCCTCTGCAAAGTCGGGATGCAGGGCAGCATAGCGGGTGGCATTGCTTATGGTGTCGGTAATCATAATATATTTGTGTAGATTAAAGGCCGTCTGAAACGCTTAAATTTTTCAGACGGCCTTTGGTATATCAACCGTTAAACAGCCAAGGCTGGCTTTGGCGGCGTTTTTCTTCGAAATCGCGGATTTCGTCGGCGTGTTGAAGGGTCAGGCCGATTTCGTCCAAGCCGTTTAAGAGGCAGTGTTTGCGGTGTTCGGTAATGTCGAATGTGAATGTTTCGCCTCTAGGAGTGGTCAGGGTTTGCTCGGCAAGGTCGATGGAGAGTTGATAGCCTTCGTTGGCTTCAACTTCTTTGAAAAGCTGGTCAACCTGTTCTTCGGTCAAAACGATGGGTAAAAGGCCGTTTTTGTAGCAGTTGTTGAAGAAGATGTCGGCAAAGCTGGGGGCGATGATGGCGCGGAAGCCGTAGTCGTCCAATGCCCAAGGGGCGTGTTCGCGCGAGGAGCCGCAGCCGAAGTTTTTACGCGTTAACAGGATTTGTGCGCCTTGATAGCGTGGCTGGTTCAGGGAGAAATCCGGATTCAACGGGCGTTTGCTGTTGTCCATGCCCGGCTCGCCGTGGTCGAGGTAACGCCATTCATCAAAGGCATTGGGGCCGAAGCCGCTTCGTTTGATGGATTTTAAAAATTGTTTGGGGATGATGGCGTCGGTATCGACGTTGCTGCGGTCGAGCGGAGCGACGATGGCAGTGATTTTGGTAAAGGCTTTCATGTTAGATTCTTATAGTAATAATGGGAAATTTTATGGCTATTCGGGTTAGCGTGTGCTGTGCAAACCGATTCGGTTGCCTTCTGTATCTTCGATAAATGCTGCAAAGCCGTTGGCAATGCGGAATTTCTCTTGTAACAGTTTGCCGCCTGCTGCAACGGCTTTTTCTGCTGTTTCGGCACAATCCGGGCAATTGAAGAAAATGGTTGTACCGCCGTGGCCGGGTTGGGCGTTGCTGTCGTGCCAAATCATGCCGGCCGTACCGTGTTGGGTGTAATCGGCCGGAAAAATGATGAAACGGAATCCGTTACCGCCAACGTCTTGCAGAGGTTTGCCGAATACGGATTCGTAAAAGGCTTTGGCGCGATCCAGATCATGAGCGTGAATACCAAACCAGCTTGACGGATTGCTCATTGTTTCTTCCTTTGCTTGGAATCGTGAAAATGTCTGAAAAATTAATAATGTATCAGGCCGTCTGAAACGGAGTTAGGAGCTTCAGACGGCCTGATTTACCGAATTATTCGGTAGCGGCTTCGATTTTTTCTCCAACATGGCTCATGCCGCGGCCTACTGCATTGCCGCCTTTTTTAACGGCTTCGCCAGTTTTGTCGGCAACGTGTTCTGCGGTTTCTTTGGTTTTGTCCCAATTGCGGCTGGTATCGTCTTTTGCGCCGGACCAAGTGCTGGAACAAGCTGACAGAATAAGGGCTGCGGCAGCCAATGCAAACAGTTTTTTCATACTAGATTCCTTTCAAGTTATCAATGATTAAGAAGGTTTTCGGACGTTTTGCGCAATATAATAAGAAAACTTGTTTGAGCAAGGTATTGTTTCAGACGGCCTGATCAATAAAGGCCGTCTGAAAATATTTTAAGCCATAGTGCGGATGTCGGTAAAGTGGCCGGTAACCGCGGCTGCGGCTGCCATGGCAGGGCTGACGAGGTGGGTGCGTCCGCCGTTGCCTTGACGGCCTTCAAAGTTACGGTTGGAAGTGGAGGCGCAACGTTGTCCCGAGGTCAGGCGGTCGGCATTCATGGCGAGGCACATTGAGCAACCAGGCTCGCGCCATTCAAAACCGGCTTCGATAAATACTTTGTGCAAGCCTTCTTTTTCGGCCTGTTCTTTAACCAAACCTGAGCCGGGAACAATCAATACGCGTTGTACATTGTCCGCTTTTTTGCGGCCTTTGGCGATGGCGGCGGCTTCGCGCAAATCTTCGATGCGGCTGTTGGTGCAAGAACCGATAAAGACGATATCGACAGGGATTTCGTTTAATGGCGTACCGACTTCCAAGCCCATGTATTCAAGGGCGCGTTCCATGCCGCTGCGTTTGACCGGATCGGTTTCTTCGGCAGGATTAGGCACTTTGCCGCTGATGTCCAAAACCATTTCAGGCGAGGTGCCCCAAGTTACTTGAGGCTCGATGTCTTCGGCTTTGAAGTGGTATTCTTTATCGAATACGGCGCCTTCGTCAGACACCAGCGTGCGCCAGTATTCGACGGCTTTGTCCCACGCTTCGCCTTTAGGTGCGAAAGGTTTGCCTTTTACATAGTCGATGGTGGTTTGGTCAACGGCAACCATGCCTGAGCGCGCACCGGCTTCGATCGCCATATTGCACAAGGTCATGCGGCCTTCCATAGAAAGGCTGCGGATGGCTTCGCCGCCAAACTCGATGGCGTAGCCTGTACCGCCGGCCGTGCCGATTTGGCCGATGATATAAAGTGCCACGTCTTTGGCGGTAACGCCGGGTTTCAGACGGCCTTCAACGGCAATCAGCATGGATTTGGATTTTTTTGCGGTAATACATTGGGTTGCCATGGTGTGTTCGACTTCGGAAGTGCCGATACCGTGCGCCAATGCGCCGAATGCGCCGTGAGTAGAAGTGTGCGAGTCGCCGCAGACAACGGTCATGCCGGGCAGGGTAGCGCCTTGTTCCGGGCCCATAACGTGTACGATGCCTTGGCCTTTATCCATGAACGGGAAGTAGGCGAGTGCGCCAAACTCTTTAATGTTTTTGTCCAAAGTGTCGACTTGCAGTTTGGAAATCGGATCTTGGATACCTTTGTCCCAGTCGCCTGTCGGGGTGTTGTGGTCGGCTGTGGAGACTACGCTGTCAATACGCCAGAGTTTGCGGCCGGCCATTTTCAAGCCTTCAAATGCTTGCGGGCTGGTTACTTCGTGAACCAGGTGTCGGTCGATGTAAAGCAGGACAGTGCCGTCTTCTTCTTCGCGGACGACGTGGCTGTTCCAAAGTTTATCGTAAAGGGTTTGTGCGCTCATGATGAGTATTCTTTGCTATTGGTAGGTATGAATGATGGTTTGCGTTTATGGGCGGATTTTAGGCTTTTTATAGGGGCTGCGCAATAGGAATTTGTCCAATTTTTAAAATTTGTTGCAAAGTTTCAAAAACACTTGTCAAAAATTAGACAAATTGTAGAATTGTTGACAAAAAGATGCATCTTATCTGAAAGAATACTTGTCGAAATGCACTAAAAAGTTCTATCATTCTCACTCAACATCCACACTTACCAAGAGGTATAAAGAATGAAATTACCGGTAATGGCTCCTGAGCATCTGACTCAATTACGGGAATTTGAGAAAAAAGTCCTTGCCAATCATGCCAAAATCGAAGCATGGTTCCGTTCGCATTGGAACGAACACCGTCCACCATTTTATGGTTCGGTTGACATCCGTAATGCCGGTTACAAAATTTCATCTATCGATATGAACCTGTTTCCGGGCGGCTTCAATAATTTGAATCCCAACTTTATCCCGCTGGCGGCGGTTGCCGCGCAAGATGCGGTACAGCGTGCCTGTGAAACGGCAAAATCCGTATTGATTATTCCTGAAAACCACACACGCAACACATTCTATCTGCAAAACGTTTACGCACTCAGCGAGATTTTGCGTTCGGCAGGATACGAAGTGCGCTTGGGCAGTTTGAATCCTGAAGTGACTGAGCCAACCGAGTTTGAAACCGCGTTGGGCGACAAAATTTTGCTTGAGCCTTTATTGCGTACCCGTGAGCGTGTACATCTCGCAGACGGTTTCTCGCCTTGCGTTGTTTTGTTGAACAATGACTTGTCTGCGGGTGTTCCTGAAATCCTTAAAGACATCAGTCAAACCGTATTGCCTCCATTGCACGGCGGCTGGACGACTCGCCGTAAAACCGAACATTTCGGCGCGTACAACCAAGTTGCAGCCGACTTTGCCAAGTTGATTGACATCGACGAATGGCAAATCAATCCTTATTTTGAAAAAATCAGTGGTTTGGACTTCCAAGAGCGTGAAGGTGAGGATGCGTTAGCGGAAGCAGTAGAACGTGTGCTGGCGAAAATTCAAGCCAAATACGACGAGTTGGGCATTACCGACCAGCCTTTCGTTATTGTGAAAGCCGACGCAGGTACTTATGGCATGGGCGTAATGAGCGTTAAATCTGCAGATGAAGTACGCGGATTGAACCGTAAAAACCGCAATAAAATGGCGAAAGTCAAAGAAGGTTTGGAAGTCAGCGAAGTCATTGTCCAAGAAGGTATTTATACCTACGAAACCATGGATGGCGCCGTGTGCGAACCCGTTGTGTATATGATGGACCGTTTCGTAATCGGCGGTTTCTTCCGTGTACACGAAGGCCGTGGCGTGGACGAAAACCTCAACGCCGGCGGTATGGTATTTGTCCCGCTGTCCAACAGCATCCCCACCGGCAGCGGCGACAATTCCCAAGAAGCCCCCGAAGCCTGCAAGCGCGTATTTGAACAATGGGACTCGCTCGGCATGCCACGCTCTGAAAAAGACTGTGATGTGGACAACGAACACAACCGCCTCTACGTTTACGGCGTAATGGCGCGCCTGTCCTTGCTTGCCGCTGCATTGGAGTTGGAGAAAACCGCGCCCCAAGCCTAATAAAGCGTTGATCGATATTGTCAGGCCGTCTGAAAATTAGTTTTCAGACGGCCTTTTCTGTCTGTACAATTCATTCTAACTAAAAAAACATGATTTATTTTTATGAGCAAACCAGCCAATCCAGTTGAAATAACCGACAATCTGCAAGACCAAACCATGAAGCGCAGCAATACCGACAATGCGCCGCGTTCTGCTATCCATCAAACCTTGTATTCCGCCGATACCTTTGCTCAGCATGATTATCTTGCCGGAAAAAACTTGCCCGATATTGTCCGTCCGCAAGAAGGCCAAATCAACTGGCTACATTTTGTCGGTATCAATGATGTTGCCTTGCTCAAGCACGCGCTTGAGCCTTATGGCATTCATGAGCTGGTTATTGAAGATATTCTCAGTCGTAAGCAGCGTCCGAAAATTGAAGATTACGGCAACTATGTTTTTACTGCCGCACAGGTTTACCACTATACCTCTACGGGCAAACTCCATTCTGACCAAGTGTATGTGATTATCGGCAAAGATTTTGTGTTGTCTTTCCAACAAAAACCGCTGGGCTTATTCAGCCATCTTCGCCGGCAGATGCACGAGAATCCGCACAATATTTTGAACAAAAATACAGCGTTTCTTGCTTATTGCCTGCTCGACCGTATTGTGGACGACTATTTCATTGTTTTGGAGTCGTACAACAACCGTGTCGAAGTAATAGACAAGTCGCTGTTTAAAAATGAAAACAGCGATATTCTCAGTAAGATTCACCGACTCAAACGCGATGCCGTCCGTCTGCGGCGCACACTTTTGCCATTGCGCGATGTGTTCTACCAACTGGCCGTACGCGGCGATTTTGCCATTTTCAAAGGCGAATCGACCGTCTATCTGCGCGATGTGTACGACCACAATATGCAGCTTATCGAATCGCTTGATGCCTCGCGTGATATGGTGTTGAGCATGATGGACATTTATCTTTCCTTCCAATCCAACCGCATGAACCAGCAAATGCGCGTGTTGACGGTTATCACCATCATCTTTATGCCGCTGACCGTCATCACCGGTATCTACGGCATGAACTTCGACAATATGCCCGAGCTGCATTGGCATTACGGCTATTTCATGGTTTTGGGTGTGATGCTGTGCATCATCATCGGACTGCTGATTTTCTTTTCGCGTAGAAAATGGTTATGATCAGGTGTGGTAGATTGAATTTTTCCACTCAAAAACGGTAGAATCAAAATTCCTACAAAACATGCCGTCTGAAATACTAGGCGGCCTTAAAAACAAACCACTTCAAGAGGCCAAACTATGGAACAAGCACGCCAACTTCCTTCTCACGAACTCATTATGTCCGAGCTGATGATGCCGGATACGGCAAATTTCAGCGGCAACGTCCACGGTGGCGAATTATTGCGCTTGCTCGACCAAGTCGCTTATTCCTGTGCCAGCCGATACAGCGGCAACTACTGCGTTACCTTGTCTGTCGATAAAGTTTTGTTTAAAGAGCCTATCCATGTCGGCGAACTGGTAACCTTTTACGCCAGCATTAACTACACCGGCCGCACTTCTATGGAAGTCGGCATCCGTGTAGAAGCGCAAAACATCCGCACCGGTGAAGTGCGCCATACCAACAGCTGCTACTTCACCATGGTTGCCGTAGAAGACGGCAAGCCGGTTGCCGTGCCACCTTTGGAAATCAATACATCGCGCCAACGTTGCCGTTATGAAAAGGCTAAAAAGCGCAAAGCATTGAGCTTGCAGGCTTCCGATG
Source organism: Neisseria sp. P0001.S007 (assembly GCF_051963655.1). NCBI lineage: Bacteria > Pseudomonadati > Pseudomonadota > Betaproteobacteria > Neisseriales > Neisseriaceae > Neisseria > Neisseria sp. P0001.S007. Next base: position 44,571 of record NZ_JBQCUB010000009.1, on the reverse strand, counting down.
AAGATTCTGGCTGCAACTAAATTAAATTTATTAAATAATGAAGGCCGTCTGAAATCCTGTTTCAGACGGCCTTCACGCAAAAGCCATAAACCGCTTGTTTTGTGGTAGAATCAACAAGATTTTTGCCATACGAAATTACAGATAATCATGACCGACGCAACCATCCGCAACGACCATAAATTTGCACTTGAAACCCTGCCTGTCAGCCTTGAAGACGAAATGCGCAAGAGCTACCTCGATTACGCCATGAGCGTGATTGTGGGACGAGCCCTGCCGGATGTCCGCGACGGTCTCAAGCCGGTACACCGTCGCGTGTTGTACGCGATGCACGAGTTGAAAAATAACTGGAATTCCGCCTATAAAAAATCGGCGCGTATCGTCGGCGACGTCATCGGTAAATACCACCCTCACGGCGATACAGCCGTTTACGACACAATCGTCCGCATGGCACAAGACTTCTCCATGCGTTATGTACTGATCGATGGTCAGGGCAACTTCGGTTCTGTCGACGGCTTGGCCGCAGCAGCCATGCGTTATACCGAAATCCGCATGGAAAAAATTTCCCATGAAATGCTGGCGGATATTGAAGAAGAAACCGTTAATTTCGGCCCCAACTATGACGGCAGCGAACATGAGCCGCTGGTGTTGCCGACCCGTTTCCCAGCATTGTTGGTAAACGGTTCGTCCGGTATTGCCGTCGGTATGGCAACCAATATCCCGCCGCACAATTTGGGCGATACCATCAATGCCTGCCTGCGCTTGTTGGATGAGCCTGAAACTGAAATCGATGAGCTGATCAACATTATCCAAGCGCCCGATTTCCCAACCGGCGCAACTATTTACGGCTTAAGCGGCGTTCGCGAAGGCTATAAAACCGGCCGCGGTCGTGTAGTGATGCGCGGTAAAACCCATATTGAGCCTATTGGTAAAAATGGCGAACGCGAAGCCATCGTTATCGATGAAATCCCATATCAAGTAAACAAAGCCAAGCTGGTTGAGAAAATCGGTGAGTTGGTACGCGAAAAAACGTTGGAAGGCGTATCCGACCTGCGCGACGAGTCCGACAAATCCGGTATGCGTGTCGTGATCGAATTGAAACGCAATGAAAATGCCGAAGTCGTTTTGAACCAACTCTACAAACTGACCCAGCTGCAAGACAGCTTCGGTATCAACATGGTGGCCTTGGTTGACGGCCAGCCGCGCTTGCTGAATCTGAAACAAATCCTGTCCGAATTCCTGCGCCATCGTCGCGAAGTCGTTACCCGTCGTACCTTGTTCCGCCTGAAAAAAGCGCGTCATGAAGGCCATATTGCCGAAGGTAAAGCAGTTGCCTTGTCCAATATCGACGAAATCATCCGTCTGATTAAAGAATCTGCCAATGCGCCGGAAGCCAAAGAAAAACTGCTGTCCCGCCCATGGCGCAGCAGCTTGGTTGAAGACATGCTCAGCCGCACGGATTTAGACCTGCACATGATGCGCCCTGAAGGCTTGCCAGAGAATTTGGGCCTGCACAGCCAAGGCTATTACCTGAGCGAATTGCAAGCCGATGCCATCCTGCGCATGAGCCTGCGTAACCTGACCGGCCTCGATCAGGAAGAAATTGTCGGCGAATATAAAAACCTGATGAGTAAAATCATTGATTTTGTGGATATTCTTTCCAAGCCTGAGCGCGTTACCCAAATCATCCGCGAAGAATTGGCAGACATTAAAGCCAACTTCGGCGATGAACGCCGCAGCGAAATCAATCCGTTTGGCGGTGATATTGCCGATGAAGACCTGATTCCGCAACGCGAAATGGTCGTTACCCTGACTCATGGCGGCTATATCAAAACCCAGCCGACAACCGATTATCAGGCGCAACGTCGCGGCGGCCGCGGCAAACAGGCAGCGGCAACCAAAGACGAAGACTTTATCGAAACCCTGTTTGTTGCCAACACGCATGATTATTTGATGTGCTTCACCAATTTGGGCAAGTGCCATTGGATTAAAGTGTACAAACTGCCGGAAGGTGGCCGAAACAGCCGTGGTCGTCCGATCAACAACGTCATCCAATTGGAAGAGGGCGAAAAAGTCAGCGCGATTTTGGCTGTTCGCGAGTTTCCCGAAGACCAATACGTCTTCTTCGCCACCGCACAAGGCATGGTGAAAAAAGTCCAGCTGTCTGCGTTTAAAAACGTCCGCAGCCAAGGCATCAAAGCCATCGCGCTTAAAGAAGGCGATTACTTGGTCGGCGCAGCGCAAACAGGCGGTGCGGACGACATTATGTTATTCTCCAACTTGGGCAAAGCCATCCGCTTTAACGAATATTGGGAAAAATCGGGTAACGATGAAGCAGAAGATATCGATATCGAAACCGAAAACGAAGATTCAGACGGCCTGGATGATGAAAATGCCGAAAACGCATTGCCAAGCGGCAAACACGGTGTCCGTCCGTCCGGTCGCGGCAGCGGAGGTTTACGCGGTATGCGTCTGCCGGCCGATGGCAAGATTGTCAGCCTGATTACCTTCGCCCCTGAGGCCGAGCAAAGCGACTTGCAAGTATTGACTGCTACCGCCAACGGCTATGGCAAACGTACCCCGATTGCCGATTACAGCCGTAAAAACAAAGGCGGCCAAGGCAATATCGCCATCAATACCGGCGAGCGCAACGGCGATTTGGTTGCCGCGACTTTGGTTAGCGAAACCGACGACCTGATGCTGATTACCAGCGGCGGCGTCCTGATTCGTACCAAAGTTGAGCAAATTCGCGAGACCGGCCGGGCTGCTGCCGGTGTCCGCCTGATTAATCTGGATGAAGGCGAAACCTTGGTCAGCTTGGAACGCGTGGCCGAAGAGGCCGAAGATGAAGCTGCTCTGGAAAGCGATGCAGCTGAAAACCAAGTGGTAAAAGCTGAAGATACTCCGTCTCAAGAATCTTAAACGTCAATGAATAAGGCCGTCTGAAAAGTTTTCAGACGGCCTGCTTATTCCAAAAGAAAATCCCGTGAGCGCAACCGAACCGTTCGATTTACCTCTTTTTCTGAAAAATCTGCCCAATCTGCCGGGCGTGTACCGTTTTTTTGACGAAGACAACAATGTTTTGTATGTCGGCAAAGCGGTCAATCTCAAGCGGCGCGTTTCCAGCTATTTCCAAAAAAACGATCATTCGCCGCGCATCGCATTGATGGTAAAACAGGTTCACCATATCGAAACCACCATCACACGTTCCGAAGCTGAAGCGCTGATTCTTGAAAACAACTTCATCAAAGCCTTGTCGCCGAAATACAATATTCTTTTCCGCGATGACAAAAGCTATCCTTATTTGATGCTCAGCGGCCATCAATATCCGCAAATGGCGTATTACCGCGGCACGCTGAAAAAGCCCAATCAATATTTCGGCCCGTATCCGAACAGCAACGCCGTGCGTGACAGCATTCAAGTATTGCAAAAAGTCTTTATGCTACGTACCTGCGAAGACAGTGTATTCGAGCATCGCGACCGTCCTTGTCTGCTGTACCAAATCAAACGCTGTACCGCGCCTTGTGTCGGTCACATCAGCGAAGAAGATTATCGTGACAGCGTGCGTGAAGCTGCGACTTTCCTTAATGGCAAAACCGACGAATTGACGCGCACCTTGCAACACAAAATGCAAACTGCCGCCGCGAATCTGCAATTTGAAGAAGCCGCCCGTTACCGCGATCAAATTCAAGCGCTCGGCATCATGCAGAGTAATCAGTTTATCGACAGTAAAAATCCGAACAATCCAAACGACATCGATTTGCTTGCGCTGGCAGTTTCAGACGGCCTGGTCTGCATACACTGGGTCAGCATCCGCGGTGGGCGGCACGTAGGCGACAAAAGCTTTTTCCCCGACACCAAAAACGATCCCGAGCCAAACGGACAAGATTACGCTGAAGCCTTCGTCGCCCAACACTATCTGGGCAAAAGCAAACCCGACATCATCATCAGTAACTTTCCCGTTCCCGATGCGCTGAAAGAGGCTTTGGAAGGCGAACACGGCAAGCAGATGCAATTTGTCACCAAGACCATAGGCGAACGCAAAGTCTGGTTGAAAATGGCGGAACAAAACGCACAAATGGCGATTGCTCAACGCCGCCTGCAACAAAGCAGCCAGCAGCACCGTATTGATGAACTGGCCAAAATCCTCGGCATGGATTCAGACAGCCTCAACCGCCTTGAGTGTTTCGATATCAGCCACACGCAAGGCGAGGCCACTATTGCGTCCTGCGTTGTGTACGATGAGCAAAGCATCCAGCCTTCGCAATACCGCCGCTACAACATCACGACCGCCAAGCCCGGCGACGACTACGCCGCCATGCGCGAAGTGTTGACGCGCCGCTACGGCAAAATGCAGGAAGCCGAAGCCAACGGAGAAAGTGTCAAATGGCCGGATGCCGTGTTGATTGACGGCGGCAAAGGGCAAATCGGCGTAGCCGTATCAGTATGGGAAGAACTCGGGCTGCACATTCCTTTGGTCGGTATCGCCAAAGGCCCCGAGCGCAAAGCTGGTATGGAAGAACTCATACTGCCTTTTACCGGCGAAGTCTTCCGCCTGCCGCCCAACAGCCCGGCTTTGCATTTATTGCAAACCGTACGCGATGAGTCGCACCGCTTTGCGATTACAGGCCACCGCAAAAAACGCGACAAAGCACGCGTTACTTCCTCACTCAGCGAAATCCCCGGTATCGGTAGCAAACGCCGTCAAGCATTGCTTACCCGATTCGGCGGTCTGCGCGGCGTGATTGCGGCCAGCCGCGAGGACTTGGAAAAAGTGGAAGGCATCAGCAAAGCCTTGGCAGAAACCATTTATGAGCATCTGCACTGATTGGCTTGAAGAGCAAAAAGGAACAATATGAAACCTGTCATCATCAAAAATATCGAGATCGGCAAAGGCCTGCCTAAAATTGCCGTACCGCTGGTGGCCGCCAATACGCAGGAATTGGAGCAGGCTTTGCGCGTATTGAAAGAGACGGCTTTTGACATTATTGAATTTCGTGCAGATTTTTTTCAAGCTGCGCTTGATGCCGATTTTATTACCGAACAATTAGGCATTGTCCGACAGGCTTTTCCTGACAAGCCCTTACTGTTTACGTTTAGAAGGGCGCAAGAGGGCGGCAATACGCCTTGTTCTGACGACTATTATTTTGAATTATTGGAAAAAATCATCCGTTCCAAACAAGCCGATATTATCGACATCGAGCTTTTTGCCGAGAAAAGCGGCGTAAAACAAACCATTGCTTTGGCGCATGAGTATCAAACTGTTGTCTTACTTTGCAATCACGATTTCCAAGCCACGCCGTCTTTGGCAGACATTACAGGCCGTCTGAAAATAATGGCCGAGTGGGGCGCGGATATCTGCAAAATTGCCGTTATGCCGCAATCGCCGCAAGATGTATTGACCTTATTACAGGCAACATATGATGTTTCACAAATTATCAATCGCCCGATTATTACTATGTCTATGGGTAAAATCGGAGCCGTCAGTCGTCTGGCCGGCTCGGCTTTCGGCTCAGCCGTAACCTTTGGTGCTGCAGGAAAAACGTCGGCTCCCGGCCAAATTGATGCCAACGGATTAAGGAAAATCTTGGCAATTTTGGGATAGTTTAATTATTAATATTCAAGGCCGTCTGAAAAATATTTTTCAGACGGCCTGATTTTTTTAAATTTATTTCTTTTAATTTTAAATAAAATAGGTAACAATAGGCTTCCTATTTCAATAACTAGAGGAGAAATAAAATGACTACTACTAAAGAAAACCTGGCGAATCCAGGTCCAGTAGGCCTGTGTGGCTTTGCATTGACAACTTGGTTACTCAGTCTGATTAACGGCGGCTTTTTTACTGCTCAAGAGGGTGTCGGCTTAGTTTTGGGCATGGCTCTCGCCTTTGGTGGTATCGCCCAAGTTATTGCCGGTATGTTTGAGTTCAAGAAAGGCAATACGTTTGGCTTTACCGCTTTTATCAGCTATGGCGCATTCTGGTGGACATGGGCTTTGTTTACCATCTTTTTCAAAGGTGAAACAGCTCCGGCATTTATCGGCTGGTATCTTTGCGCATGGGGTATGTTTTCGCTGATGATGTTTGTGGCCACCTTGACCAAACCTAAAGTATTGAGCGGTATTTTCTTTTGCTTGACACTGACTTTCTTTGCACTGGGTATTGGCGATGGCATGGAAAATCATAGCATCGTCCATATCGGCGGTTGCTTAGGCTTGGTAACTGCACTCGGTGCGTTCTACTTGGCAGCGGCAGAGGTCATCAACGAATCTTTCGGCCGTACTGTTTTGCCGGTTGGCGAGCGTAAATAAGCTTAACCATACAAAATGCCGTCTGAACGGTGGAAATGAAATCAAAGATTTCGGCCACAATGTTCAGACGGCATTTTTTATTTGTCTTCAAATAAATCGACATCAAATAAATCCGGCTCTTTGATGCGCTCCCGACAATCAAGCTTGATGTCTTCAGTAACTCGGCAGCAGCACGGCAAAATTTCTCCGGGCGCGACAAAAGCGAGCGGAAAATTATCATAAGAGACTTTTCCATCCAAGATTTTAACCCGGCATGAACCGCAATAACCGCTGCGACATTGGTATTCAACTTCGTGTCCAGTGCGCTCCAAGCCCTCCAATAAGGTTTCGCCTTGTTGGAGTTGGAAGGTTTTGTCGTGTGTGCTAATGAGTGCCATATGATTTGTTTGGATTGGAAAGGCCGTCTGAAACGGTGTAAAGACGAAATCAAAGATTTCAGCCACACCGTTCAGACGGCCTTGATCATAAAACCGAATGTTCGATTACAGCTCGAAATCGCCCAAATCGTCGGCATTGACTTCCGAATCAATCTGACCAATCAGGTAAGAGGAAATTTCCACTTCTTGCGGCGCAACCTGTACATTGTCAGAAGACAGCCACGCGTTAATCCATGGAATCGGATTTTGGGTCGCACCTTCAAATCCGGCAGGAAGGCCAACCGCCTGCATACGAAGATTAGTAATATATTCAACGTATTGAGCCAGAATTTCTTTATTCAGACCAATCATGGAACCGTCTTTAAACAGATAGGCCGCCCATTCTTTTTCCTGCTCGGCTGCTTTTTTGAAGAGGTTGAAACACTCGTCCTGCAATTCATTCGCAATTTCCGCCATTTCAGGATCATCGGCACCGGCACGCATCAGGTTGAGCATATGCTGGGTGCTGGTCAGGTGCAGGGCTTCGTCGCGGGCAATCAGTTTGATGATTTTGGCGTTGCCCTCCATCAATTCGCGCTCGGCAAAGGCAAACGAGCAGGCGAATGAAACGTAAAAGCGGATGGCTTCCAATACATTGACGCACATCAGGCAGAGATAGAGTTTTTTCTTCAACTCACGCAAAGACACGGTCACGAGCTTACCGCCGATATTGTGCGAACCTTCGCCCAACAGATTGTAATACTGGGTGTATTCAATCAAATCATCGTAATAGCAGGCAATGTCTTCGGCGCGGGCGATGATGTATTTGTTTTGCACAATATCATCGAACACGACTGACGGATCATTCACGATATTGCGGATGATATGAGTGTAGCTGCGCGAATGGATGGTCTCGCTGAAGCTCCACGTTTCAATCCACGTTTCCAGCTCGGGAATTGACACCAAAGGCAAGAACGCAACATTAGGACTGCGGCCTTGGATCGAATCGAGCAGGGTTTGGTATTTCAGATTGCTGATGAAAATATGTTTTTCGTGTTCGGGCAGATTGGCGTAGTCGATACGGTCGCGCGACACGTCGATTTCTTCCGGCCGCCAGAAGAAAGATAATTGTTTTTCAATCAGTTTTTCAAATACTTCGTATTTCTGCTGGTCATAACGGGCGACATTTACCGGCTGACCAAAAAACATCGGCTCTTTCAGCGCATCGTTTTTGGTTTTGGAAAAAGTGCTGTATGACATGACTAGATGTTCGCAGGACATGGGGAACTCTTTTTAGATTAACTTAAAATGGTAATATTAATATTGTGAAATTTATCTCTTTTATCTAAAACATACTTATCAATTATTTAAATCTTTAATATTTTTAATTAATTCAAAACTCTTATTAGCTAACTCTAAAATCCCCGTAAAACAGGTAACTTTTTTTGCAATTTCTCCCATCTTAGAAAGGAGATTCTTACCAGTTTCTGTATTGCTCATGAATTCTTTATATTCATGGTTGAAATACATATGACCAACAGTATTTTCTAGGACTTCGATAATAGCTTCAGAACCAGTAATTGCATATTGATCAATGGATTCAATAAGACGCAAAAGATATTTTAGAATAGAAGACTTAACATTGTCTTCTATATTTTCAGAAATTAATATGTCCTGATATATGCTTTTTATAGAATTATTTATTTCAATTAGTTCACTTTCATCAATTTTTCTCAAAAATGAAAGTTGATTTTTTTCAAAATTAGCATCAATAATCTTAACAGAAGAATAAAGATATGAAGTCATATTTCCATCTAAATAACAAATGACATCATCCCATTGTCTATCTAACTCTACCGATTTTCCAAGAAAAAACAATATGTTTGCCATCCAATCCTGACAATGCTCGATATAGTCAGGTTCATTTACTTGGAAATAGTTATTAATCTCCTCAATTAAATTTATAACTTTGCTAATCGAAAATAGAATATTACGATCACTAGCTTCATCATTAGTTAGATTTAAAATCTCTATCCACGCGCCTCTTGAAGTACGAAGTGATGAAACTTCTTTAGCTTTTTTAATAATTTTCAATAATCTTTGTGCTGGATTATCATAATAAGCATTAGACATTTTCTTCCATCCTTTGTTTTATTTTCAGACGACCTTTTAAACTCTAAAGATCGTCTGAAATCTCCCATTATCAAATCTTACAAGCCCCACCAGCGCAGCCGTCATCCTGAATATCGGTCTGCGTATCGTCCGCACCGTCGCGGGTGTTGTGGTAGTACAGGGTTTTGACACCGTATTTGTAGGCGGTCAGCAGATCTTTCAGCATTTGTTTCATGGAAACTTTGCTGCCTTCGAATTTGCCCGGGTCGTAGGCGGTATTGGCAGAAATCGATTGATCGACGAATTTTTGCATTACGCCGACGAGTTTCAGGTAGCCTTCGTTGCCTGGAAGCTGCCACAGGGTTTCGTAGGCATCTTTCAGGGTTTCAAACTCCGGTACGACTTGTTTCAAAATACCGTCTTTTGATGCTTTAACGCTGACCAGACCGCGTGGAGGCTCGATGCCGTTGGTGGCGTTGGCAATTTGCGAGCTGGTTTCAGACGGCATGAGTGCGGTCAGGGTAGAGTTGCGCAGGCCGTATTTGACGATGTCGGCGCGCAGGCTTTCCCAGTCGTAGTGCAAAGGCTCGTTGCACACGGCGTCCAAGTCTTTTTTGTAGGTGTCGATAGGCAGTTTACCTTGCGAGTAAACGGTTTGGTTGAACAGCGGGCATGCGCCGTATTCTTTGGCAAGGTTTACCGATGCTTTGAGCAGGTAATACTGCATGGCTTCAAAGGTGCGGTGGGTCAGGCCGAGGGCGGAATCGTCACTGTAACGTACGCCATTTTTCGCCAGATAGTAGGCGTAGTTGATGACGCCGATGCCGAGTGTGCGGCGGTTCATGGTTGCTGTGCGAGCGGCTGCAACCGGATAGTCTTGATAATCCAACAGGGCATCAAGTGCGCGTACGGTCAAATCGGAAAGCTCTTCCAGTTCGTCCAAGTTGTTCAATGCACCCAAGTTGAAGGCGGACAAGGTACACAAGGCAATTTCGCCTTCTGCGTCGTTGATGTTGTCCAGCGGTTTGGTTGGCAGGGCGATTTCCATGCACAAGTTGGACTGATGAACAGGCGCAACGCGCGGATCAAACGGGCTGTGCGTGTTGCAGTGGTCAACGTTTTGGATGTAGATGCGACCGGTACCGGCGCGTTCCTGCATCAGGGTGGAGAACAATTCTGTTGCCGGCAAAGTACGTTTGCGGATGTTTGGATCTTGCTCGTATTGAGTGTAGAGGCGCTCGAATTCGTCTTGATCGGCGAAGAAGGCATCATACAAACCCGGAACTTCATTTGGCGAGAACAGGGTAATGTTGCCGCCTTTAATTAAACGGGTGTACAGCAGGCGGTTGATTTGCACGCCGTAGTCCAGTTGGCGGATACGGTTGTCTTCTACGCCGCGGTTGTTTTTCAATACCAACAGGCTTTCGGCTTCGATGTGCCACAATGGGTAGAACAAGGTTGCCGCGCCGCCGCGTACGCCGCCTTGTGAGCAGGATTTAACGGCCGCTTGGAACATTTTGAAGAATGGGATACAGCCGGTGTGTTGTGCTTCGCCGCCGCGGATTTCGCTGCCCAAACCGCGGATACGGCCGGCGTTGATGCCGATGCCTGCACGCTGGGAAACGTATTTCACAATCGCGCTGGTGGTGGCGTTGATGGAGTCGAGGCTGTCGTCGCATTCAATCAACACGCAGCTTGAGAATTGACGGGTAGGCGTACGCACGCCGCTCATGATAGGTGTAGGCAGCGATACTTTGAATGTGGAAACGGCGTCGTAAAAGCGTTTGACGTAATCCAAACGGGTCTCTTTCGGATATTTGCTGAAGAGACACATGGCCACCAAAATGTATAAAAACTGCGGCGTTTCATAAATTTGGCGGGTAACGCGGTTTTGAACCAGATATTTGCCTTCCAGCTGTTTTACGGCTGCATAAGAGAAGGTCATATCGCGGCTGTGGTCGATATAGGCATTCAGCTCGTCGAATTCTTCGCGGCTGTAATCTGCGATGATGTGGCGGTCGTATTTGCCTGCCTCGGTCAGTTTTTTAACGTGATCGTAGAGGTGAGGCGGTTCGAATTCGCCATAAGCGATTTTGCGCAGATGGAAAATGGCGAGGCGGGCAGCCAGATATTGATAATCGGGCGTATCTTGTGAGATCAAGTCGGCCGCGGCCTTGATGATGGTCTCATGGATATCGTCGGTACGGATACCATTGTAAAACTGAATATGTGATTTGAGCTCAACTTGCGATACGGAGACGTTTTGTAAGCCTTCTGCCGCCCAAGTAACAACGCGGTGGATTTTGTCTAAATCGATATTTTCCAAGCGTCCGTCGCGTTTGGTTACTTTAATATTCGTTGCTGCATTCATTGTTCAGTCTTCCCATTAAAAAACACAAGATACGGTATGTGATTGCTTTGAACGGCACAATATAATGTATTTTTCTTTGTTTAACTAGACTTGACAATGCGCTTTTTTCGGGGGCTGATTAAGGAGAGGGAGGGCTCAGACTAGGATTCATGTGGCTTTGTGGCGATTTGGCATTATTTTGCATTTGCATCACATTTGGTTAGACATTGGCTAGAGGCTTATGAAATAAAGAAATTTATATTCAGCTTCTGTCTTCATGGACGGTATGTTAAATTTTGCAAAGCAAGAAGGATAGTGCTGTAATTGCTTAAACTCATTTATCATGAAACATATTGAGAAGTTTGTCGAGGTATCAGGCGAGGCATATAATGGGATGACTATCCAACCTAAACTGGGAGCGAATCATGTTGACACTGAAAACTTTAGGTTCCGCACTGGCGGCGGTTGCCGTATTGAGCTTGGGTGCTTATTCTGCCGAAGCGGCGGCCAAACCGCATGGCCATCATGTGAGCAAACACCAGCAGGCGAAGAAAAACAAATTGCATCCTGCTTGTAAGAGATACCTTGAGCGCCGTGCTGCTTGGTATCGTTATAAAGGCAACAAGGCTGAGTTGAGGGAAAACCGTAAAGCGGCAAAAGCGTTCCGCGGTTTGCCTTATGCCGAGCAAAAAATTCAATGCCAAGCTGCTTATCAGGCATTTGATGATTTTGATCACGGCAAATTCCGCCGCCGTTAATCATCTGATTTGAACAAAGGCCGTCTGAATATTTCAGACGGCCTTTGATATTTATTTCTCAACAAGGATTTTGTTTTCGGCTTGAGGCTCGTATTGGGTGGATTCATCATCGTAATACAATACGCCCAGCTTGATGGGGATGCGGCCTTGCGATTTGCGGTGGGCATTGGAATCGCGCAGGGAGTAGGCGCAACCGCAATATTCTTGTTGGTAGAAATGCTCACGCTTGCTGATTTCAATCATGCGTGCGCTGCCGCCGCCTTTGCGCCAGTTGAAATCCCAATAAACCAAGTCATCGTACGGCTCGGCAGCGCGATGGCCGCAGCCGTTGATTTGTTTCATGTCTTTCCAGCGTGAAATGCCCAGTGAGCTGGTGAAGACATGGAAGCCGTTTTCATGGGCGTATTGCGCCGCTTTTTCAAAACGCATGTCGAAACACATGGTGCAACGGATACCACGTTCAGGTTCAAATTCCATGCCTTTGGCTTTGGCGAACCATTCTTTGCGGTCGTTTTCGTAGTCGTCGTCTTTATCGACAAAGGGGATGCCAAATTTGTCCGCAAAACGCATATTTTCTTCTTTGCGCAACATATATTCTTTGTGCGGATGGATATTGGGGTTATAAAAATAAATGGTGTAGTCGATGCCGCTGGCAAGCATGGCTTCCATCACTTCGCCGGAGCATGGGGCGCAGCAGGAATGCAGCAGGACTTTCTTATGGCCGCCCGGTGGAACGAGGATGGGGCGGTCAATATCGGTAACGATGGGAGTGTTTAATTCGGTCATGGTTGGATTCTATTTATTGTTAAGTGTTTCAGACGGCCTTGGGTATTGAGGCCGTCTGAAATATAAGATGAAGCATATATTTTAACAGAGCTACACTTTATGGAACAGTTTGCTACTGCTTTTCTTTTTCGTTCAATGGCTTGAACTCTTGCACATCCGGAGGCGGGGCTGCAAAGATGGTGTCTGGATTGGGGTGTGCCGCAAATTCTGCCAGCAGGTTGCGATAGTCCAGTGACTGTTTCATCAGTTCGGCGGCGGCGGTGCGCAGGTTGTCCACGTCTTCCGGCGGCAGATAGAAACTGGTCGGAATATTCAATACCTTGTCCCTCAGCTGGGATGGCGGAAGGTCTTTGAGATTCAGGCTGACGAAAGAGAAATAGATGTTTTCATTTTGCTTGTCTTTGTTCCATTGGTCGACAAAAGCTCTGAAGCGGCGCAAAGATTCTTGCGAATGTTGGTCGATCGGGATATTCACGATGGCGGAAACGACATCTCGGAAACCGGGTACGGCAGCGCTTTTATCCAAATTGCTGCTGACTTCGTTTTGGGCATTGACGTTGATGACGACAATATGGCGGATTTTGTTTTGTTTAATTTTATGCGTCAGGATTTTTTCCGGATACATCTCCGTCATGTCCAAAAGGCTGCGCATGCCCAGATTGTCGGTTAAACCGCCGTCGATAAGGTGGATGTAGGGACGGTTTTTACTGTCGCTGTATTTTTGGAAACGCTCGAAAAATTCTTTTCGGGTTTGCAGCTGTTTTTTACCTGCTTCGCTGTCTTCGCTGTCGGAGACAAGTTGAAACGGCGGCGTGTATTGGCAATGGCCGCCGTTGTTATTGAGCGTAATCGGTGCAAACACCATAGGTACGGAGCTTGACGCGGCAACGGCGCGGGCAAGTCGCAAGTCGCCCAAGTCGATACACATCGGGTCGAAATATTCTTGCGTGAAATTGAAACGCTCGCCTATGCACATATCGGTGGCGGAAATGATGGCAAACGGGCCTTTGGCATTTTTTTCCAAATCGCGGAAAGTGGTTTTGCCGAAAAGGTAGTTTTCAAACTGCTCCTGCAACAGATCGCCGCGTCCGTATTCAGGCGAGGCCAGTCGGGGCAGGTTGGACATGGAAAAGGCTTGTTTGACGACTTGGCGTTGGAAGTTTTGGTGTAGGAAACGTTTATAAAACAATGGAATGGTTTCTTCGCCCTTGAGTGCAAAATAAGCTGCCAAAACCGAGCCGCCGGATACGCCGACCACCACATCGACATTCGACATCAAAGATTGTTTTTTGCCGCCAATGGTAATCTGTTGCTTATGAAGTTGCTCCAACACACCATAACCCAAAGCCGCCGCGCGTGTACCGCCACCGGAGAACATCAACACAATAAGCGTATCGTCTTCGTCGTTGCGCTGAAGCCGGCTGGTTTCAAAGCGGTAGCCGCGTTTCAGGTCGACCGTATCAATACCGGCGACAGGCTGATATTTCACCAGCGAGCAGGCGGATAATAGGGCTGCGGAGAGCAGGGAAATGGCGGATTTAAAAGGAAATTTTGGCATAAACACAGGAAAGTCGGTTGTTCATTCAAAATGGATTATAAAGGTTTTCAGACGGCCTTTATAGAAGGCAGATTTGCAGACGGCCTTTTTGCATCGATTTTCCGTTATAATCGACATACTCTTTATCTTTCCAAACCCTTATGGCGCAACCAAACCGCATCAACCACGAACCTATCTTTCTGCTTGCTTCTGCCCCGTGGCGCGAGAGCAGCTTGTGGGTGGAAGCTTTCAGCCGCCGTTATGGACGGGTGGCTTTGTTGGCAAGAAGCGCGCGTAAACGGCAAAGCGAGTTGCGTGGCGTGTTGGTGCCGTTTGTGCCGGTGAGCGCGTCTTGGTATGGCTCGCAAGAGTTGAAGACCCTGCATCGCGCTGAATGGATAGGCGGTTGGCCGCAGCCGCAGGGCCGGGCTTTGTTCAGCGGATTGTATGTGAATGAGTTGATGCTGAAGTTGACCGTCCGCGAAGACCCGTTGCCCGAGCTTTACGATGTTTTGGCGGAAACCATGAAAACCATCTGTTGCGAGGCCAACCACATAGCCGCTTTGCGCCGTTTTGAATGGTCGCTGTTGACACGTTTGGGTTTTGCCCCCGATTTGTTTCATGACGGCAACGGCAATGAAATCAATGGCGAAGAAACATATTGGCTCACGCCTGAAGAAGCTGTGGTTCCCCTGGCCGAGGCCGACCGTTTCCATGCGCTTAATAAGGGCGTTGCCGTATTGGGCGCGACTTTAATCGATTTGAGGGAAGGCAGTTTCGTTCATCAGGAAAGCCTCGGTCAGGCTTTGAAAGTAACGCGGCTTTTGATTGACAACCTTCTACCCGAGGGCATCAAGTCTCGGCAGGTTTTACAGCAGTTGCAGCAGTTTGGCTTGGGCAGTTGAATTTTTTCAGACGGCCTTTGATAGGTAATGACTCAGGCCATCTGAAACCTTAATGAAAGGACATTATTATGTTGTTAGGCGTAAACATCGACCATATTGCCACCGTCCGCAATGCGCGCGGTACGATTTATCCCAGCCCTGTCGAAGCGGCGCTGATTGCAGAAACCCACGGCGCTGATTTGATTACCATGCACTTGCGTGAAGACCGCCGCCATATTAAAGATGCGGACGTGTTTGCCGTTAAAAACGCCATCCGCACGCGCCTGAATTTGGAAATGGCGCTGACGGAAGAAATGCTGGAAAACGCGCTCAACGTCATGCCGGAAGATGTGTGCATCGTTCCTGAAAAACGTCAAGAAGTGACCACCGAAGGCGGTTTGGACGTATTGGCGCAACAGGATAAAGTGGCCGAGTTCACCAAAATCCTGACTGACGCAGGCATCCGCGTGTCCTTATTTATCGATGCCGACAACGCGCAAATCCAAGCCGCTTATGATGTCGGCGCGCCCGTTATCGAGTTGCACACCGGTGCATATGCCGATGTGCACAGCCACGCCGAACAAATGAAACAATTCGAGCGCATTCAAAACGGCGCGCATTACGCCAGCGATTTGGGTTTGGTCGTTAACGCCGGACACGGCCTGACCATTCACAACGTTACGCCGATTGCCCAAATTCTCGCCATCCGTGAGTTGAACATCGGCCATTCGCTGATTTCCCAAGCACTCTTCCTCGGCCTGCCTGAAGCTGTCCGCCAAATGAAGGAAGTCATGTTCAGAGCCAGAATGCTGCCTTAACGGCATCAGCCATACAGGCTAAAGCGGTTTGCTTTGGCCTGTATTCACACTTTCAGACGGCCTGACTATTTAAACAAGGAGCAGACCCATGATTTATGGAATCGGTACAGACATTGTTTCCCTCAAACGCATTATCCGCCTGAACAAAAAATTCGGACTGGCATTTGCGCAACGCATTCTCAGCCCGGAAGAGCTGTTGGAATTTCCGCAGGCAGGCAAACCGGTCAACTATCTTGCCAAACGCTTTGCTGCCAAAGAGGCTTTTGCCAAAGCCGTCGGTACGGGCATACGCGGCGTGGTGTCTTTCCGCAATATCGGTGTCGGACATGACGCATTGGGCAAACCTGAATTGTTTTTTGCGCCGGCTTTGACCAAATGGCTGGAAGAGCAGGGTATCCGAAGTTGCCATCTCAGTATGAGCGATGAAGAAGATACCGTCATGGCTTTTGTCATTGCGGAAAAATAAGGCCGGATTTAGGTATTCTGAAATAGAGCATCCTAAAGGGTTAGGTATTTGTTGAAGGTCGGGCGTATAGGCCCGACATCGTTTTTTTTACGCATAAATCGGCAGGTGTCGCCGCCTGCCGTATATTAAGAATAATCTCATGATGACTGAAGACACACGTCCATTGGTGCAAGTGGTTGCCGGAATTATGCTCGACCAAAACGGCCGCTACTTGCTCAGTTCGCGCCCAGAGGGCAAGCCGTATGCTGGCTATTGGGAATTTGCCGGCGGCAAGGTTGAGGCAGGCGAAAGCGATTTTCAAGCTTTGCAACGCGAGTTTGAAGAAGAACTAGGCATCCATATCCTTGCCGCTACGCCGTGGCTGACCAAAATCCATTCCTACGAACACGCACATGTACGCCTGCATTTTTTATGGGTGGAAGCCGACCAATGGACGGGCGAAATCCAATCGAGGGAAGGGCAGAAATGGGCATGGCAAAAGGCAGGGGATTTTACCGTTGCGCCGATGTTGCCTGCCAATAGCGCGTTATTACGTTCCCTATCCATTCCGCGCCAGCTTCAAGGCCGTCTGAAAAGCGGATTCAGCGGTCAAAACAGCATGGGCGAATATCATGTTGTGCCGTATCTGTCGGCTCAGCATCAAACCGCATCTGCCGTATTGTTGAATTTTGCCGATTGGCAACAAGGCAAACCGATAGAAGCGCCTAGCGTGTGGCCAATCATTGAAAATGCCGAACAATGGCAGCAGGTGCAAAATGCCGATGCTGTCGTTTGGAAAGTAGCGAATGAAGCGGTAGCCAAGCAAGTTATCGATATTTTGGCTCAAGGCGTGGCTATGCCGCTGATTGCGGCTGCTCCGGAAAGTATGGTTTCCATTTATCGCGAACAGTGGCAGAGCATGGGTATGCATGCTGTTTTGATCGATAATGACATTGAGGCCGTCTGAAATGAGTAAAAATCAAAAACTACTGATTGCCGCTGTTTTACTGATTGTGTTTGCGGCGGCCAAACTGCTGCTCTTGGATTGGTGGCAGAAGCAACAGTCAAAAGCTAATGTAGTCGAATGTAGTCTAACACAAGGCTGCGTCCTGCCTGACGGTTCAAAAGTGCGAGCGACCTCCATCAATACACACGAACCTTTCGATATTGTGGTTGAGAATGTGCCGAAGAATACGGGCGCGGTCAGTATCAGTTTCAGTATGAAAAACATGGACATGGGCTTCAATCGCTACAACCTGACGCAACAATCGCCACAAAGTTGGCAGGCTGCGCAAATCCGCTTGCCGTTTTGCATCGAAGGCCGCCATGATTACACTGCCGACATTACCATTGGCAAACAGACTTTTCAGACGGCATTTAGTGCAGAGTAGTCATCATGCAAAGGCCGTCTGAAAATTTAAAGGCAAAAATTTTAATTTTTTCAGACAGCATGTTTAAAAGTTCCTTATAAATGAATCAATTATAATTTATTTTTAGATGGATTGTTTACAATCATTCTGACTATCAGTCAAAAGTACAAAACGGACAGAAACTAGGCCACACAAGGGTTTGATGTGGTATAGCCTGTCCGTTTTTTACATTTGTTGCAAAAAAATCGTTTATTAATAACTGAATTTTTTATAATTTTTTTGAAAAAAGTGTTTGACAAGACTGGTTTTATTTTTTAAATTTGTTTCCATAAATAAAAACTACATCGCACTACAAAGGAACATCATCATGAATCTGTATCAAACCACTCTCTCTTGTTATAGATTTTCTCCCATCTCTGCCGCTCCCGTCGCCGCCAGCTTATTGGCAGTCCCGACGGTCTGAAGGCTCTCAACCCGAATCCAGTTTCCGCATTCCTACAAACGCTTCGGGTTTTAAAATATCTGTATCTCCAATCGAATTCATATTTTGATTAATAAAAATTAAAAAACGTACACCTCCGCTTCAGCCTTATTGTATTTATTGTTTTTGATAACTATTTGTATTTATTGATTTTAAATTTTCAGATGGTTGATGATTGAAATTTTACAGGCCGTCTGAAAACAGTTTTTAGAACGATTGTTTCTTTTTAAACGATTCGTTTCAAGTTGTGAAAAAACTGAGCCGTCCGATTAATACTGAAAAAAAGTCTATAAAGGAGAAATATGATGAGTCAACACTCTGCCGGAGCACGTTTCCGCCAAGCCGTGAAAGAATCGAATCCTCTTGCCGTCGTCGGTTGCGTCAATGCTTACTTTGCACGATTGGCCACCCAAAGCGGTTTCAAGGCGATTTATCTGTCCGGCGGCGGCGTGGCAGCCTGCTCTTGCGGTATCCCTGATTTGGGCATTACCACAATGGAAGACGTACTGATCGACGCGCGACGCATTACGGACAACGTGGATACGCCTCTGCTGGTGGACATCGATGTGGGTTGGGGCGGTGCATTCAATATTGCCCGTACCATTCGCAACTTTGAACGCGCTGGTGTTGCAGCGGTTCACATCGAAGATCAGGTAGCGCAAAAACGCTGCGGCCACCGTCCGAACAAAGCCATTGTATCTAAAGATGAAATGGTCGACCGTATCAAAGCTGCCGTCGATGCTCGCGTTGATGAGAACTTTGTGATTATGGCGCGTACCGATGCGCTGGCGGTAGAAGGTTTGGATGCCGCTATCGAACGCGCTCAGGCTTGTGTCGAAGCCGGTGCAGACATGATTTTCCCTGAAGCTATGACCGATTTGAACATGTACCGCCAATTTGCAGATGCAGTGAAAGTACCTGTATTGGCCAACATTACCGAGTTTGGTTCCACTCCGCTTTATACCCAAAGCGAGCTGGCTGAAAACGGCGTGTCGCTGGTGCTGTATCCGCTGTCATCGTTCCGCGCCGCGAGCAAGGCTGCTTTGAATGTTTATGAAGCGATTATGCGCGATGGCACTCAGGCGGCGGTGGTAGATACCATGCAAACCCGTGCCGAGCTGTACGAGCATCTGAACTATCATGCCTTCGAGCAAAAACTGGATAAATTGTTTCAAAAATAAGTAACCGCTTTCAGACGGCCTTTCAACAAATCCGCATCGGCCGTCTGAAAAATAAAACCCATAAAAATACAAAGGAGAAATACCATGACTGAAACTACTCAAACCCCGACTTTCAAACCTAAAAAATCCGTTGCGCTTTCTGGCGTTGCAGCCGGTAATACCGAATTGTGTACCGTTGGCCGTACCGGTAACGATTTGAGCTATCGCGGTTACGACATTCTGGATTTGGCACAAAAATGCGAGTTTGAAGAAGTCGCCCACCTGCTGATTCACGGCCATCTGCCCAACAAATTCGAGCTGGCCGCTTATAAAACCAAGCTCAAATCCATGCGCGGCCTGCCTATCCGTGTGATTAAAGTGTTGGAAAGCCTGCCTGCACATACTCATCCAATGGATGTGATGCGTACCGGCGTATCCATGCTGGGCTGTGTTCACCCCGAACGTGAAAGCCATCCGGAAAGTGAAGCGCGCGACATTGCCGACAAACTGATCGCCAGCCTCGGCAGCATCCTGCTGTACTGGTATCAATATTCGCACAACGGCAAACGCATTGAAGTTGAAAGCGACGAAGAGACCATCGGCGGTCATTTC
This sequence comes from Neisseria sp. P0001.S007, assembly GCF_051963655.1. Taxonomy (NCBI): domain Bacteria; kingdom Pseudomonadati; phylum Pseudomonadota; class Betaproteobacteria; order Neisseriales; family Neisseriaceae; genus Neisseria; species Neisseria sp. P0001.S007. Next base: position 24,596 of record NZ_JBQCUB010000009.1, on the reverse strand, counting down.
CTGCACCTGTTGCACGGCAAACGCCCAAGCGAATCACACATCAAAGCCATGCACGTTTCACTGATTCTGTATGCCGAACACGAGTTCAACGCTTCTACCTTTACCGCCCGCGTGATTGCCGGTACAGGCTCTGATATGTACTCCAGCATTACCGGTGCAATCGGCGCGTTGAAAGGTCCGAAACACGGCGGCGCGAACGAAGTGGCTTACGATATTCAAAAACGCTACCGCAATGCCGACGAAGCCGAAGCAGACATCCGCGAACGCATCGGCCGCAAAGAAATCGTGATCGGTTTCGGTCATCCGGTGTACACCATTTCCGACCCTCGCAACGTTGTCATTAAAGAAGTGGCACGCGGTTTGAGCAAAGAAACCGGCGATATGCGCCTCTTTGACATTGCCGAACGCTTGGAAAGCGTGATGTGGGAAGAGAAAAAAATGTTCCCGAATCTGGACTGGTTCTCTGCCGTTTCCTACCAAAAATTGGGCGTACCGACTGCTATGTTCACACCGCTGTTCGTAATTTCCCGTACAACCGGTTGGAGCGCACACGTTCTCGAGCAACGCGAAGACGGCAAAATCATCCGTCCGAGCGCAAACTACACAGGCCCTGAAGATTTGGCATTTGTGGAGATTGAAAACCGCTAATACGCGTAACAGCGGGTGGGCCACCAGCCCGCCCCATCTCGAAATGCCGTTTGAAAACAATGAATAATTAAGTTTCCGTTTTTCGACGGCCTAGTGCAGTATGCGAGAGAGAGAGCCGGCCGTTTGGAAAACATGCTGCTCTGCTGTCGTCATTCCCATACAGGCAGAAATTCAAAAGTTGAAATGTTCTGCTGTAAAGAGTGCTGAAAGATTTAAGTTTAGTTTGGATTTCCGTCTATACGGGAATGATGGTAGCGGAGCAGCAATTTTTTTTCATACCGCGAATAGATTTCAGACAACAAGCAATAAAACAGAATTTATGGTTTCAGACGGCCTGAAGGTCCGAATCAACAGGCCGTCTGAAACCCCAAAACCAAAAAAAGAATAGATTTAGGAGAACCGACATGACTGCCAACCAACGTTACCGTAAAGCTTTGCCCGGTACGGATTTGGAATATTACGACGCGCGTCAAGCGTGTGAAGACATCAAACCAGGCTCTTACGACAAGCTGCCGTATACAAGCCGTATCTTGGCTGAGAACTTGGTCAACCGCGCAGACAAAGTCGACCTGCCTACGCTGCAAAGCTGGTTGGGCCAACTGATTGAGGGAAAACAGGAAATCGACTTCCCCTGGTATCCGGCGCGCGTGGTGTGTCACGATATTCTGGGTCAGACAGCATTGGTGGATTTGGCAGGCCTGCGCGATGCGATTGCCGAAAAAGGCGGCGATCCTTCCAAAGTGAATCCTGTGGTGCAAACCCAGCTCATCGTCGACCACTCTTTGGCCGTTGAATGCGGCGGTTACGATCCTGATGCCTTCCGCAAAAACCGCGAAATCGAAGACAGACGTAACGAAGACCGTTTCCACTTCATCAACTGGACAAAAACCGCATTTGAAAATGTGGATGTGATTCCTGCGGGCAACGGCATTATGCACCAAATCAACTTGGAAAAAATGTCGCCGGTTGTCCAAGTCAAAAACGGCGTGGCATTCCCTGATACCTGCGTCGGTACTGACTCACATACGCCGCACGTCGATTCATTGGGCGTGATTTCCGTAGGCGTGGGCGGTTTGGAAGCCGAAACTGTGATGTTGGGCCGTGCCTCCATGATGCGTCTGCCTGATATTGTCGGTGTTGAGCTGACCGGCAAACGCCAGCCGGGCATTACTGCCACCGACATCGTGTTGGCACTGACCGAATTCTTGCGTAAAGAGCGCGTGGTTGGCGCATTTGTCGAATTCTTCGGCGAAGGCGCAAGAAGCCTGTCCATCGGTGACCGTGCCACCATTTCCAATATGACCCCTGAGTTCGGCGCAACTGCCGCGATGTTCGCTATTGATGAGCAAACCATTGATTATTTGAAACTGACCGGTCGCGACGATGCGCAAGTGAAATTGGTAGAAACCTACGCGAAAACCGCAGGCTTGTGGGCAGATGCCTTGAAAACCGCCGTTTATCCGCGCGTATTGAAATTTGATTTGAGCAGCGTAACGCGCAATATGGCAGGCCCAAGTAATCCGCATGCCCGTTTTGCGACCGCCGATTTGGCCAGCAAAGGCTTGGCTAAATCTTATGAAGAGCCTTCAGACGGACAAATGCCTGACGGAGCAGTGATTATTGCCGCGATTACTTCGTGTACCAATACTTCCAATCCGCGCAACGTTGTCGCCGCCGCGCTGTTGGCACGCAATGCCAACCGCCTCGGCTTGCAACGCAAACCTTGGGTGAAATCTTCGTTTGCACCGGGTTCAAAAGTAGCCGAAATCTATTTGAAAGAAGCAGGCCTGTTGCCTGAAATGGAAAAACTCGGCTTCGGTATCGTTGCCTTTGCATGTACCACCTGTAACGGCATGAGCGGCGCGTTGGATCCAAAAATCCAGAAAGAAATCATCGACCGCGATTTGTACGCCACCGCCGTACTGTCCGGTAATCGCAACTTTGACGGCCGTATCCATCCGTATGCGAAACAGGCTTTCCTCGCTTCGCCTCCGTTGGTCGTTGCCTACGCGCTGGCAGGCAGTATCCGTTTCGATATTGAAAACGACGTACTCGGCGTTGCAGACGGCCGCGAAATCCGCCTGAAAGATATCTGGCCAACCGATGAAGAAATCGATGCCATTGTTGCCGAATATGTGAAACCGCAACAATTCCGCGACGTTTATATTCCAATGTTCGATACCGGCACAGCACAAAAAGCACCAAGCCCGCTGTACGACTGGCGTCCGATGTCCACCTACATCCGCCGCCCACCTTACTGGGAAGGCGCACTGGCAGGGGAACGCACATTAAGAGGTATGCGTCCGCTGGCGATTTTGCCCGACAACATCACCACCGACCACCTCTCACCGTCCAATGCGATTTTGGCCAGCAGTGCCGCAGGCGAATATTTGGCGAAAATGGGTTTGCCTGAAGAAGACTTCAACTCTTATGCAACCCACCGCGGCGACCACTTGACCGCCCAACGCGCCACCTTCGCCAATCCGAAACTGTTTAACGAAATGGTGAGAAACGAAGACGGCAGCGTACGCCAAGGTTCGCTGGCACGCGTTGAACCCGAAGGCAAAACCATGCGTATGTGGGAAGCTATCGAAACCTATATGAACCGCAAACAGCCGCTCATCATCATTGCCGGTGCGGACTACGGTCAAGGCTCAAGCCGCGACTGGGCTGCAAAAGGCGTACGTCTCGCCGGCGTGGAAGCGATTGTTGCCGAAGGCTTCGAGCGTATCCACCGCACCAACTTGATCGGTATGGGCGTGTTGCCGCTGCAGTTCAAACCCGGTACCAACCGCCATACCCTGCAACTGGACGGTACGGAAACCTACGACGTTGTCGGCGAACGCACGCCGCGCTGCGACCTGACCCTCGTGATTCATCGTAAAAACGGCGAAACCGTCGAAGTTCCGGTTACCTGCCGCCTCGATACAGCAGAAGAAGTATTGGTATATGAAGCCGGTGGCGTGTTGCAACGCTTCGCTCAAGACTTCTTAGAAGGAAATGCAGCGTAAGGTAAATCGGACATAGTTAAAATGTCCGTGCTACGCTAAAAAAGGTTTTCAGACGGCCTCGAATGTTTGAGAGGTCGTCTGAAAAAACCATACTAAGAAATACAAAGGAGAACTCGAAATGCCGCAAATTAAAATTCCAGCCGTTTACTACCGCGGCGGTACATCTAAAGGCATTTTCTTCAAACGCACCGATCTGCCGGCCGCTGCGCAGGAAGCAGGCGAGGCACGCGACAAAATCCTCTTGCGCGTACTCGGTAGCCCCGACCCTTACGGCAAACAGATTGACGGTTTGGGCAACGCCAGTTCGTCCACCAGCAAAGCTGTGATTTTAGACAAATCCGAACGTGCCGATCACGATGTCGATTATTTGTTCGGGCAAGTTGCTATCGACAAACCTTTTGTCGATTGGAGCGGCAACTGCGGTAATCTGACCGCCGCCGTGGGCGCATTTGCCATCGAACAAGGCTTAGTCGATAAAGACAAAATCCCTTCAGACGGACTGTGTACCGTCAAAATCTGGCAGAAAAACATCGGCAAAACCATTATTGCCCATGTGCCGATTCAAAACGGCGCAGTTTTGGAAACGGGCGATTTTGAGCTTGACGGCGTAACGTTCCCGGCAGCCGAAGTGCAAATTGAATTTTTAGATCCAGCCGATGGCGAAGGCAGTATGTTCCCAACCGGCAATTTGGTCGATGAAATTGATGTGCCGAATATAGGCCGTCTGAAAGCCACGCTTATCAATGCCGGGATTCCAACCATTTTCCTGAATGCCACAGATTTGGGCTACACAGGCAAAGAGTTGCAAGACGACATCAACAACGATGCCGCGGCTCTGGAAAAATTTGAAACCATCCGCGCGTATGGCGCGCTGAAAATGGGTTTGATCAGCGATGTATCCGAAGCCGCCACCCGCGCCCATACTCCGAAAGTCGCTTTTGTTGCTCCCGCGGCCGATTACACTGCTTCAAGCGGCAAAACCGTCCAAGCTGCCGACATCGACTTATTGGTACGCGCGCTGAGCATGGGCAAATTGCACCACGCCATGATGGGGACCGCTTCAGTTGCCATCGCTACCGCAGCCGCCGTGCCCGGAACGCTGGTCAACCTTGCAGCCGGAGGCGGAGCGCGTAAAGAAGTCCGCTTCGGTCATCCATCAGGTACGCTGCGTGTAGGTGCCGCCGCTGAATGTCAGGATGGGCAATGGACGGCTACCAAAGCAGTTATGAGCCGTAGCGCACGCGTGATTATGGAAGGACAAGTCCGAGTGCCGGAAGATTGCTTTTAAGTTTTCATACGGCCGCAGCACTAAACAAGGCCGTCTGAAAACCAAATAAGCAGATTTTAGTCAGGTAGCGATACCTGCAATGGAGATTAGGGTTGGGCATAAAGCCTGACTAAACACCAAACCAAAGGCAATCTGAAAAGCTCTCAAATGTTCTTGCTCTTTTCAGACGGCCTGAAGCCAAAAATAATCAAAAATTCAAAGGAGAAACACCATGTCCAACCAACTCATTCTTGTTCTGAACTGCGGCAGCTCTTCACTCAAAGGTGCCGTTATCGACCGTAAAAACGGCAAAGTTCTCTTAAGCTGTCTCGGTGAACGTTTGGGTACGCCCGAAGCAGTCATTACGTTCAGCAAAGACGGCAAAAAATGCCAAACAGCTTTGACCGGCCGTAACGATCATGCCGGTGCCGTAGGTATGTTGCTGAAAGAACTTGAAAAACACGGCCTGCACGACCGCATTAAAGCTATCGGCCACCGCATCGCCCACGGCGGCGAAAAATACAGCGAATCTGTTTTGATCGATCAAGCAGTAATGGACGAACTCAATGCCTGCATTCCGCTCGCTCCGCTGCACAATCCTGCTAATATCAACGGCATTTTGGCTGCGCAAGAGCATTTCCCGGGTCTGCCCAATGTCGGCGTGATGGATACTTCGTTCCACCAAACCATGCCGGAGCGTGCCTACACTTATGCCGTTCCGCGCGAATTGCGTAAAAAATACGCTTTCCGCCGCTACGGTTTCCACGGTACCAGCATGCGTTACGTTGCCCCTGAAGCCGCACGGATTTTGGGCAAACCTCTGGAAGACATCCGTATGATTATTGCCCACTTAGGTAACGGCGCATCCATTACCGCCATCAAAAACGGCAAATCCGTTGACACCAGTATGGGCTTCACGCCGATTGAAGGTTTGGTAATGGGTACACGCTGCGGTGACATCGACCCGGGCGTATACAGCTATCTGACTTCACACGCCGGTTTGGATGTTGCCCAAGTTGATGAAATGCTGAACAAAAAATCAGGTTTGCTCGGTATTTCCGAACTCTCCAATGACTGCCGTTCTTTGGAAATTGCTGCGGATGAAGGCCATGAAGGCGCACGCTTGGCTCTGGAAGTGATGACTTACCGCCTTGCCAAATACATTGCTTCGATGGCTGTGGCTTGTGGTGGCGTTGACGCACTGGTATTTACTGGCGGTATCGGCGAAAACTCGCGTAATATCCGCGCTAAAACTGTTTCCTACTTGGATTTCTTAGGTCTGCACATCGACACCAAAGCCAATATGGACAAACGCTACGGTAACTCCGGTATCATCAGCCCGACAGGTTCTATGCCGGCTGTCTTGGTTGTTCCAACCAATGAAGAGCTGATGATTGCCCACGATACGGCTCAGTTGGCCGGCTTTATGGAAGAAGCAGGCTAGGACGAAGATTTTCCTAGACCATAAACAATAAAAAGTGCGGATTCATCATCCGCACTTTTCTAATTACATCTCAATCAAGCCACTTGGGTTTGATGTTCGTCACCGTTGCGCTCACGAACTGCGCCCAAACGGTAAACGGTTTCGCCTTGTTCGCTCAAGAATGCTTGTACCGCATCGGCATCTTCTTTAGCAATGATAACGACCATACCAATACCGCAGTTGAAGGTACGGTACATTTCTTGGGTTTCCACATTACCTGCTTTTTGCAGCCATTGGAACAGTTTAGGCAATTCCCACGCTTTGGCATCGATTTGTGCGACGGTATTTTCAGGTAAAACGCGAGGTACGTTTTCGGTAATGCCACCGCCGGTAATATGGGCCATGCCTTTAATGGTGAATTTTTCCAAAGCGGCAAGGATAGGTTTCACATACAGGCGGGTAGGGGCGATAATGGCTTCGCGCAAAGTTTTACCGTTGTCGAATTCCGCGTCCAAATCAGGATTGTCGCGCTCGATGATTTTGCGTACCAAAGAGTAGCCGTTGGAGTGTGCGCCGTTGGAAGCCAAGCCCAAAACAACGTCTCCGGCCTGAATGCTGCGGCCGTTAATAACGCGTTCTTTTTCAACCACACCGACGGCAAAACCGGCCAAGTCGTATTCGCCTTCGGGATACATGCCCGGCATTTCGGCAGTTTCACCGCCAATCAAAGCGCAACCGGATTCTTCGCAACCTTGGGCAATACCTTTAATCACATCAGTCGCGCGGGCAACATCCAGCTTGCCGCAAGCGAAATAGTCCAAGAAAAACAAAGGTTCTGCACCTTGGACCAAAATGTCGTTGACGCTCATTGCAACCAAATCGATGCCGACAGTATCGTGTTTGTCCCAGTCGAATGCCAGTTTCAGCTTGGTGCCGACGCCGTCCGTACCGGAAACCAATACCGGATTTTTGTATTTTTTGCCGATTTCGACCAAAGCGCCGAAACCGCCCAAATCACCCAACACTTCAGGGCGCATAGTACGCTTGGCAAAAGGTTTGATGTTTTCGACCAGTTGATCGCCTGCGTCGATATCCACGCCTGCGTCACGATAGCTCAAAGAAGTGCTCATTGGATTTCCTTATTCGGGTATGGGTAGATTGTCGGAGCGTATTTTATCTTAAATTAGAGGATTCAGGCTGATTTTTTTGGCATTATTGTCAACAATTTTTATTTTATCTTAATAGCCGTCACGCGTTCAGACGGCCTTTGTGAATCTGTTATACTGCTTATTTATTTCGAAAACCTTAAACATCAATTGGGAAATACCTTTTTATGTATCAAAAGAAAGCGCGCAGTATAAAACCGTGGATTATTATGGCTTGCGTTATCGCGGCCTTTATTTGGCTTTTATATGCCTTAGGCAATGTTTTGACGCCGTTTATTGTGGCTGCCATTTTGGCCTATGTTTTGAATCCCTTGGTCGAATGGCTGCAATTGAAGCGTATCCGCCGCGCGCCGGCCTCCATGATTATTATGGCGTTTGCTTTGCTGATATTACTGGCGTTGATGCTGATTATTATACCTATGCTGTTAAATCAGTTTAATAATCTGGCCGAACGCCTGCCACAAATCGTGGGCTTCGTTCAAAACAAACTGCTACCATGGCTCAACAGCGTCAGCGGGGATTATATTCAAATCGATCAAGAATCAATCATCGCATGGTTGCAATCGCATACGGATGAGTTGAGCAATACGCTCAAAGAATGGATTCCGACCTTGATGCGTCAAAGCGGCAACGTGATCAGCGGCGTCAGCAATTTGGTGTTGTTGCCTTTGTTGCTGTATTACTTCTTGTTGGATTGGAAACGCTGGTCTTCCGGAATCAGTAAATTGGTTCCGCGCCGTTTTATCGAAACTTACACGCGTATCAGCGGCAATATGGATGAAGTTTTGGGCGAGTTTCTGCGTGGCCAGCTGATGGTTATGATGATTATGGGCTTGGTTTATGGATTGGGCTTGATGCTGGTCGGTTTGGATTCCGGCTTTGCCATCGGTATGATTGCCGGTATTTTGGTATTTATTCCGTATTTGGGTGCATTTACCGGCCTTTTGCTGGCAACAGTTGCCGCGCTTTTACAATATGGCTCATGGCAGGGTTTGTTGATGGTCTGGGCTGTATTCGGTGTCGGACAATTCTTGGAAAGCTTTTTCATTACGCCTAAAATCGTCGGCGACCGTATCGGTTTGTCTCCGTTCTGGGTGATTTTCTCGTTGATGGCTTTCGGACAACTGATGGGTTTTGTCGGTATGCTTGCTGGTCTGCCGCTTGCCGCCGTAACATTGGTTTTATTGCGTGAAGGCGCATCTGCCTATTTCGGCAGCCATTTCTACAAACATAAATAAATCATATTAAGGCCGTCTGAAATCCAAGTTTCAGACGGCCATTGATAACAAAGGAAGTCTATATGTTAGCCATTATCGGCGGCAGCGGTTTGACCAAACTGCCGGAACTCGAAATTACTGAACGAAAAATTGTACGCACCCCTTACAGCTTAACCAGCAGCCCTATTTTGTTCGGCAGGTTGGGGCGCTTGGATATTGTTTTTCTTGCCCGACACGGCTTCAGCCATACCATCGCGCCGCATGAAATCAACTACCGCGCCAATATTTGGGCGTTACACTCTTTAGGCGTTGAAAATATTATTGCCATTTCTTCAGTCGTCGGTATCAATCCCGATTTTGAAAACGGCAGTTTGGTGTTGCCGGACGATTTAATCGACTATACCTATGGCCGTAAAGATACTTTTTTTGAAGGCCAAGAATGCCCTGTCGTCCATACCGATTTTTTCAACCCTTATTGCAATGAATTGCGACAAGAATTGTTGAATATCACGAAAGCGCACAATGTGCCGATTTACGATTCCGCCGTTTATGGCTGCCTGCAAGGTCCGCGCCGTCCAACCCGCGCAGAAATCGCCCGTTATCGCCGTGACGGGGTAGATGTACTCGGTATGACCGGTATGCCTGAAGCCGTTTTGGCCAGAGAGTTGAAAATGGCCTATGCTCACTTTTGCAGCGTCAGCAGCATTGATTGCTTTGATAGCGGAGTAGGGACTGTGGGCTGTAATGAACAGACTTCTATGGCGATGACGAAAATCCGACAGTTATTGAATGGTTTGTAACTGATAATGCCGTCTGAAATGATGTTTTCAGACGGCATTGTTTATTTAAGAAGCCGTTTCACGCGCCCAATGGGGCAGGGAGGCTTTTTGTTTGCGGAACGAGGCAAGTTTCATACCCCGACATTTTTCAAAAATCAATTCGACCCCGCTTTGCAGCTGTAAAATCAAATTGGTATGCGTTTCCGTTTTAATAAAATCGATATTGCGTTGTACTAAGCGCTGAATGACGGCATATACATCAAGGCAGCCATTTGCAAAAAACCACGGATTCAATTTTACCCAACGGCCGCCGCTTAGTGCAGCATCAGGCTGAAAATCAGCGCGAATCTGTGTCAAACGATTGTCGGAGAAATGCAGTTCGATATCGCCATAAAGCCAAATATTCCAGCCTTTTTGTACCAACAAGCCTTTAGGAACGCAATCAGGCGCAGGAAACATCTGCAAAATAGACTCTGCCGATTGTCCGATTTCCAGATAATCAAACCGGCCGGTATACAAAAAATCATAAATATCAATGGCAATAGGAAAGTGGTAGCGCATGGCAACAACCATAGAAAAGCAATTAACCAAGCTATCTTAAACTTAAAATATAATGAAATCAATTCTTATTACTATTTATTCAATATAAGAAAGGCCGTCTGTTGTTCAGACGGCCTTGTAGCCTTTGGCTTAAACCCATATTTTGGTTTACTCAGCCTTTAAATCAGCCACGCATTGCTTATCGCGTGCCTCAAAAGCTTCCGCGCCACCCAAGAGCTTGAGTTGCTCCTCTGGGCTGATTTTGCCGAAGTTTCGGATTTGTTCGTCAGAGAGTTTGCTTAAGGGCTGATCCCACATACAGACACAATAGTCTTGAGCCAATTTCTCGTTTTGCGCATCCAAACCTTTTGCCTTCAAATCAGTTTGCCATTTTTCAGCAAAAGGAATGTTTTTTACGCAAGACTCCACCACATTTTGTTTCATCTGCGGCTTGTTCATGGCGCATTGTGAGAGCAGGGCAGTCAGAGCCAGCAAAGACAAAATAATCCATGCCCAAATGCGAATGGTGCGGATTTTTGCCTTGGCTTTCTTTCTAGCTGCCAGTTGCTCTTCAGACGGCCTTTCCGTTTGTTGCTCAGTCATGCAGGCTTTCCATGCGGATCATGGTGATCGGAGCCTCCACGCAGCTCAGAGCTTCAATCACTGCGATAGCGCGTTTGACGTTGTGTTCCACTGTGGTGTGAGTCAGAATCACGATTTCGGCAGTGCTTTGATTAATCACGCCTTTTTGAATCAGAGCCTCGATAGAAACATTTTCTTTGGCCAAGAGTGCGGCAATTTGACCCAAAGTGCCCGGTTCGTCAGTTGCTTGAACGCGCAGATAGTAGCTGCTGGTGATTTCATCCATAGGCAGAATATTTTGCGCTTGAACTTGTGAAGGTTGGAATGCCAAGTGAGGAACACGATGGTCAGTTTCCGCTTCAATTAGGCGGGCAATATCAATGATGTCGGCAACCACGGCAGAAGCAGTTGGCAATGCACCGGCTCCTGCACCGTAATACAAGGTTTCACCAACCATATCGGCATTGACACGGACAGCATTCATCACGCCGTTAACGTTAGCCAGCAAACGGCTTTCAGGAATCAGAGTAGGGTGTACGCGCAACTCGATGCCTTTGTCGGTTTTACGGGTAATACCCAACAACTTGATACGATAGCCAAGTTCTTCAGCGTATTTGATATCGCGGCTGTCGAGTTTGCTGATACCTTCCAAATAGCAGGCAGAAAAGTTCATCGGCGTACCAAATGCCAATGCGCTCATAATCGTAATTTTATGGCCGGCATCATGACCTTCGATATCAAAAGTAGGGTCAGCTTCTGCATAGCCCAAAGCCTGAGCTTCTTTCAATACGTCTGCAAACGCGCTGCCTTTTTCACGCATTTCAGTAAGAATGAAGTTGCTGGTACCATTAATAATACCGGCAATACTGCGGATTTGGTTCGCAGCCAAACCTTCACGCAAAGCCTTGATAATAGGGATACCGCCGGCAACAGCAGCTTCAAACTGCACCATGACATTTTTTTCTTCCGCCAAAGGGAAAATTTCATTGCCGTATTCAGCCAACAGTTTTTTATTGGCAGTAACAATGTGTTTACCGTTTTCAATCGCTTTCAATACCGCATCTTTGGCAATACCGGTGCCGCCAAACAATTCAACAACAACATCAACATCTTGATGTTGAACCAGCTCAAACGGATCTTTGATAAAAGCAGCATTCGGGCAAATTTGTTTGGCTTTTTCTTCGCTCAAATCACAAACAGCAGAAATACGGACTTCACGTCCCAAGCGGCGGCTGATTTCCGCAGCGTTGTCCTGCAATACAGTGGCCGTACCGCCACCGACTGTACCCAAACCTAAAAGACCGATATTTACTGGCTTCATTGTGTCTCCTTTTGAGCCGATACTTTAAAATAATCACGAAAAACCAAGGCTTGTTATAATCGCTTGCAATCGTAAATTCAGAGCAAAGCATCAATGCACAAGGTCAAACGTTGAATCCTACCTGATATTGCTTGATTTTGCACCTTTTTTTGCAAGTTTCCCAAGGCCGTCTGAAAATCGTTCTACCATAAAAACAGGAATTGCCATGAAAATCACAGAAAACCATATCGATGAAGCCACATCATTTTTTTCATCCTCACAAGGCATATTGCAAATCGGTGAACAAACATACTCAGAACCCATTTGCTGGCAAAATGGCAAAGTGAGCATCATTCCTCAAACAACCATCGAAGAATTAAATGAACAAATTTTTATATCAGCAATTAAAACAGCAGAAAACCGTCCAGAAGTCATTATCATAGGTACAGGAGCAAAACAAAAATTTCTGCATCCCAAAATTGCTGCAGTTTTATCAGCCTACGGCATCGGCTTCGAATGCATGAACACAGCTTCAGCTTGCCGAACTTTAGTTTTACTGCAAGGAGAAGGCCGAAGCACATGGGCTTGGTTATGGCCATAATTTGTAGAAAAGACTATTGCATCATGCTAGTCTAAGTTCGCATAATTTATATTATGTTAAATTTATAATGCTAGTATTTTAATTTGCTAATTCCTGTTTTTCTCAGTAGTACAATCACTTACAATATTCAAAAACAAAAAAGGCCGTCTGAAAATTTCAGACGGCCTTTTTGTTTATATTCCTCAGCCTTTTTCTCAACAAATCCCTTATGAGACCTTTGCAAAATTCCCCAAAATCCCCTAAATTCCCACCAAGACATTTAGGGGATTTTCCATGAGTACCTTCTTCCAGCAAACCGCCCAAGCCATGATTGCCAAACACATTGACCGCTTCCCACTATTGAAGTTGGATCAGGTGATTGATTGGCAACCGATCGAACAATACCTGAATCGTCAAAGAACCCGTTACGTCCGAGACCACCGCGGCCGTCCCGCCTATCCCCTGTTGTCCATGTTCAAAGCCATCCTGCTCGGACAATGGCACAGCCTCTCCGATCCCGAACTCGAACACAGCCTCATCACCCGCATCGATTTCAACCTGTTTTGCCGTTTTGACGAACTGAGCATCCCCGATTACAGCACCTTATGCCGCTACCGCAACTGGCTGGCGCAAGACGACACCCTGTCCGAATTGCTGGAACTGATTAACCGCCAATTGACCGAAAAAGGCTTAAAAATAGAGAAAGCATCCGCCGCCGTCATTGACGCCACCATTATTCAGACCGCCGGCAGCAAACAGCGTCAGGCTATAGAAGTTGACGAGGAAGGACAAGTCAGCGGCCAAACCACACCGAGTAAAGACAGCGATGCCCGTTGGATAAAGAAAAACGGCCTCTACAAACTCGGTTACAAACAACATACCCGTACAGATGCGGAAGGCTATATCGAGAAACTGCATATTACCCCCGCCAATACCCATGAGTGCAAACACCTGTCTCCTTTGTTGGAAGGGATAGCCGAAGGTGAGACCGTCTATGCCAACAAAGGCTATGACAGTGAGGAAAACCAGAAACATCTGAAAGAGCATCAGTTACTGGACGGCATTATGCGCAAAGCCCACCGCAACCGTCCGCTGACGGAAGTGCAAACGAAGCGCAATCGACATCATGCCGCCGCCCGACTGGCCGGTGGTGTAGAGCCGTTTGCCGTCGATGGGTAACTTGGTTTTCAAGTGTTTGATTAGGTTGATAGTGGCATCGAGATAGTTGGACGCGGTGCTGGTATCGTCCATAATAATTTCGTCAAACTCGGGCGCAATCACAAAGCAGGGATGCTGCGCCTGAAATTCGGGTGACGCCCACGCAATCGCGCCGTTGCCCTGATACAGCGGTACTTTGCGCCACATAAACGCGCTCCACCGTGCGCCCCGCCACGCCGTATTGCGACGGCTCAAGCACGGCGGCAGACACATCGGCGCGGTACTTCACCGCCACCGCCACCAGCCGCATCCCGTCGCCAAACACGCAGGTTACGGCGGCGGCCGATTCGACGGCATTATCCAACGCGCCGCCCAACGCAGCGCAGCCGCATATGCTCGAACCCGATACGACTGGGGTGGTATAGGTGCAAGCACCGTCAAACAGTCGCAGATGGGCGCAGTTGCATTGCCGAAAGGGAAAGCACCTGTCGGGGAAAATTTTTTCCAAGCCCAACAAGGACGGTACAGTTATGATTCACCGTACCACTCCCGCACTGTCAGAACGGAATTGGAACAGCGTTACGGCAAACAAAATGTCAAATCCTCGACAGTACCGCCGTCAAACGGCAAAAATGTCAAACTGGCAAACCAAAGCCACCCGAAGACCGGGGTGCCGTTTGACAGTAAAGGATTTCCAAATTTTGAGAAACACGTGAAATATGATACGAAGCTTGATATTCAAGAATTCAGGTCTAAGAGTTCGACAGGACAAATGAGGCTGGCAACCAAAGATTTGGCGGAAGCCATTAGGAAAGGACAGGTTCGCAAATCAAGCTTTAACACAGAACAATTAAGGGCAATTGAAAAAGGAGAATCTAAAATACCGGATTATACTTGGCATCATCATCAGGATACCGGACGTATGCAGCTTGTACCTGAAAAATCTCACCATGATACTGGTCATATCGGCTGGGAAGCGATGAATAAAGGAAGATAATTATGTGGAAAATTACGAAAGAGCAAGGTCAAGATTTAAGTTTTGCAACATATTGCTTATTATCGGCAGCAATTAATTTGCAAGAATTTAAATTATGGTTGGATAAGGTTGTCTTAGATATGCCTATTGATAATATACCTTTTTATATTTTTGATTTAATTGATCTTGAAGGAGTAGGAGATATTTATAATATTTTGGATTTTGTTCCGAATTCAGACTTATCTAAAGATCAAGATGACGCATTAACCGGCATTGCCTTCTTAAGGGGGGTAGATGTCTATGACCCTCCCGTTTCAAAAGAAAAAGCATTAAAAGCCTTAAAGAAACATCCTGAAATTTATCAGAGGTTTCAGCATTTCTTTCCATTTGTAGAACTGCCTCCGCTTTAGAGGGTAATGAGGTCGTCTGAAAAACATCAGACGACCTTTGGCATCATCATCAAGATACAGGAAGGATGCAATTGATTGGTGAAGACTTGCATCATGATACCGGCCATATTGGTTGGGAAGCGATGAGTAAAGGAAAGTGACTATGTGGAAAATCATAAAAGAGGATAGTGATGATTTAGGATTTGCAATTAAATGCTTATTCTCTCAATCTATTGATTTAAATGAATTCAAGTTATGGATTGAACAAGTAATACGCGATATGCCCATTGAGGACACCCCTTTTTATATTTTTGACTTGGCGGATTTCGATGGGGTAATTGCCGATATTGACAATATTGTAGGTTTTGTTTCGAGTTACAGCCTATCAAAATCGAAAAAAAAATGCCTTGACGGGTATTGCCTTCTTAAGGGGTATAGATGTCTATGACCCTCCCATTTCAAAAGAAAAAGCGTTACAAGCCTTAGAAAAACATCCTGAAATTTATCAGAAGTTTCAGCATTTCTTTCCATTTGTAGAACTGCCTCCGCTTTAAAGGGTAAAAAGGTTGTCTGAAAAACATCAGACGACCTTTCCTTCATTTGAAACGGAATATTGAGAACTGAGTTCTTCAAAAATCCCACACCTGCTCCTTCCACGGCAGCACCTTGGTCAAAACGGCAGACGGCTACAATGAAAGCATCAACAATTGTTTTTGGCGGATTTTTTATTACAGATAATGGAGAACGAATCCAAATTCCTATTTTAGAAAATCCTAACATTAAAGAAATAAATAACTTTTTTTCTGTATCAAATTTTGAAAAAAAAGCCGGAGTCCTTGTTTTCAGAATTATTCCTGAGCCTGAATTTGGCAATAATGAATTAACTGAGACCTTTGCAAAATTCCCCAAAATCCCCTAAATTCCCACCAAGATATTTAGAGGATTTTCCATGAGCACCTTCTTCCAGCAAATCGCACAAGTCATGATTGCCAAACACATCGACCGCTTCCCACTATTGAAGTTGGATCAGGTGATTGATTGGCAACCGATCGAACAGTACCTGAATCGTCAAAGAACCCGTTACCTCCGAGACCACCGCGGCCGTCCCGCCTATCCCCTGTTGTCCATGTTCAAAGCCGTCCTGCTCGGACAATGGCACAGCCTCTCCGATCCCGAACTCGAACACAGCCTCATCACCCGCATCGATTTCAACCTGTTTTGCCGTTTTGACGAACTGAGCATCCCCGATTACAGCACCTTATGCCGCTACCGCAACTGGCTGGCGCAAGATAATACCCTGTCCGAATTGCTGGAACTGATTAACCGCCAATTGACTGAAAAAGGCTTAAAAGTAGAGAAAGCATCCGCTGCCGTCGTTGACGCCACCATTATTCAGACCGCCGGCAGCAAACAGCACCAGGCCATAGAAGTTGATGAAGAAGGACAAATCAGCGGCCAAACCACACCGAGTAAGGACAAAGATGCCCGTTGGACAAAGAAAAACGGCCTCTACAAACTCGGTTACAAACAACATACCCGTACCGATGAGGAAGGCTATATCGAGAAACTGCACATCACTCCTGCCAATACCCATGAGTGCAACCATCTGTCCCCTTTGTTGGAAGGCATTGCCGAAGGTACGACCGTCTATGCCGACAAAGGCTACGACAGCAAGGAAAACCGGCAACATCTGAAAGAGCATCAGTTGTTAGACGGCATTATGCGCAAAGCCTGCCGCAACCGTCCGCTGACGGAAGCGCAAACCAAACGCAACCGATATTTGTCGAAGACCCGTTATGTGGTCGAACAAAGCTTCGGTACGCTGCACCGTAAATTCCGCTACGCCCGGGCAGCCTATTTTGGTCTGCTCAAAGTGAGTGCGCAAAGCCATCTGAAGGCGATGTGTTTGAACCTGTTGAAAGCGGCCAACAGGCTAAGTGTGCCTGTTGCAGCCTAAAAGGCGGATCGGATGCCTGATTATGGGGTGTCCGGGCAGGATTAAGGGGGTATTTGGGTAGAATTAGGAGTGATTGGGGGCGAAACAGCCGAAAACCTGTGTTTGGGTTTCGGTTGTCGAGGGAAGGGCTTTTTTGCAAAGGTCTCTAACAGTGTTTTACACAACAGCTTAAGAAAAATACGCCGGCAACATCTCAAACACCGCAACCCTTTCAGGCTGCCATAAGGCTTCACAGTATCATTCTTGAAATCTTCAGATACTGTAAACAGCGCCAGATATCTATAGATAAAGTTAAGACATTGACATTTTATCAATGATTTTGTAAAATTTAGTGAGTTTATTTTCAAGTAAAAATATACTGGGTTTAACATTATGTCCGCCATACACACCCATCTGAGTTTAGCTATTTTGGCAGCCTTTTCTTTTCAGGCTGCACTTGCCGATACCATTGAAGAAAGCGAATTCAGACGTCAGGAAATGCGACGCCGGCAGCAGGAGCAGCAGCTGCAGCGCGAAGTCGATGTGCGTTTGGAAGATACGCGGCAAAGTACGCTTACTCCGTCTGCAGCCGAATCGGCCGAATCCCCCTGTTTCCCCATTCATACCGTTACCCTGACCGGCGATGCTGCCGGCCGTTTTCAGTTTGCACTTAAAAAAGCCTTGAAAGAAACCGGCTTCCAATCCGGACAATGTTTGGGTGCGCAAGGCATCAACCGCATTATGGTTGCGGCACAAAACGCCGTTATCGGCCGCGGCTATACCACTACCCGTATTTTGGCCGCACCGCAGGATTTAAACAGCGGAACTTTGGAATTAACCGTTTTGTCCGGCAAAGTGCGCTCGGTTCGCACTGATACTTCGCACAACGACCAAACCCGTGCCGCGCGCATTGCCGCCTTTCAAAACGAAATTCCGTTGAAAGGCGGCGATATTCTGAATCTGCGCCGTATCGAGCAGGGGCTGGAAAATCTCAAGCGCGTACCCACCGCGGAAGCCGATATTCAAATCGTTCCCGCCGATGCACCCGATGAAAGCGACATCATTGTTGCCTGGCGGCAGCGGCTGCTGCCCTACCGCCTGTCGCTCGGTGTGGACGACTCCGGCAGCAAAACCACCGGCAAATACCAAGGCAGCCTGACTTTCTCTGCCGACAACCCTTTCGGCTTAAGCGATCTGTTTTATCTGTCCTACGGCCGCCATCTGGGCCATACCGACACCCATACCGACTCCGAGGGCAAAAAAACCGCCGGCGGCACCCAAAGCTACGCCTTTCACTATTCCGTTCCTGCGGGCAACTGGCTGTGGAGCTGGAACCACAACTACTACCGCTACCACCAAGCCGTGGCGGGTATCAATGAAGTGTACGACTACAACGGCAAAAGCCGTGGCAGCGACATCGGATTTACCCGCCTGCTGTACCGTGATGCGCGGCGCAAGAGCCATATCGGCTTCAAACTGTGGCAGAAAGAAAACCAAAGTTTTATCGATGATGCCGAAGTCGAAGTACAGCGCCGTAAAACCGCCGGTTGGCAGTTGAGCCTAAAACACAAGGAATACATCGGCCGCAGCACTTTGGATATCGGCCTTGGCTACAAGCGCGGCACCGGCATGGCCGATGCCATTGCCGCCCCTGAAGAGGTGTTTGATGAAGGCACTTCGAGAATGAAGGTGATCACTGCCGACATCAGCTATAACCACCCCTTCCAAATCGGCCGGCAGCACTTCGTATATGACACCGCCCTCCATGCCCAGTGGAATAAAACCCCGCTGACGCCTTTGGACAAAATCGCCATCGGCGGTCGCTACACCGTGCGCGGCTTCGACGGCGAAAGCTCACTGTCGGCCGAGCGCGGCTGGTACTGGCGCAACGAAGCCGGCTGGTATTTTCAGGCTGCCCACCAGTTTTATCTGGCGCTAGACGGCGGCCATGTTTCCGGTGACTCGGCGCAATACCTGCTCGGCCAAACCCTAATCGGCGCCGCCGCCGGCCTGCGCGGCCAGTTCAAAGCAGGCGGCAGCCTGAATTACGACCTATTTGTCGGCAAACCGATTAAAAAACCGCAAGGCTTTAGCAAACGTACCGCCGTTTTCGGCTTCAACCTAAACTATTCGTTTTAACCGGAGAAAACACGGGCACCGCCTGCATTTGGGCTGCCTGTTTCCCATTTCCACACGGACGCAAGAACATGAACAAACACTGCCATAAAATCGTCTTCAACCGCACCCGCGGCATCCTGATGGCCGTAGCCGAGACTGCCATCGGGCAGGGCAAAAGTCCCGGCGAGCGCTCAGGCGGAGAAACCGGTGGCGGTGACGGCAGCCTAAAAACCCGTTCAGGCTGCCGTTTGCATTTGGGCACGCTGACTTTCAGCCTGCTGCTCGGTTTCGGTTCGGCCCTGATTGTGCCCGCCGCCGCTGCCGACATCCAAGCCGACAAATCCGCCCCCAAATCCCAGCAGCCCGTCATCCTGCAAACCGGCAACGGACTACCGCAGGTCAATATCCAAACCCCCACCGCCCACGGCGTATCCGTCAACCAATACCGCCGTTTCGATGTCGACACGCGCGGCACCATTCTCAACAACAGCCATAAAAGCGTATCCACCCGCCAGGCCGGCTGGATACAGGGCAACCCCTTTCTCGCCCGCGGCGAAGCCCGTGTAATCGTCAACCAAATCAACAGCAGCGACCCGAGCCGGCTGAACGGCTATATCGAAATCGCCGGCCGCCGCGCCGAAGTGGTGATGGCCAACCCCGCCGGCATCCGCGTCGACGGCGGCGGCTTTATCAACAGCGCAGGTGCCACCCTGACCACCGGCCGTCCCATCCTGGCAGACGGCCGTTTCGACGGTTTGGACATCGGCAGCGGCCGTATTGAAATCGGCGCACAGGGTCTTGACGGGCGCGGTGCCGACTACACCCGCATTCTCAGCCGTGCCGCCAAGATTGACGGCGGCATTTGGGGGCAGGACGTCCAAGTGATTGCCGCCGCCGGCCAAACCGACGCCGCAGGCAGCCTGAAAGACGCCGCCGCACCCCGCACTCCGTCTTCATCCGCCCCCGTCTTTGCCATCGACACCGGCGCCCTGGGCGGCATGTATGCCGGCAAAATCACCCTGATTGCTGCCGATGCCGGCAGCGGCATCCGCAATGCCGGCAAGATTTACGCCGGTGCCGGCGGCGTGACCCTCAGCGCCGACGGAAGACTGGCCAACAGCGGCACCGTCGCCGCCCAAGACGGCGGCACCCTGCGTCTTAACGCCGGCCAAGCCGACAACAGCGGCACCCTTTACGCCCACGGCCAAAGCAGCATCGACAGCAAAAGCAGCCTGAACAACAGCGGCCGCATTCTCAGCACCGCAGAAAACCGCATCCGCAGCGCCCGGATTGACAACAGCGGTCAAATCGACGGCGGCCGTCTGGACATTGCCGCCCCCGTATTGGACAACAGCGGCCGCATCAGCCAAAGCGGCAGTCAGGATCTAGCCGTCGATACCGCCCGCCTGGCCAACAGTGGCCGCATCGGCCTGCCGGAAAACAACAACGGCAACAGTGGAAACAGTAGCGGCAACAACGGCGGAAACGGCAACAACAATGGTTCCCACTCCGGCAACAAGCGGCCGCCCGCCAATAACGGCAACGGCAATAGCGGCAACAGTCACGGCGGCCATACCCAAGTTCCCACTCCTGCCGACGGCCGCATCAGCGTCTCCGGCCGTTTGGACAACAGCGGCACCATCGAAGCGGGCGGCCGCACCGATCTGAACGTACACAGCGAACTGGCCAACAGCGGCCGCCTCACCCTCGGCAGCCTGAAAGCAGACGGCAGCCGTTTCGACAACCGCCAAGGCGACATTCTCGCCCACAGCGCCGACATTCACAGCAGCCACAGCGACAACCGCGACGGCGCCCTGGCCGCAGGCAGCCTGAAACTGGATGGCACCCGACTCGACAACCGCCAAGGCGCCATCCGCAGCAACAGCCAAAGCGACATCCGCCTTTCAGACGGCCTGAACAACGAACAAGGCGAAATCACCACTGCCGGCAGCCTGAAACTGGCCGCCGACAACATCACCAACCAAGACGGCAGCATCTTGGCCGGACAGGACATCGGACTGGATGCCCGGGTACTGGACGGCAGCGGCACCCTGGCCGCTGGCCGTGATGCCGCCCTCAAACTCAGCGCCGACTTTGACAGCAGCGCAGACATCGAAGCCGGCCGCACACTCAGCATCGAAAGCGGCGGCAGCATCCGCAACCGCCACCGTTTGGCCGGCGGCGCAGCCCTCGACATCCGTGCCCGGCACATCGACAACCGCGCCGAAGGCAAACTGGTTTCCGGCAGCAATACCCGTATTGGCGCCGACACCGTGGACAACCGCGGCCTGATCAACAGCAACGGCCTGACCCGTATTGATGCCGCAGACAGCCTGAACAACATCGGCAGCGGCCGCATCTACGGCAGCCGTCTCGCCCTGGGCGGCGGCAGCCTGAACAACCGCGAAGAAGCAAGCGCAGACGGCAAAAACCAAGCCCCCGTGATTGCCGCACGAGAGCGGCTGGACATCGGCATGCGCAGCATAAGCAACACCGGCAGCGGCTTTGGCCGGATTGAAAACGGCCAAGTACAAACCGGCAGCGTCTCCAGCCTGATCAGCAGCGAAGGCACACTGCATATCGGCGGCCGTTTGAATGAGCGCCATCAGGCCGAAGGCAGGGCCGAGCGCCTGGAAAACCGCGGCGCGCGGATTGAAGCAGTGGGAGGCGGGCAGATTGCCGTTCAAAAACTGGACAACCTAAACGCCGGTTTGCGCACCGAAGAATATTTGGCCGACAGCCGCCGCCAAACTGCCTACACCTTTGCCGGCGAGCCCGAACGCTACATTGACGGCGAAGACGGCAACATGAGCCAATACCGAACCAATCTGGTCTTCCGTTTCAACGAGCAGGGCAGACAGAAAAGCGGCAGTACCGAACGCAAATTCGAACGCTCCGACGTATCGGCGGTACGCCGCTACCAATACAGCCTGAACCGTTACCGCCAACGTATCGTAGAAAGCCGTCCGGGCGAAATCCTGATTGGCGGCGACCTGAAAGCCGAAGGCGGAGAATGGCGTAACAGTGACAGCAAAATCCTGATCGGTGGCACATTGTCGGGGCTTTCCAAAGACAAGATTGCCAACCACGCCACCCAAGAGCAGCGGCGTCTGGAAGAAGTCGGCATAAGCGAACATGCGACCTTCGAAAGAAGCCATGGCCACCGAGGCAGGCATCATGTCTATTGGAGAGGTGGTTATGCTTACAACAACCCGAGCGTCAGCACCCACGACTTTGAAAACCAGCTGAGCGACATTCTGCAAAACCAAGGCAGCCTGAACCCTCCCGCCGGCCATGCCGCCGCGGCCGATGCCGCCACCGTCGCCGTTGCGCCACAACGCATTAAAAGTCCCGACAGCAGCTTCAGTCTGCCCGAAAGCAGCCTGTACACCGTCCGTCCCGACCGCCCCGGCTATCTGGTGGAAACCGATCCTGCCTATGCCGACTACCGCACCTGGCTGGGCAGCGACTACATGCTCAAAGCCCTGCAAACCGATCCCAACCGCACCCACAAACGGCTGGGCGACGGCTATTACGAGCAACGCCTGATCAACGAACAGATTGCCCGTCTGACCGGCTACCGCCGTCTGGACGGCTACCCCAACGACGAAGCCCAATTCCAAGCCCTGATGGACGCCGGCATCAGCTTTGCCCGCGCCCAGCAGCTGACCCCCGGCATCGCCCTGTCCCCCGAACAAGTTGCCCGGCTGACCAGCGACATCGTCTGGCTTGAAAGCCAGACCGTTACCCTGGCCGACGGCAGCAGCCAAAGCGTACTCGTACCCAAAGTCTACGTCCTCGCCCGCCCCGGCGATCTCAACAGCGCCGGCGGACTCATCAGCGCCGACACCCTGCAGCTGAATGCCGGCCGCATCGACAACCGCGGCACCCTGGCCGGCCGGCGCATCGTCGATCTGGCTGCCGGCGACATCAGTAACAGCGGCCGCATCGGCGGCAAAAACGTCATACTCGACGCCCAACAACAAATCGACATCACCGGCGGCAGCATTGAAGCCGAACGGCTGCTCAGCCTCAAAGCCGACAACATCACCCTCCAAAGCAGCACCGCCCAAAGCGGCGACTCGCACAACGGCCGCACCACCGTTGACCGTGTGGCCGGACTGTATGTCAGCGGCACAGAAGACGGCCAAGGCCTGCTCAGCCTCGAAGCAGGGCACGACATCAAACTGAACGGCGCCCGCCTGGCCAACCGCGCCCGCGACGGCCACAGCCAAATGATTGCCCGCGAAGGCAGCGTCACACTCGGCACCGTCCGCACCGAAAGCCACGAAAGCTACGGCGCGGCAAACGACAAAAACCACCGCCACATTCACCAAAGCGCCGAAGCAGGCAGCCGCATCGAAGCGGCCGGCAACATCACCGTATCCGCCGGTAAAGAGCTCAGCATCCGCCAAGGCCAAATCGACAGCCAAAACGGCCACACTACCCTGGCCGCCCAAGGAAACATCGCCATCGCCGAAGGCCGCCGCACCCTGGATCTGGACGAATCGACCTACAGCAAAGAGCGCGGTTTGGTCGGCAGCAAAAGCCGGCTGGACCAATACCGGCGCCAACACGACGAAGCAGCCGGCAGCGTGATAACCGGCCGCGAAGTCAGAACGGCCTCCAGCGGCGACACCCGCATCCGCGGCAGCCAAGTCATCAGCGACGAACAGACCCTGGTTACCGCCGCCGGCGAGGTGCGCGTTGATGCTGCCGAGAACCGCTACAAAGATTGGGAAAACCACGAGCGCAAAAAGTCCGGCCTCACCGGTAGCCTGAAAAACGGCGTAGCGATGGCCGGTTACGGCAAGACCCAAGAAAACCTGCAGTAAAACAGCGTATCGTCTGCCGTAGTCTCCTCGCAGATAGGCAGCCTGAAAGGCGATACCACCGTAGCGGCGGGCGGCAAACTGAGTACCGAAGCCGCACAGCTGTATGCCGGTGGCGATCTGAAGCTGCAGGGGCGCGAAGTTTCCCTTGACGAAGCCTATAACCGCAGCGAACAGCACAGCCGGACACAGCGTAAACAAAGCGGCTTCTCGATCGGCATCACTTACGACCCCTATACCGCCGGTAAAAATGCCTGGGACAAAGCCATGCAGGGCGGCGGGTACAGCGACAGTATTGTTGGCAACTGGATGCAGCGCAGCAGCGCCTCGGCCAAAGCCAGCCAGGCGGCGGGCACGCCTGTCGTGATCAGCGGCGGCCGCAGCCGCAGCACGCAGACGCAGGATAGCAGCAGCACCGAAGCCGTCGGCAGCTCGCTGACGGCCGGCCGCCATCTCAGCATCCGTGCCACCGAAGGCAGCATCGAAGCCAAAGACGCACAAATCTCCGCCGAAGGCGATGCCCTGCTGTATGCCAGCGACGATATCCGACTGCTGGCCGCGGCCGACAGCCGCCGGCAAACCGGCAGCAGCAAGCGCAGCGGTTTCTCCATCGACAACCGCGACCATATCACCCCCTTCGGCACCTTTAACGATCAGGGGCAGGCTGCGGGCGA
>NZ_JBQCUB010000008.1:108810-117688 GCF_051963655.1 Neisseria sp. P0001.S007 | reverse complement strand
ATAAATATCAAGATAAATTAACATGATATAAAAATTACTCGAAATAGGGCTAGACGGCTAAAGTAGCATCTTTTCTTATGTTCAAAAATTAAAATTCATCTTGAGCCCAACGCGTAGAACGTAAAATGCTGGAATCCACATCTTGAATATTGCGATGACCGGTAAACGCCATGGAAATATCCATTTCTTTATACAGGATTTCCAGCGCACGGGTTACGCCTTCTTCACCATACGCACCCAAACCATACAGAAACGCCCGGCCAATCATCGTACCTTTCGCACCCAAAGCCCAAGCCTTCAAAATATCCTGACCGCTGCGGATACCGCTGTCCATCCAAACCTCGATGTCGCTGCCCACCGCACTGACCACATCAGGCAAAGCCTTAATGGCAGACACGGTATCGTCAAGCTGACGGCCGCCATGATTGGAAACGACCAATGCATCCGCACCGCTTTTCGCTGCCTTTTCCGCGTCTTCAGGTTCCATAATGCCTTTGATAATCAGCTTGCCGCCCCACAAATCTTTAATGCGTGCTACATCGTCCCAGCTCAGGCGCGGGTCGAATTGTTCGGAAGTCCATGAAGACAGCGAAGACAAATCGCCCACGTTTTTCGCATGACCGACAATATTGCGGAAAGTGCGGCGTTCCGTGTTCAGCATTTTCATGCACCATTCCGGTTTGGTCGCCAAATTGATTAAATTGGCGATGGTCGGTTTCGGTGGCGCAGACAAGCCGTTTTTAATGTCTTTGTGGCGCTGACCCAAAACCTGCAAATCGGCAGTCAATACCAAAGCCGAACACTTGGCATCCTTCGCACGCTTAATCAGGTTCTCCATAAACTCGCGGTCGCGCATCACATAAAGCTGAAACCAAAACGGCGAACTGGTGTTTTCAGCCACATCTTCAATCGAACAAATAGACATGGTCGACAGCGTAAACGGAATACCGAATTTTTCCGCCGCCCGCGCCGCCAAGATTTCACCGTCGGCGTGCGCCATGCCCGTGAAACCTGTCGGCGCAATCGCCACCGGCATTTTCACATCCTGCCCGATCATTTTGGTCTCAAGGCTGCGTCCTTCCATATTAACCAATACTTTTTGACGGAAACGGATGTCTTTAAAATCCGACGTATTTTCACGATAAGTGGTTTCCGTCCAAGAGCCTGAGTCAATATAGTCATAAAACATACGCGGCATTTTACGTTTGGCAACAAGGCGCAAGTCTTCGATACAGGTTATTTTGCTTAAATCACATTTCATTGTCGATTGCCTCTGTTCAAGTAAAGACGGATGGTTCAGGCCGTCTGAATATTTCAAACAACCCTTTGCTCTGCTCCATCAAAACAACTAAATTTTAAGAATAATTTTGATAATCTATATTACTATCAATATTAAATCAAAACATTTTAACCCTGCCATCTGTAGGGTTGATAGCCTTTTTTCAGACGGCCTCAAGTCCAAATTACAGAAAAATAAAGAAAATATTTTCCGATTTAAAAATCAACCCATGCCACCATTTAAACAAACAATCAAACCGAGCCGCCACATACTTGACTGAAACACTCAGATATTAGACAATTCCCCCACTAATAAAAACGCCCACACAGGCAACCACACCATGAGACTGACTACCAAAGGGCGATTTGCAGTAACCGCCATGATAGATTTGGCGATGAACGCTCAAACCGGCGCTGTCAAACTCAGTGCCATCAGCGAACGACAAAGCATATCGCTTTCCTACCTCGAACAATTATTCAGCAAACTGCGCCGTGCCGGATTGGTTGAAAGCCTACGCGGCCCCGGCGGCGGCTACATCCTTGCCGCTCCTGCCGAGCAAATCAATATTGCACAAATCATCTCCGCAGCCGAAGACCGACTGGATGCCACGCAGTGCGGCAGCAAAGCAAACTGCAACCACGGCGCCCCCTGCCTGACCCACGACCTTTGGGAAAACTTAAACAAAACCATCAATGATTACCTCAGCGGCGTTACGCTGCAAAGCATCATTGAACAAAAAAACTGCAGCGACAGCAGTCATGTCGTTACCTTTACACACATTCATTAAACCGACTTGCGGCAAAGACCGCAGGCAGATGACCAAACGAAAGAGCAAACCATGACCGTCAAAACCCCCGTATACCTCGACTACGCCGCCACTACTCCCGTTGACCGCCGCGTTGCCGAAAAAATGATTCCCTACCTGTCCGATATTTTCGGCAACCCAGCTTCTAATAGCCACAGCTTCGGTTGGGAAGCAGAAGAAGCCGTAGAAAAAGCACGCGCAGACATTGCAGCCCTGATTAACGCCGACTCCAAAGAAATCGTTTTTACCAGCGGTGCGACCGAGTCCAACAACCTCGCCATTAAAGGCGCGGCGCACTTCTACAAATCCAAAGGCAACCACCTCATCACCGTGAAAACCGAGCACAAAGCCGTGCTCGACACCATGCGTGAACTCGAACGCCAAGGTTATGAAGTAACTTACCTGGACGTACAAGAAAACGGTTTGGTTGACTTAGACGTACTGAAAGCCGCCATCCGCGAAGACACCATCCTCGTTTCCGTCATGTGGGTAAACAACGAAATCGGCGTGGTTCAAGATATTCCTGCCATCGGCGAAATCTGTCGCGAACGCAAAATCATTTTCCACGTTGACGCAGCACAAGCATGCGGCAAAGTGCCTGTTGACGTTGAAGACGCCAAAGTTGATTTGTTGTCTATGTCCGGCCACAAAGTATACGGCCCTAAAGGCATCGGTGCCCTGTATGTACGCCGTAAACCACGCGTCCGCCTCGAAGCCCAAATGCACGGTGGCGGCCACGAACGCGGTTTCCGTTCCGGCACATTGCCGACCCACCAAATCGTCGGCATGGGTGAAGCCTTCCGCATTGCCAAAGAAGAATTGGCACAAGACACTGCGCACTACCTGAAACTGCGCGATATCTTCCTCAAAGGTATCGAAGGCATCGAAGAAGTCTACATCAACGGCGACCTCGAACACCGCGCTCCAAACAACCTGAACGTCAGCTTCAACTTCGTCGAAGGCGAAAGCCTGATTATGGCAGTCAAAGAACTCGCCGTATCCAGCGGCTCCGCCTGTACTTCCGCAAGCCTTGAGCCAAGCTACGTTTTACGCGCACTCGGCCGCAACGACGAGTTGGCACATTCCTCCCTGCGCATCACCTTCGGCCGCATGACCACCGAAGAAGAAGTCCAATTCGCAGCAGAACTGATCAAATCCAAAATCGGCAAACTGCGCGAACTGTCTCCGCTGTGGGAAATGTTCAAAGACGGGATTGATTTGAACTCGATTGAATGGGCAGCGCATTAAGATTGATGTCAAACAAAGGCTGTCTGAGAAAGTGAGTCTGATTTTTGAATACAGTAAAACACTTTTTATAGACAGTCTTGTATGCTATTTTCATAGAAAGAATACCATGAAAGTTAAAATTATTAATTTGCCAAATGGTTATAAACGTATTATTTATGGAAAATATTTTGAACAATTTGACTTAGATTATGAACAAGATTTAGACGTATTAAAAAAAGATATTGAATTTGCTTTATCTGTTATTGAATACAATCGATCTATATTCAATAAATTCTCTTCCTTATTTAAGAGTAAAAACATTTTTGTTTATCAAGGAGGACATCATCTTGATATTATTGATCGTGATAAAGGAAGTTTGGAATGGTTAACTATTGAAGATCATTGGACAAAAGATGTTGATGATATCACTGGTTCATGGAAAATGGAGAATTTAGAAATTAGTCGACAAACTCAATATGCAATGCAACTTCTAAAGATTGGTAAAACAAATATTGAGAAAGAAATAAGAAAAATTAAACAAAGGTTCTAAAAAAATGAGTAAATACGGTGGTGAAGACATAATCTATATGAATGATGGTGTATTTAGAAATAAATTAGCTATTCAAGATCCACTGAAATTAGAAAAGGTCGAAAGAGATATTTCTGCTATTTCCGCCCAAAATCTGCTTTTGCAACCCATTACAGGCAATTTCGATTTGGCGCATTTACAGACCATTCATCGCGAACTGTTTGGCAATGTTTATAATTGGGCAGGAGAAATCCGGCGAATTGATATTTCCAAAGGTAATACCCGATTTGCCAATTTTGCTTTTATCGAAAACGAAAGCCGTACACTTTTGGAGAAGCTGCAAAGCGAAAACTATTTGCGGGGGTTGGATAAAGATAAATTCGCCGAGCGTGTGGCCTATTATTTGGGCGAGTTGAACGTCCTACATCCTTTTCGTGAAGGAAACGGCAGAACATTGCGCCTGTTTATGACGCAATTGGCAATGAAAAACGGTTTGCAGATACATTGGCAAAATATCTCTGCCGAACAAATGATTCAAGCCTGTATTCAGGCATACCATGTCGATAGCAGCTTATTGGCATGCCTAATTTTAGAAAATTTAGAACAATCGTCTTTTTCAGACGACTAAAACATCAACAAACCACGATATTTTAAGCAAGCGTAGGTTGGGTTGGAAACCCAACGAGTCTATTAAAGCGCCTGAAATGTTGAGTTTAATAACCCAACCTACCTATAAATAAAAAAGGTCGTCTGAAAATCCCCAAAGGCCTTTTCAGACGACCTAAAAGCCACCACATTAGAATCAAGGATACAACCCATGAACGAACAAGAAATCGACCTCGACAATCTCGACAACCTGCTCGAAGATTTTGACGACGTTACCGTAGAAGGCGGCGTTGATTCAGAGAATGATGACGGCTGCGAAGGCGGCGCGTGCAAAATCTAAACTTCAGGCCGTCTGAATATTCGTAAACAAACCATTTACACCACTAAAAACACAAAGGAAACCACATCATGGCATACAGCGATAAAGTAATCGACCATTACGAAAACCCCCGCAACGTTGGTACTTTCGACAAAAACGACGAGTCTGTCGGTACCGGCATGGTCGGCGCACCGGCCTGCGGTGACGTAATGCGTCTGCAAATCAAAGTAAACGATGAGGGTATTATCGAAGATGCAAAATTCAAAACTTACGGTTGCGGTTCTGCCATCGCTTCTTCCAGCCTGATTACCGAGTGGGTCAAAGGCAAAAGCCTTGACGATGCACTGGCAATCAAAAACAGCGAAATCGCCGAAGAGTTGGAATTGCCGCCCGTGAAAATCCACTGCTCCATCTTGGCTGAAGATGCAGTAAAAGCAGCCGTTGCCGACTATCGCAAACGTCAGGAAAACAAATAACTGGATTCAGCGAACCCTTGTCGGCAAGTGTTCCCAAGATTTCTGGCGAGTCTTCGAGAAAAGCAAATTTGGTGGTTCATTCCCCTCTTCTTTTGTAGGGAAAAACCAAGTATGCAGAAACTTAATCGTTTTGAAGTTACTACCAAGTTTGGGACTACCTGTCGATCTATCCCCTCTCCCCGCGGGAGAGGGTTAGGGAGAGGGCAATAAGCTACAGCTTATATTTAGCGTTATACCTGAAAAATCAAAGAAGACGATATGCCTTTTACCAATAAAGAAATCCAATCCCTGCTTGCCGTCAAAGGCATAGGCAAAACCGTGTTGCAGCGTTTGCAGCAAATGGGGGTGGATGATGTTGCCAAGCTGGCGGCGGCAGATTTGGACGATATTTTGGAACAGGGCGCACAATTGACCGGCTCGACCTGTTGGAAAAACAGTCCGCAGGCAAAAGCTGCCATTGCCGCTGCAATAGAGTGGGCAAAACAGCGTTTTCAGACGGCCTGATAGTCAAGAGGCCGTCTGAAATAAAAAAGCAGGCAAAACAGAAAATGATTGCGAAATGAGGAAAAAAGCATGATTACCATCACAGAAAATGCAGCCAAACACATCAATAGCTACCTGACCAAACGTGGCAAAGGCTTGGGCGTGCGCTTGGGTGTGAAAACCAGCGGCTGCTCGGGCATGGCATACAACCTGGAATTTGTCGATGAAGTGAACGAGGATGATCTGATTTTTGAAGAACACGGCGCGCGCGTTTATATCGATCCGA
Source organism: Neisseria sp. P0001.S007 (assembly GCF_051963655.1). NCBI lineage: Bacteria > Pseudomonadati > Pseudomonadota > Betaproteobacteria > Neisseriales > Neisseriaceae > Neisseria > Neisseria sp. P0001.S007. The sequence continues at coordinate 111,678 of NZ_JBQCUB010000008.1, read as the reverse complement.
AAAGCTTGGTTTATCTAGACGGCACGCAGGTCGATTACACCAAAGAAGGTTTGCAGGAAGGTTTCAAATTTGAAAATCCAAACGTTAAAGACTCTTGCGGCTGCGGTGAGAGCTTCCACGTTTAAAATATAAAAAATGGCGGGAAAGTATCAAAACCATCCCGCCATTTTTTGGCTTCTTGCCTATTATAGCTGCCCTTGCCTTTTCTTTTTCGTTCTACTTTGTGTCGGAACAAATCAGATTTGACTAAGGCTTTTAAGGCATTGTCTCGTATTTTGCCTTTATTGTATTGCACCTTACCGGTCATATTGTTTTCCTTTCGTATAAACAGTTTCTGGATTATATCGTAAAATAATCCTCTTCTTTAGATTTTTTCCTTTAATATCATGTCTCAATACTTCAACCTCTTCCAGCTTGAGCCATCTTTCAATATTGATACTGAAGCACTCGAACAGACCTATCGTACTTTAGCAGCCCGCTTTCATCCTGATAAATTTGCTTCTGCCTCAGCTTTTGAGCAGAAACAAGCCGTCATGATGTCTTCTACAATTAATGATGCCTACCGCACATTAAAAAGCCCTATTGATCGGGCCGCTTATCTCTTGAAAAGTCAAAATATCGATGCTGATGCACCTGAACATACTTCGTTTTCACCAGAATTCCTCATGCAGCAGATGGAATGGCGGGAAACATTGATGGATGCACAAATGGAACAAAACCATGATGCCATCCGAGCACTGGATCAAGAAATTCAAGAAGTACAAAACAACCTATATCAAGATTTGCAACAAGCATTTGAACAACAGGATTATGAATCAGCCGCACAATGGGTACGGCATGGCCGCTTTCTTAATAAACTTCGCAATGAAATTGCTTCAATCTTATAAAGTACATATGCTGTTACATTTGACCTAGTTTTATAGCAAATGATTTTATATGCAAAACAAAAACCGTATCAGATTTATCTGATACGGTTTTCTTATCTTAACTACCTATTAGCGTTTTTTACCGGTAACAGTAGCAACAGCCAAGTTTTCGTTACGTTTCAGAGAAACGCTTTCAACACCTTCTGGCAATTTGATGTCTGACAAGTGCAGAATGTCGCCGGCAACTACTGATGCACAATCCAGCTCCAAGAAAGCAGGAATGTTTGCAGGCAAAGCAACTACTTCAACAGAAGTGTTCAACAGAGATACGCGACCACCTTGCAGTTTAACAGCTTGAGAGTTTTCAGCGTTAACAATGTGCAGAGGAACGCGGATGCGTACAGGTTGATCAGCTTTTACAGCTTGGAAGTCGATGTGTTGAACTTCGCGACGGAATGGGTGCATTTGGAAGTCACGCACGATAACGTCTTTAGTTTCACCGTTCAAAGACAGTTTAATCAAAGCAGTATGGAAAGATTCTTTTTCCAATGCGTAGAATACAGTTTTGTGATCTACAGCGATAGCAACAGGCTCTTGACCTTCACCGTATAGGATGCCAGGGATTTGGCCTTCGCGACGCAGGCGGCGGCTCGCACCAGTGCCTTGGGCTTCGCGAACAGAGGCTTGAATTTCGTAAGTCATGTTTAATACTCCAATTTAGATAAAATCGTCGTCATCGGCCGCGACCAGCTTAATACGACATCGGGTTATGGCAGCAACATGCCGCCAGTCATCACATCTTCATTGAAAAGATATGAGACGGATTCTTCATTGCTGATACGGCGTACCGTTTCAGCCAGCAAACCGGCAATGGTAACTTGACGGATGCGTTCACATTTTTTAGCTGCTTCAGACAACGGAATCGTATCTGTCACAACTACTTGGTCAATTTCGGAAGAAGCAATTCGATTCACTGCTTCACCGGAGAATACTGCATGGCTGGCGTATGCCAGTACACGTTCTGCACCGCGCTCTTTCAGGGCAACAGCCGCTTTACACAAGGTGTTTGCCGTATCGATCATATCATCTACGATCAAGCAAGTACGGCCTTGAATATCGCCAATAATGTTCATCACTTCAGCCACGTTGGCTTTAGGACGGCGTTTATCGATAATGGCCAAATCAGCATTTAAAGATTTAGCAACAGCACGTGCACGTACAACACCACCGATATCAGGGCTGACAACAGTCAGATTTTCGATACGTTGTTGTTTAATATCGTTCAATAAAATCGGGGTAGCGTAAATATTATCTACCGGAATATCGAAGAAACCTTGAATTTGGTCGGCATGCAAGTCAACAGTCAATACGCGGTCGATGCCTGCCGAGTACAACATATTTGCCACTAATTTAGCAGAAATCGGCACACGGACAGAGCGAGGACGGCGATCTTGACGCGCATAGCCAAAGTAAGGAATCGCGGCAGTAATACGACCGGCAGAAGCACGTTTGAGTGCATCGGCCATAGTCAAAATTTCCATCAGGTTGTCATTGGTTGGCGCGCAGGTAGGTTGCAAAATAAACACGTCGCGACCACGCACATTTTCCAACAATTCAATGGCTACTTCGCCATCAGAGAATTTGGAAACGGTGGCTTCACCGAGTGAAATATCCAAATGTTTGACAACACGTTGCGCCAATTCCGGATTTGCATTACCGGTAAACACCATTAAACTGTCATAAGCAGCCATATCTTCACCTGATTCTAGATTTGATTTACGCTCAGAAAACATTACGCTTCCCTCTGCCCCATGTCTAAGACACTAATTATGCGATTATACTCGTAAAAACGGGTAAAAAAAAGTTTTTCAGCGTTATTTTGCTCTTAGCGTAAAAAAGCGTGTAAGAAAACTTACACGCTTTTATTTGGCTGGGGAGGAAGGATTCGAACCTTCGCATGCTGGAATCAAAATCCAGTGTCTTAACCGCTTGACGACTCCCC